>CACKZH010000013.1 GCA_902604575.1 uncultured Pelagibacteraceae bacterium
TCTTCTTGGGATTAAATGAATATGGCAATGCATAATTGATTGACCTGAAGATTTTCCCGCATTTGTTCCTACATTAAAACCTTTAACACTAGAATCTTGTTTTAAAATTTTATCTTTAGTTTTTAAAATTAACTCATTACATGCCTGAATTTCTTCTTTGGTAAGATCAAAATAAGTCTCTACATGTCTTTTAGGAACTATAAGACTATGAAATTCTGAGACAGGATAGCTATCTATAGATGAATAAGCCAATTCGTTTTCAAACTGAAGCTCTTCTTTTCTTTTTTTGCAAAATATACAAGGGTTATTTGGATCGTTCATATTTAAACAAGAGAGTTATATATTTTATTTAACTTCCTGTAGCAATTACTCTTTTTTCTCTTCCATTTAAGTTCGTTTACTTTTGAAACTGATGTTACTCCTTTGCCAGATCCAATAAGAATAATTTCCTCAAATTCGCTAATTTCCTTAGTAGAAATATCTTTGAAATTAATTTTTATTTTTTTATCAATAAATTTAAGCGTGTTTCCAAAATAACAATTTCTTTTTGGTGAAAAAATCTTTCCATTTTTCACAAGAACTAAATTTGAGGTACCGGTTTCTAAAATCTTATTATTTGAAACCAAGGCAATATCAAATTTAGTTGAGTCAATTTTGCTTAATTTTGCTAATATTTTTTTATAATAAAGATTTTTATAATTTGGTTCTACTCGTTTATATTTAAACAATAAAAGATTGAAATTACTTTTTGGTTTCAGTCTTTTTCTAATTGAGACTGATATCAGTTTTTTATTTAACGCTATTCGAAATAAATTATCAGGACCTTTGTATAAAGTATTTTTATTAATTAAATCTTTAATAATATTTTTTAAATTTTTTTTTCTTATTCCATATTTTTTTGTAGATTTTATTAAGTTTTCTATATGTGGTTTTAAAAGTATTAACTTAGGAGGTTTTCCAACCATTCGCATTGTGGTGAATACACCTCTAGACCCCCAAAGATCTTTGAATTTAACTTCTTTAAGATTACTAAGCTGATAAGATTTTTTTAATAATAGTGTTGCCATTTTCTGTTAAAAAAGATTCTGGATGAAACTGTAATCCATATATTTTATTTTTATTATCTTCAAGACCCATTGGTATTTTTGTTTTACTACATCTCATAGTTATATTAATTGAATTCGATTTAAATGGCTCCATTAATTTTAATGAATGATATCTTCCAACTTTAAACTGATGATTGTTTTTAAAGATTTTACTTTGATTATTTGTTTTTATTTTGGATTGAAAACCATGATAAATTTTTTTTTGTTGTATTATTTTACCTCCTTCATTATGTAAAATCATTTGATAACCAAGACAAATGCCTATAATTTTTTTCTTTCCTTTGTATTTTTTATAAATTTTTGAAGTAGTGGGATAATCCTTTGGTGATCCAGGTCCTGGTGATAAAACGATTACATCACATTTATCAAGTAACTTATCATTTACCTCGTAATAATTCGAGCAAAAAACTTTATCAAATTTTGCAAATTGATGAACAACATTCCAGGTAAAAGAGTCTTGATGATCTATAATGTAAATCATTTAAATAACTCTAATAAAGATTTTGCTTTAATATAATTTTCATTAAATTCTTTCTTGGGTGAACTATCTAATACTACCCCAGATGCTGCAGAAATCTCTGATTGATTTTTATAATTTAATATAGATCTAATAATTATATTAAACTTCATGTCTTGATTAAATTTAATAAATCCAAAACTTCCTGTAAAAATATTTCTACTTTCTTTTTCTTGTTTGTTTAAAAGTTCTAAAGTTCTAATTTTAGGACAACCAATTACAGATCCTCCCGGCATCATTGCCTTAATAATATCAATCAATTTTGTATTTTTATTTAATATTCCACCAATTGAGGTAACATAATGAAAAAGATGCTTGTATTCCTCGACATATTTTTTTTTGAGTATTTTAACACTTCCTGGCTTACAAATTTTGGATAAATCACTTCTTTCCATATCAACTATCATATTGTGTTCTTTGGTTTCCTTCTCATTATTTTTAAAATATTTAAGAGCTATATTTTTATTAGAAGATAATTTTTTCTTAAAAGTGCCAGCTATTGGCTTTGTAATTATTCTATTTTTTTTCTTATCTATAAGTGTTTCAGGAGAGCAGCTTACTATAGAGTAATCCTTATCTTTAATCATAAATGACTCAGGAGACGCATTTACTCGCATTAATTTCCAAAAAAAATTAACAGGATTAATTAATGATTTATTCTTATATTTTGTGCAAATTTTAATTTGATAAGTCTCACCTTGTCTTATTTTTTTCGAAAACAATTCAAATATTTTTTTATATTTTGGATAAGAAATATTAATTTTAAACGGACTTAATATTTGAGTTTTGTTAAATTGATAATTAAATTTATTTTTTTTAATATTTGATATGATTTTAATATCTTTTCTAATTTTAATTATTGTCTCAGGTTTATAAAAAATTCCTTTATAAAAATTAATCCTTTTTTTATTTTTTAAATTAATACCAATCAAATTACATAAAATTTCATAACCAAAAAAACCAAGATATAAATCTGTTTCTTTTTTATATTTTTTTTTCTCTAACGATTTAAGAAAATTATGTATATTTTTTTTTGTTAAAACAATTTTTTTGGAAAAATCAGTGTAAATATTATACCCATCGTCTACTTTATAAATAATTAAAGGTTTATCTGATTGATACAGATCCTCTAAATAAGGGTTAAATTTAAATTTATGCTGGCTGAGTTCTTTCAATTGCTTTCTCTACAATAGGTAAATGTATCAGACCTGCAAATAATGATAATGCGATAGATCCGTACCATGCATAGTCAAAATTTCCGTTTAATTCATAAAATACACCGCCTAGATATGCTCCTAGGAAAGAACCGATTTGATGGCTTACAAAAACTATTCCGTATAAAAGTCCAACGTATTTTGTGCCAAATATATGGGCAACAATTCCATTTGTTGGAGGAACTGTAGATAGCCACAAAAAACCAAAAGTAACACCAAAAACTACAGAGTTAAAAATACTCGGTGGTAAGAAAATAAAATAAATTATGGAAACTCCTCTTAATAGATAAATAGAACTTAAAATTTTTTTCTTACTATACCTTGTTGCTAAATAACCACTTGTAATAGTACCAGCCATATTAAATACTCCAATCAAAGCTAAAACCATTGCTGGTGTCCAATCAGGCAAACCTTTATCTGCCATGTAAGTAGGAATATGAGTTGCAACTAGTGCAATATGCCAACCACAAACAAAAAATCCCAAAGTAAGATAAATAAAACTTTTATTTGCAAATGCCTCTTTTAGTGCTTCACTTACTGTTTGATTGTTATCTTGATTAACTCCTACAGGAATCCTTGGTGTACTTACAAATAAAGCTACTAGTAATCCAAGTCCTAAAAGAACAGAAAAATATATAAGAGTATTTTCCCATCCTGTTTCAACTAAAGAATATCTTACAAGTAAAGGTGAAACAAAATATCCAAACGATCCTGCACACGTAACAATACCTGTTGCAATAGTTCTATTAGATGCTGGAAAGTGTTTCGCTACAACTGATACCGGTATTCCTATAGCAGTAGAACCAAGTCCAATTCCTACCAGTACCCCTATAGTTAATGTAAAATAACCTCCAGTATTAAAACCTGAATAAAAAAATAAAATCCCTGCAAGATAAAAAGCAAATCCAATAAAAATAGCGACTGCTCCTCCATATTTATCAGTGATAATACCAAACAAAGGGCTGAATACTCCCCAAAGTAATAACTGCAGTCCCATAACAAAACCAAAATGAGAAATAGAAATATCTAAGTCGGTATTAAAATCAAAATAAAATAAACCAAAAGTCTGTCTTATTCCTAAAGAAATAATTACAACTACAGATGCAGCAATCAATGTAATTAATGCTTTTTTGCTAATAGTAAAACTTTCTCTACTCATTTTATAAATCTAAGTGCCTGTTTAATATCATTAATTATGTCATTAGGGTCTTCAAGTCCAATGTGCATTCTTATTATATGTTCATCTCTATTTACATGTGTAAATTGTCTCTTACCTAGTGCTTGATGTGTTTGATAAAGTGCTAAGCTTTCAAACCCTCCCCAACTAAACCCATAACCAAAAAGTTTTAAAGAATTAACAAATTTTAATACTGAGTTTTTATTTTTTGATTTTATTTTAAAGCCCAATAAACCAGATGCTCCAGAATAATATTTTTTCCATAATTTATAATTTTGACTACCTTTTTTAAATGGATAAAAAACTTTAATTATTTTTTTCTGTTTTGATAAAAACTTAGAAACTTTTAAAGCATTTTCTTGATGTTTATCTAATCTTACATCTAAAGTTCGAATACCTCTTAAAATTAAATATGCATCATCAGGACCTAACCTTAATCCTGAAACTTTATTTGTTGCTTCAACTAATTTAAAAACTCGTTTACTTATAGCCAAACTACCACCCATTACATCTGAATGACCAGAATAATATTTTGTTGCAGAAACAATTGACATATCAAAACCTAACTTTATTGGTTTAAGAAAATAAGGTGTTCCCCAAGTGTTATCTATGGCTGTATAAATTTTATTTTTTTTTGCCAATTCAACTATTTTAGATAAATCTTGAAACTCAAAAGTGTTGCTTCCAGGATTTTCAACAAAAATAAGCTTAGTTTTTTTTGTAATCTTATTTTTCAGATCATTAAAGTCATTTGGATTATAAAATATTGCTCTAATATTAAATTTTTTAAGGTATGTTTCAGTTAAAAGTCTTGATGGCGAGTAAACTGAGTCTGTAACAAGTATTTCATCATCTGGTTTCACAACGCTTAATACTCCAAGAAATATTGCACCAAAACCAGTAGGAGTTAGATAAACCTTATAACATTCTTCTATTTTTCTTAAAATTTGTTGTAAAGCATATGTTGTAGATGTTCCTTGTCGGCCATAATCAAAATTTCCACTTACTGGATCTTTTAAATATTTATTTTGTGTTTTTTTAATATCCTGCATAGATTTAAAAATAATAGTAGAGGCTCTTACAACGGGAGGATTTACTGACTGATTATGAAAATCTTTAGCGGTATGTTTCAGGAAAGTCTTGAAGGAATTACCCATAATAAATTTGATATGTTATTAAGACAATGCTATATCCCATGAAAAACGTCAATATAATTAAAAATAGGATTAAATGAGTTACCCAAAAAAACATAGAGGCCGAAGAAAACAAGGATCTAAAAAGAGAAGAGCCAAAAGAAAAAACAAGAAAAAATAATTTTTCTATTATTCTTTAATCCAACCACCCCCAAGAACTTTATGGCCAAACTGGTCTTTTCGATAAAAGACACATGCCTGACCAGGTGAAATACCATCTTCTGGAACTACTAAATTAACTTTAGCATTATTGTTATCTATTAAATCAATTTTTGCCTCTAAAAGACTTCCAGTAGATCTAACTTTCACAAATAAATTTTGGTCTAAATCCTCTTTGTTTGTTAACAAATTTAATTTCTTTAAAGAAATTATTTTTTTTCCAAGTTTTTCTTTAGGTCCAACTATTATTTCATTCTTGTCAGAATTAATCTTTAACACATATAGAGCCTCTTTGTCAGAAACTTTAATTCCTTTTCTTTGTCCAATAGTAAAATTAATAATTCCATCATGGACACCAATTACATCACCATCCAAATTTTTTATATTTCCTTTCTGAAAGGAGTCTGGTCTAAACTTTTGTATTACTGATGCGTAATCACCATTTGGAACAAAACATATATCCTGGCTGTCAGGTTTATCAGCAACGTTTAAATCTAAATTTTTTGCAATTTCTCTAGTTTTATCTTTTAACATTCCACCTAATGGAAATCTTAAATAATCTAATTGTTCTCTAGTCGTATTAAATAAAAAATAACTTTGGTCTCTATTTTCATCTATAGCTCTATACATGTTTGTAGTTTTATTTTCTGTAATACTTTTTACATAATGACCTGTAACTAATGCATCAGCTTTGAGTTCTTTTGAAACTTCAAATAAATCTTTAAATTTAACAGTTTGATTACATTGAACACATGGAATTGGAGTTTCACCTTTTAAATAACTCTCAACAAAATTATCTATAACACCTTGCTTAAACTTATCTTGGTAATATAAAATTTTATGCTCTATACCTAACTTATGTGCAACACGCTTAGCATCCATTATATCTTGACCTGAACAACATTGCTTTGATGCAGCTACTTCTTTGCCACCGTCATAAAGTTTTAGTGTTATACCAATTACATTATAACCTTCTTTTTTCATGATACCTGCTACAGTGGAAGAATCCACACCACCCGACATTGCAACAACTACAGTAGTATCTGAAGGTTTTTTATCTAAACCAATAGAATTAAAATCTTTATTCATAAGGTGGTATTTATACTTATTTACAATATAAGTTAAATTAAATGATTTTAGATTATGAACCAGGCGACAAAGTCACTAATCCTCAAAAAAAAGAATGGGGAATTGGGCAAGTGCAATCTATAATTAATGATAAAGTGACAGTTAACTTTGAAAATGCTGGAAAAAAAGTAATTAATGCAAAAAACGTTGAATTAAAAAAACTAGTAAAATGAAGATGAACTTAAAAGAGATTGTTGAAAATTTAATTGATAATTTTTTAGAGGCTGGAGATTTGGCTATTCAATTAAGAGAAAAGGGTTTGGTAAAAAAAATAAAATCAGACAATACACCAGTAAGTAATGGTGATTTGGAAGTAAACAAATTTATATCAAAAAAAATTTCTGAGATTACTCCCAATTTACCTATCATTTCAGAGGAGGCCTCTGAAAATAAAGATAACCTAAATTTAAAAGATTTCTGGCTTGTTGATCCTATTGATGGAACTTATGATTATATTAATAATTTAGAGGAATTTACCATTAATGCAGGTTTGATAATTAATAACAAACCTGTTGCAGGATTAATAAATGCCCCTGCAAAAAAAAGAATGTTTTACTCATATGAAAAAGGTAATGCTTTTGAGCTTAGCAACGGTAAAAAAACAAACTTAAGTAATTTACCAGCTAAGAAAACAGAAAATTTAAAATTTATTTCATACTCAACTAAAATAAAGCCTGAAATTCAAAAAATTTATGATGATTTGGGAGTAAAAGAAAATATTAGAATGAAAAGTTCTTTGAAATTCTGTGTCGTTGCAGCTGGTGAATATGATGGTTATGTTGCTGAGCCAAGGGCATATGAATGGGATATAGCAGCTGGTCATGCAATTTTAGAACATGCAGGTGGAACTGTAACTGATTTTGAAGGAAATGAAATTTTGTACGGGAAAAAGGATTTAAAAAATCCAAGTATAATTTTGAAAAATAAAAATATTTTATAATGGATGAACAATTAAGAATAATACTAATTATTATTGTATCTGTTTCAATTTTTGGATTGTTAGTGTTTGTTTTCGTAAAAAATTATATAAGAAATAAAATAAATCAGCTTGTAAAAGAAGAAAAAGATAAAAAATTAGAGTAAATTTATTATTTTTAAATATTCATCTTTTTCTATATCCATTACCTTTTTTGATGTTTCAAAATCAAAACCATTTCTTGCAAGTAGAGATATATCTTTTTTATAAAATAAAGTTCTATTATCCTCTGCTCTTGCTGGGCCAATTCTTTTCTTTTTACATAATTTTATTGCTGAAAAAAAATCTTGATCAGAATTATCTTCCTTTATTTTATTGACGGTTTCCTTAATAAATGTTTCGTTAATTCCTTTTCCAATTAAATAATTTCTAATCTTATTAATTGAGTTTCCTCTTTGGATCATACTTTTGGCTTTACTTTCAGAATAAAATTGATCATTTATAAATCTGTTTTTTTCTAGGTCAGACAAAACAATATCAATCAATTTATTTACATCTTTTTTTCTAACATCGGAAGCTGATAGTTTCATGTATTTTTTTAATAAATAAGTTTTGAGTTGTTGTTTTGAAGGAGCATACTTTTCAACATAACCAAAGGCAAAATTACGCATCTCATCAACGGTTACTTGAAGCGTTTTTTTTCTATTTCTTATAGGAATCATTGTTAGAATTAATATAATATATTTAAATGATTGAACAAATTTATACTTATTTCACAATTGAGACGCTTTACATGTGGATCAACCTTGGAGTTCTACCTTTTTGGTTTATCTTGATAGTGTTTCCGCAATCACATTTAAGTAGAATTTTTGTTACATCAATTTTTCCTTTTTTCATATTAAGTGGTGTGTACATCTTCATTTTATACAAATCTTATTTAATTGGTTACGATTTTGATGGAAATTTCTCTCTTTACCTGGGTCTAAGTGAGCTATCTAGATTGTTTGAAGACCATTTGTACATAATGATATTTTGGACTCACTTCATAGCAATAAACTTATTTATTGGCGGCTGGATTGTTAAAGACTCTCAAAAGTTTTCTATTAATAAAGTTTTGATGGCTGTTCCGTTAATTGTGACTTATTTAATTGGTCCAATAGGTTTATTTTTGTATTGGATAATTAGAATTTTTTACGCAAAAAGAATTAGTTTATATGAGTAATCATATAGATTTTTATTTCGATATAATTAGTCCCTATGCATATATCGCACACAAAAAAATTCTTAAACATAAAAATATCGTATTTAATTACAAGCCAATTTATTTAGGGGGTCTTCATAAGCTGGCCGGAATTGATTCCCCTGCATTTAATAAATATAAATTAAGGAATAATATTAATGATTGCAATTTGGTATCTGAAAAAAATAACATTAAATTCAAATGGAATTCTAATTTTCCAATAAATTCTCTAAGTATAATGAGAGGATATATTAGTGTTATTAAAGATAAGCAAAACGATTACTTAAATTGTTTTTTTGACGCTTATTGGAAAGATAATCAAGACTTATCAAACATCAAAAATATTTCTAAATTATTAAATACATTAAATATTGATAATGATGAGTTTTTTAAATCTATAAAAGAACAAACTATCAAAGAAAAATTAATTAAATTAACTGCTGATGCTTTTGAAAAAGAAGTTTTTGGAACTCCAACTTTTATTGTAAATAATAAAATTTTTTGGGGACAAGATAGACTTGAATATGCTTTGGAAGAGATAAATAATAATTAAATTATTTTAAAACCACTGCTGCTCATTGCAGCAAATCCACCATCAATATGAGAAATTTTTTCATAGCCCATTTCTTTCAATGATTTTACAGCCAAAGCAGATCTCACGCCTCCTGCACAAAATAAAATAAATTCTTTATTTTTATCAACCTGTCCATTTTGAATAATTGGACTATTTGGATCTAAATAAACTTCTAGCATACCTCTTGGGATATGGTTTGCGCCCTCAACTCTACCTGTATTATCTAATTCATTTATTTCTCTAATATCAATTAAGTTACAATTATTGCCTTCAAGCATTTCATAAGCTTCGTTTGCAGTAATAGTTTTTATTTCCTGCATTGCTGAATTAACTAAACTTTGAATTGATTTAACTGTCATAATTAATTATTTCTAACTTATGAAGGTGCAAAATAAAACAAGAAAATCTAGTTTTTTTAAAAAACTATTTATAAAATTATGTAGATTTTTTGATTATGAAATTGTCGATCAAGGCAATCTTAGTTTTCCTACGGCTAACAAAAAAGGTACTAAAAACTTATCCAATTTAGGAATACAATCTCTTGTTCTACCAATGGGTAGAATTAAAATAAAAAGACCAATCAGATCACTGGATATAATTTTAAGAACATGTGCCTCGGTTAACATGCTAACTCAATCAAAGAAAAGGATATTTAAATCAAATAAAAAAGATTATTCTTTAAAAACTTTAAAATCACTTATTAATTCAATCAACAATAATAAAAAAATATTTAAAAATATAAAAGTTAAACTTACTATAATTGATCACAACTCTGATGATAGAGTTATTAAAAAATTTAAAAAACTTTTAAAAAAACAGTTTTTTAAAAGTGAAATTCTTGATTTAAATATAAATTTTTATAAAAAGAAAATTAAAAAAATTAATCATCAGGGAAATAAAGTTACTAATAATCAAATTTCAAATATGTCAAATATAAACCAATCACTTAATATTGGAAAAAACTGTGATGATTTAGTTTATTTTGTAGAGGATGATTACTTGCACAAGAGAGATGCTATAGGTGAAATGATCCTTTCTTATGAAAGGATTTCTTCACAAATAGGTAAAGAATTAATTATGTGTCCTGCTGACTATCCATATCTTTATAATAAATTAGAAGACTCTAAAATAATTCTAGGTAATAACTGTCACTGGAGATCTATCGAGGAGTCTTTGTGTACTTTTTTAACTAGCAAAAAACTAATCAACAAACATTTTAAAAAATTTGTTAGTGCTTGTGAGTTTGAACATTATCCTTTTGAAAAACCATTTCATGATATATATAAAAAAGAATTATGTATTAGTCCAATGCCTGCTTTAGCAGTTCATTTTACTAACATTAATTCAATATATGGTCTTTCACCTTTTATAGATTATGAAAAATTATGGAAAGAAAATAAAATATGACATTAAAAATTAACTCTAAAGCACCAAGTTTTGAAATTCCTGCAACTTCAGTTGGTAAATATTCATTGAAAAACTCTATCGGAAAATATTTGGTTTTATATTTTTATCCAAAAGACGATACGCCAGGATGTACTATCGAAACAAATGACTTTAACAAATTACTCACTAAATTTAAAAAATTAGACTGTGAAATATATGGGGTATCAAAAGATAGTTTAAAAAGTCATGACAAATTTAAAGATAAATACAAAATTAAGTTTGATTTACTTGCTGACGAAGAAATAAAAGTTCTTAAAAAGTATAAAGTTTGGGGAAAGAAAAAATTTATGGGTCGTGAATTTATGGGAATAATTAGAACGACTTATTTAATAGATAAAAAAGGTAAAATACTTAAGGTTTGGGACAGCGTTAAAGTTAAAGACCACGCAAAAGAAGTATTGGAAACTCTACAAAATATTGTAAAAAAATAAAAAAGGCCCCTTATTTCTAAGGAGCCTTAAAATATAGAGAGATATTTTAGTCTCTTATTGCGTAAGCTTTTACACCTACTTCAGCAACATCAGTACCAAGTTTTTCAGCTTGAGCACTAATTCTAAGACCAATAGTTTGTTTAAGAACTCTAAAAGTAATGTAAGAAAGTATGAAGCTAAACAAACATACTGAAATTACTCCAGTTAACTGAGTTCCAAAATTTGTGTCTGGATTGCTAATTGGAACAACTAAAGTTCCAAATATACCTGCAAACATGTGTACAGGGATTGCACCTACTACATCATCGATTTTTTTACTTTCTAAAAATTTTGTACCAAAGTACATAATCAATGATCCAATAGCTCCAATTACAATTGCTAATACAGGACTTGGGGTTAAAGGTTCAGCTGTAATTGCAACTAATCCAGCTAATGCACCATTTAACATCATAACGATATCAGTTTTTCCACCAAGTAATCTTGTGACCACAGCAGCAGCAACTGTTCCAGCGGCTCCTGCTAAATGAGTGTTAACTGCAATTTTACTAATCGCATTCACATCATCAAAAGTTCCCATCGCTAATTGACTAAAACCATTAAATCCAAACCAACCGAACCAAAGTAAAAATGTTCCAAGTGTTACTAACGGAATTGAAGATGCAGCAAACGGTACTAAAGATTTTGTTTCACCTGTTTTTGAAAATCTTCCTTCTCTTGCACCTAATACAATAACCCCAGCCAATGCAGCGGCACCGCCACAAGCATGAACTAAAGTTGAACCGGCAAAGTCAGAGAAGCCAGAAGTTGCTAACCAACCTCCACCCCACTGCCAACCCATTGAGATTGGATAAATTAGTCCAGCCATAATTGCAGCAAAAATAAAGAATGGCCAGATTTTAATTCTTTCAGCTACAGCTCCTGAAACTATAGAGGCAGTTGCACATACAAACATTGTTTGAAAGAACCAATCTGAATAATCTGAGTATCCAGTAGCTAATTCAGAGGAATCACTCCACATTGAGAATGATCCAATATAACCTCCTTCTGGAACACCGTAAGCTAAATTATAGCCACATAAAAAAAATATTAATGAACAAATTGCAAATTTACCAATATTTTTGGCTGCAATTGTTGATACACTTTTTGTTGTTACTAATCCACTTTCAAGCATACAGAAACCTGCGGCCATAAAAGCAACTAATACACCACCTAAATAAAATCCAAGTGTATTAAAAATATATTGTCCTTCAGCTGACATCGTTGTTTCTGCTGAAGCAAAGTTAGAAAAGCTTAATAATGATATTAAACCTATAATAAATGTTTTTAAAATATGAGTCATTATCTCTCCTTGTTATGAGCGTCTTTTATAAAAGTTTTGCAAATAATGAATTGCTCATAGGACAAAAGAGTTATGCTATTTAAGCATGTGTAAAATAAAAAGGCCCCATTTCTGGGGCCTTTGTTTAACTAACTAGAGAGAGAGATTGTAGTTAATTCTTTTTTTACAGAGGCCCTTCAATGAGATAACGACATGGAGATCGAAGAGCCTCTATATTGCATTGCATGCAATTAGTCACGTATTGCGTATGCTATTACTCCTGTTTCCGTAACGTCAGTACCTTTGGTTTCAGCTTCTTTACTTAATCTAATTCCAAACGTAGCTTTCATTATTGACCAGATTACATATGACACAGCAAACACAAAAATGTTAATTGAAAGTACACCGATTAATTGTGCACTAAACGATGCATCAGCGTTTGTTAATGGCACTGCTAATGTTCCCCAAATTCCAGCAAACATGTGAGCTGGAATTGCACCTACAACATCGTCAAGTTTGAAACTGAATAATAATTTAGTTCCAAATACTACGATCAATCCACCTACAGCTCCAATGAAAATTGCTGCTAAAGGTGATGGTGCTAATGGTTCAGCTGTAACAGCTACAAGACCACCAATTGCTCCGTTTAACATTTGAATTACATCTGTTTTACCAAACATTAGTCTTGTGATTATTGCAGCAGCCATAACACCACCACAAGCAGCAAGATTAGTATTGATAAATATTGCTGATACAGCAACTGCATCATCAAATGTTCCAATAGCTAGTTGAGATCCACCATTGAATCCAAACCAACCTAACCATAATATAAATACTCCAACAGTTACTAATGGAATTGAAGAAGCAGCAAAAGGTTTAATTGCTTTTGCCTCACCTTTACTATCAAATCTTCCATATCTAGCACCTAACAACATGATACCTGCTAAAGCAGCTGCACCACCTGTTGAGTGTACTAATGTCGAACCAGCAAAATCAGAAAAGCCTAGTTCAGCTAACCAGCCTCCACCCCATTGCCAACCCATAACGATTGGATAAATTACTCCAGCTAAAATAGCTGCAAATAAGAAAAACGGCCACAGCTTAATTCTTTCAGCCATAGCACCTGAACAAATTGAAACTGTTGTTGCACAGAATACCATTTGGAAGAACCAGTCTGATCCATCAGCATAACCTGTATCAACTGCACTTGCATCTGACCAAGGTGTGAATGTTCCAATGTATCCACCTTCAGGAATTCCATAAGCTAAATTATAACCAAAAAGCCAAAACATAATCCCGGCAATTGAATATAGACCTATATTTTTAGCACAAATTACTGATACACTTTTTGAAGTTACCATACCAGATTCTAGCATCGCAAAACCCGCTGCCATGAACATGACAAGGAAACCACAAATTAAAAATAGAAGCGAATTAAATATCGCTTGAACTTCTCCAGAGACAGTTGTCTCTGCCATACCTGCACTACTCATGTTTAATAAAAATATTAAACTAAGAATCGGTGCTGATATTTTTTTTATTATTTTAGTCATTAGACCTCCACTTGATTAAATGATGTCTTATAGTTTTATTAATTTTTAAAACTAACGCTGATTAGGAAAATTGGCTATGCAGTTTTTGCATATAGTAACAGCCCTGAACGTGTTTTTAAAACGTTAGGGCTGTTAAAAAAAAATATTATCTGTTGAATACTTCTTTTAAAGCTTTAGCTGGTAAGAATTTTACCTTTTGAGAAGCAGCGATTTGAATCTGCTCACCCGTTCTTGGGTTTCTTCCAACTCTTGCTTTTCTTTTAGCTACTTTATACGTACCAAACCCAGCAATTTTTACTGAGTCATCACCTTTTAGAGCATCTAAAATAGTGTTGGTAATTGTATCAAAAGTTCGCTCAGCATCTGCTTTGCTCAAGTTTAATGAGCCAGAAAGCTTAGCAATTAGTTGTTTTTTGTTCATTTTAGCTCCGGTTTTGTTGGTTAATATTTATACTTGTCATAAACGTTGATAAATCAAGCTTTTTTTTAGTGCTTATTATTTTAAAATACACAATATCTTGTAAAAACTTAAATAAATGTTGATTTTATTGACTTTTTTAAATGTTTTAAAATATTAATTATCTAAATAAACCTAGGTCTTTTAAATCATTAAATGTGGTGAAAAACATCAATGATAGCAACAAAAACAATCCGATTCGAAAAAAACCTTCTTGAGTTTTTTGAGATAAAGGTCGGCCTAAAACTTTCTCAAACGCATAAAACATTAAATGTCCTCCATCTAACATTGGTATTGGAAATAAATTAATAAGTCCTAAACTTATTGAAATATAGGCCATCATACTAATGAATGCCAACGCTCCAAACGTTGCAACTTGTCCAGAAATTTTTGCAATTCTAATAGGGCCTCCCAATTGAGAAGTATCTGCCTTACCTAAAATCATTCCTCCAATGTATTTTAATGAGGAAACGCTTACAAAATAAACTTCATAACCTGCATGATATAAAGCCTGAGCAGGTCCTAATTTAACATGGTTAACTTTATTATTGTAGGCACCAAGCTTAATACCAACCATTCTTTTATTAATTTTGTTTCCCAATCCATCATCACCTTCAACAATATTGGGTTTAACTTTTAATATTAATTCATCATAAGAACGCTTAACTTTAAAGTCTATAAAATCACCAGTAGACATAGTGATAAACTTAGAAACTTCCATAATGCTTTTAACTTCATTTCCATCTATTTCTAAAATTATATCTTCAGCTTTTAATCCTCCTACCATTGCGGGACTATCTTTTTGAACTTCATTAATGACTGCGGGAGTAAAATCTTTTCCTATAAACGTATATATTGAAAAAAATATTACTAATGCAAGTAAGAAATTAGCTAAAGGACCACCAAATACAATTAAAACTCTTTGATACAAGGGTTTTAAAATAAATAATTTTTCTCTTTCCTCTTCATTATATTTCTCTAAAATTTCTTGATGGTCTGCTTGTGAATAAACATTCCTATCTCCAAAAAATTTTACATATCCACCTAAAGGAATTGCACATATTTTCCATCTTGTACCTGATTTATCATTCCAACCAAATAACTCTTTACCAAAACCAATTGAAAAATCTGTAACACCTACTCCATATTTTCTTGCAAAATAGTAGTGTCCATATTCATGTATAAAAACGACTACTAAGATTAGTATTAAAAATGGAATGATATAACTAAGCATGCCTTAAATATATTATTATTTACAATTAACTCAATAAGCTAAAATGCCTTATTATTACTAAATTTTATAATTTAGTTTAAATTTTGATCATTAATACTGTATAATATATTAATGCCTTCATTTGATGTGATAAGTAAAATTAATTATCAAGAATTTGATAATGCTTTGGCTAATTGTGTAAGAGAAATTGGCAATCGATATGATTTTAAAGGGCTTCATATATCAATTGAGCGAAAAGATAAAACGGTCACTACCAATGCGCCTGATGAATTAAAATTAAAGCAAGTAAATGAATTGTTGCAAACCCATCTAATTAGAAGAAAAGTAGATCCAAGAGTATTGGAAGTTAAAAGCTCTGAAGGAGCTTCTGGAGGATCCATTAGACAAGTAAGTGAATTAAAAGAAGGTATAAGTCAGGAAAATGCAAAAAAAGTAATTGCTGATATAAAAAAACTTAAACTTAAAATTCAAATTAAAATCCAAGGCAATGAATTAAGAGTAGATGGCAAAAAGAAAGATGATCTTCAAGAAGCTATGGCTGCAATCAAAGCAATTGATATTGGTCTTCCAATAGACTTTGTAAACTTTAGAGATTAATCCTCTCAAACTATTTATTGTATTTGTTAGAAAAAGATATAAGCAGACACTCAATTACTTAAATATATATCTTTCCAAACATAATGAACTTCTCTGATCTTAATATCGAAAATAAACTAAAAAGATCAATCGAATTAGCTGATTTTAAAGTTCCAACTCCTATTCAGAGTGAATCAATACCAATTAGTTTACAAGGAAAAGATGTTTTGGGTACCGCTCAAACAGGTACTGGTAAAACATTAGCCTTTACGATCCCAATGTTGAACAAACTTCTGAAAGACAAGCAAGCGATGGCGCTAATTATTTGCCCAACAAGAGAACTTGCTACTCAAGTAATGGGAACAGTATTGAAGCTAAATATAAGAGAAATCGGAATTGGAAACGCACTTTTAATTGGTGGCGAGAGTATGCAAAAACAACTTAGGCAATTAAATAAAAGAGCAAGAATTATAGTTGGAACGCCAGGAAGAATTAATGACCATGTAGAACGTAAAAGTTTAAATCTATCAAAAGTAAATTACCTTGTTCTTGATGAAACTGATCGTATGTTAGACATGGGTTTTACCCCACAAATAGAATTGATTTTAAAATTTGTGCCAAAAAAACATCAAACATTATTATTTTCAGCTACTTTACCAGAAAATATTTTAAAAATTTCACAAAGATATCTTAATAATCCTCAAAGAGTTTCAGTTGGATCTTTATCAACACCAATTGAAAAAATTAAACAAGAAACTTTTCAAATTACACCTGACAAAAAATATCATGAACTAATTAATCAGTTAGTTGAAAGAAGTGGTTCTATTTTAGTTTTTGTTAAAACTAAACATGGTGCTGATAAAATAGTTAAGCGATTAAAATATGATGGACATAAAGCTGATGCTATCCATGGAAATCTAAGACAAAGTAAAAGAGACCGTGTAATTAGAGGTTTTAGAAATGGTAACAGTCGAATTTTAGTTGCAACTGATGTAGCTGCACGTGGATTAGATATACCGGTTATAAAACACGTAATTAATTATGATCTTCCACAAGTACCAGAAGATTATATTCATCGAATAGGAAGAACTGGTAGAGCTGGAAAAGATGGTTCAGCTTTAACTTTTTTAACTAATAACGATAGAAATATGTGGAGATCTATCCAAAAACTAATTGATCCAGACTTTAAAGTTAAAGAAGAAGCAAAACCAAATAATCAAAAAGGAAAGAAATTTAATAAAAAAAATAAATTTAAAAATAAATTTAAAAAGAAATTTTCTAATGACAAATTGAATAAAAAGAAGAAATTTAAAAAATTTGAAGATAAAAATAACAAAAGAAAATTTAAAAATAGAAAAAGACCTAAAAATTTTAAATTTAAGAAAAATAAACGTAAATAAAATTATACTTTTTGAATTAGAGAAGCGCTGTTATTTGTAGGTTTATTAACGTCTTTTGACACTTCATGAAAAATTAAATTTGGAATTTTACGTTCTTTTAAAAACGCTGAACCTTGTAATTCTGAATTTAAATAACGATTAATATCTGCTTGATTTAAAATAACTGGTTGTCTGTGGTGAATTTCATTTATGTTTTCTTTTGCTTCCTCTGTAATTAAACAGAACTGATCATTTTCAAAAATACCAGCAAAATAAATAGGATTTGTATCTTCACGTGTAAAATAATGAGGAGTTTTTTCTTTCTCTTCCCTTTTCCATTCATAAAAACCATCTGCAACTGCAACACATCGGTTGTTTTTAATCAATTTCTTAAATGAAACCTTTTCATCAATAGTCTCTAACCTTGCGTTAATTAAAGCTTTAAAATCTTTATCTTTAGCCCAACCTGGAACTAAACCCCATTGTAAATTTTCTAAAGTATTTCCATTTTTATATTTTTTTATTACAGGCAGTTTTTGATATGGATGAGCATTATAGTTTTCAGTATCCTCAACCTGAATTGCTGATTTCACTAATTTATTTGTTTTTGTTACTGGGTTTTTTACTACGTATCTTCCACACATTATATTGTTTGCTGTTTAATTAATTCTTCTATTTGCTTGATCATTATTTTTGGAGATCTCATAGCAGGATATATTTCTTGCGCTTGTTCATAACTCCTTATTGCTTTTTCATAATTCTTAAGTTGAATATTTACTAAACCCTGTCCTGCTAAAGCTCCAAAGTGCCTTTGTTCTAAAGCTAATACTTGATCTATATCATCCTGTGACTTTTGAAATTCTCCTAGCATATAAAGCACAGTTGCTCTTTTATTCCATGCCTCAGCCCAATTTTGATCAAGATTAATAACTTCAGTAAAAATATCTTTTGCTTTTATATAGTTTTGATCTCTCACAAATTGAGAGCCTTTTTCTAATCTTGCAGTAAGTTTTTCATCTGTTGGATGGGTGCTCCATAAAGCCCAAATTTCTTGTTCAATTATAAATGCTACTTTCGATTTATTTGCTTTTAACTCATTAAACAATTGGTTCAGTCTAGTATCCCTTTCATTTCCTAATGAGATAGCCTGCGAAAATAAATAAAACAAAATTACTAGGAATACCTTTTTCATAGTTGGATATTATCAAATATTAGAATTAGAGTCTTTGGTCTTAAGTGTCTTTGTTGTTATTTTTACAACTATAAAAAGAAATATCTTTTTCTTTTTCCTCTTGTTTTATATTGGTTGTGATTTCGTGAATAAGTTCGCCTGTTTTTCTAGTATAGACTGCAGACTCAGAATAATTCCTCTCTTTATCAAATGCTTGAATTAAGAATATATCCTTATTCGAAATTTTAACCTCTAAATCAATTTTATTAAAAAATTCTGATAAATTTTTAACATTTAGAACGTCTGGTGTTTTAGACTCGATTATTAACTTATTAATATCTTTTCTTTTAATTTGATCTTTTGTGAAAGACTCAAAGTTATGGTCTGGATTTTTTAAAATTACTTTTTCAAATTTACAATTTAAGTTCAAATCAGAATTTAAAGTAATATTTGTATTTTGAGCTTGAGCAAAACTTAAAAAAAATAATAAACTAAATATTGATAGAAAGATTTTCATTTAATTAATTATATTAATAATACTTTTTTTAATTGTTTCACTTATTTTAATTGTTCCATCTTTATTGGGGTGTATACCGTCCTGTTGATTCAAGCTTGGATTAAGTGCCACACCTTCAAGAAGAAATGGGATTAATGGTAAATTATATTTTTCTGATAACTTTGGATAAATAGCATCGAACTCTTTTTTATATTTTTCTCCATGAGTATCTGGTGCCACCATTCCAGCTAAAATAATTTTAATTTTTTTATTCTGAGCAACTTTTATTATTTGTTCTAAATTTCTTTTTGTTTCTTCTGGTTGAATTCCTCTTAGCATATCATTAGCTCCTAGTCCTAAAATAATTAAATCCATTCCTGGCTCTGATAAACTCCAATCAGCTCTATTCAATCCACCTGACGATGTGCTTCCAGAGACACTTCCATTAATGACTTTAATGTTTAAACCACTTTGCTTAAGATTGTTTTCTAAAACTATTGATAAATGATGTTCTTTAGGTAATCCATAACCGGCCATCAAACTATCACCAAATAAAACTACCTTTTCTATTGCACTTGCATTTATGTGCACTAGAAAGATTATCAAAATTTTTATAAATATAGTTTTATTCATGAAGACTCTTCTTAAATTAAAAAAAATAAATCTCAAATACCAAACTGGTAAAGATAGTATCAGTGTTTTAAAGAATATTGATTTAAATATTAAGAAAAAAGAAACTGTTTCAGTAGTTGGGGAAAGTGGCTCAGGGAAAACAAGTTTAATAATGTTAATTGGAGGCTTAGAAAAACCAACTTCTGGTAAAATAATTTTTAATGATCACGACATAACAAGCCTAAATGAAGATGAAGTATCTGAGATAAGAAAGAAAAATATTGGAATAATATTTCAGTCGTTTTATTTAATTCCTAATTACACAGCAGTTGAAAATGTTGCTTTAACGCTTGAGCTAAATAATTTTAAAAATCCAGAAAAAGAAGCAAAAATTTTATTAGATCGTTTTGGTTTGAAACATCGTTTTAATAATTTACCAAGTCAATTATCAGGTGGTGAACAGCAAAGGGTTGCTATCGCTAGAGCAATTGCGATGAAGCCTGAATTAATCTTAGCAGATGAACCGACAGGAAACCTAGATACTGAAAATTCTATCATGATTGCAAATATTTTATTTAAGTACGTCAAAGAAGAGGGTTCTTCTTTAATCATGGTAACTCATGACCCTAAACTTGCTAACAAAGCTAAAAGAAAAATAAAAATTAAAGATGGAAAAATTAAATAACCATTCAGAATTTAGTTTAATTTTTAAATATGCTTTAAAAGACTTAAGCAGAAATTATCATAAAATTTCTAGTATCGTTGTTACGCTATTTATAAGTCTTTTTATCTTAAGTGCTATTTTCACAATTGAAGATAGTCTTAAAAAAGAACTTAATGATAATGCCAAAGCACTTTTAGGTGGAGATTTAGAGATTGATTACAATCGCAATCAAGGAAATTTAGATCTAGTTAACCAAGTAAAAGAATTTGCAACTGTTTCTCAAATGATTGAGTTCAGTACTATGCTTTCGACTACTGGAAGAGAAAAAAATAAATCATTATTTACTAGAATTAAAACTGTAGATGAAAAATATCCTTTATATGGAAATGTTGTTTTTGAGCCAATTGGTGCTTATGAAAGAATGCAAGAAGAACCTAACACTATCCTGATCAATGAAAGTTTATCAAAAACCCTAAAAATAAAAATTGATGAAGTAGTAAAAGTTCAAGATCAAAATTTTACAGTAATTGGAATTATTAAATCAGTACCAGATGTAAGTGGATTTGTTGCATTTGGCGATTGGGCTTTAGCAGGAAAACAAACTTTAGAAATTTTAAAACTAAACGGTATTGGAAGTTTTTTAAATTATGAATACAAAGTAAAGTTTAATGAAAATGATGAGTCAGAAGAAATCGAACAACGAATTGAAGAAATATTTAAAGGCGATCAAAAAGTAAAACTTAGACATCCTGAAAATTCAGCAAGTGGAATAAAAAGAATTATTAATAATTTTTCTCAATTTTTATCCCTTGTATCTATCAGTGCAATGTTGATAGCAGGTATTGGAATAGCAAATACTTTGCTTTCTTTTATTAATCAAAACAACATGTCGATAGCTGTAAGAAAAGCAGTTGGCTTTTATTCAGGCAATATTAAAACACTGTATTACCTGCAGCTATTTATACTTTTATTTATCATCACTGTTGCTGCTTATGGATCGAGTTTTTTAATTGTACCAATAGCAGATAAATATTTATCTGATGGATTGGGATTGAATGTTTATCCAGTATTTTCATTACTTAATTTTTTTAAAATATTTTTAGTGGGATTATTGGTGCTAGTAATTTTTTCTATTCCAACAATCAGTTCTATTGATCAAGTAAAAGCGTCTAATTTATTTAGAAACGTATTTCAAAACCTTCAATTTTATTATTCTAAGAAATCAATTGTCCTAAGTATTGTTTTATTATCTATCTTAATTTTATTATTCACAGTTGGATCTGAACAACCTTCTTATAGCTTGGGTTACTTTGCTGCTTTTTTTGTGTGTTTAATTGTATTTTTCTTACTTTCAAAATTAATCATTTTTTTCCTAAAAAAATTCAAATCTAGTCCAATAATTTCTTTAAAAGTTTCAATCAAAAATATTACTCAAACAAAAAGTATAACTCCCATTACAGTTATGTCTCTTGGTTTAGGGGTTACTTTGTTATTAACATTAGCTTTAGTTGGTACAAATTTTCAAAGAGAAATTGCTAAATCTATTCCTGATATTGCACCTGATTATTTCTTTGTCGGTATTCAAAAAGGAGAAAGAGAGAAATTTGAACAAGGAATTTTAAATATGGATCCAAATGCATCTATTGAAATAGTGCCGATGGTATCCTCTGGAATTGTTAAAATTAATGGTGTGGATCCTAACACTTATATTAAACCAGATAATGATAGTTATTGGGTAATTGGTAGTGAACGAAGATCTTCATGGGTAGAAAATATACCTGAAGATAATCCAATTTTAGAAGGTGAATGGTGGGATTTATCAAACCCTAATCAACTTCAAATATCTCTTGATGCAAAAGTTGCTAAAGATTTAAACATCCTGTTAGGTGATATTTTTACTTTAAATGTTTATGGGCGTGAAATTAAAGGAAAAGTAATTAATTTCAGAGAAGTAGATTATCGAGATTTAAGCATCAACTTTGCAATGTTATTTAATCCTCAATTTGCAAAAAATATTCCACATGAATATTTGGCCACTGCAAAATTTAATTCAAATAAATTTGATGAAACTGAAATGCTTGAAATCATGCCAAGTTTATCAATGATAAAAATTGCAGATTATTTATCTAAAGTTACAGCTGTTTTGAATAAGGTATTTATTGCAGTTACTTTAATTTCAGCAGTTACTATTGTTATAGGGTTAATCGTAATTTCGAGCGCAATTATGGTTCAAGGAAAAGTTAAGGAATATCAAAATTTAGTCTTTAAAATTTTAGGTTTTTCAAAAAAACAAATTGTTTTTTCATCCCTTATTGAATTTATTATTATTTTTAAATCTGTAATTTTAATTGCAATATTCTTTGCAGTGATTGGTTCAAAATTTATTATAGAAAATATTTTTGAACTGGTGTGGATGTTTGACTTTAAAATTTTAATTTATTTAGGATTTTCAATTGGTTTTGTAACTTTAATTTTAATATTATTAACGAACTTAAAATATCTAAATCCTAAGGTTTATCCTCTAATCAGAAATCAATAATTAGAATTTAGTAACTTTACTATTCAAAGAAATTAAATTTAATTCTACTTTCAATTTTGGAAATCTTTTTTTTATTTGTTTTTTAATTTTAGTGAAAGACTCTTTATGAATTTTTTTTTCATTAGCTGGGCTAAATTCTTTTTGGCCATTAGCAATTTTAGCTGCACCACAATCTTTATGATTAATGACAATTAATTTTTCTATTTTATGCAATTGAATAGAAGTTCCTAAATTATCATAAAACGTTTTATGCCATTTTTTAAATTTATTATGTGTAACCCCAACTGCTGCACCTGCAATTGTAAAAGCACTGTATTTTCCTGTTAATTTTTTTTTCTTTAAATAGCTGTGAACCAAATGTTGAAATCTTGGATCCATACAAGATAACACCATTGCTTTAAATTTTGAATTCTTCAATTTAGTTCTACTTTAAACATAGCCTCATTTCTTCTATTCATTGGAAGGGTAAATGGGCTATCATAGGTTGCTCTAATAGGTGGGCTTATAATTGATATATTATTTTTTTGTAACTCTTTTTCTAAAATTTCTTTATGCTTAAGAAAGTTTCCATCTGATGCTCGTCCAGAATATCTCAGCACCGCGTAGTAACCTCCTTCAATATTAACTATTTTAACGTCTTCCCTACTGGGATTTGGTGCATTTTCTGAGTTAAATTTAGAGGGTAAATAAAATTGCATACTCATATTTCCATTTTTCTCAACTTGGGTAACTGGAGTTGTCATTTTAATTTTCTCTTGGGTATCGTTTCTGCCTGAAATATAATTAAATAACTTTCTAAAATTACTATCTATTCCAGATGTCATTGTTTCCACCGCTAAACGATCAGAATATTTTCTAATCTCATAATCTTCATTTTTAGAGACAACTTCATAATTTGCTTCTTCGTAAGCCATAACTGCAGAATAAGGTAAAACAAATAAAGTACAAAATACTATAAGATAAAGTTTAATAATTTTCATTGTTACACAACTTTATATTCAAAATTTTGTGTAGTTTCATTAATTTGAATTAATTTAGCTCCATTTCTCTCATGAAAATTAGTTGCCATTTCTGTTAGAGGTGAAAGAGTTACCAATCTATTTAAATGATTAGATTTTTTAATTTTTTTGAATACTTCTTTTACTATTAATTTTCCTCCACCCTTTTTTTTAGACCATACGGTGTAAGCAATTGCTATTTGACCACCAGCCTGATCTCTCATTGCTGTTTGCAGAAATGCATCAGTGCTTAATTTTTCTAACTCTTCAACACTTTTTGGAATTTCATTTGTATAAGCAAAACACATTACAGCATGAATTTCTCCTTTATATTCAACTCCAAAAATTTTTCTTCCGTATCCCGTTCTAAACTTATTATCTAACTCCGGTCTTACAGGATCTTCATCTGTATTACATTCTTTTAACTCAATAAGTTTTGCACCTTTAACCCAACCAAAAAAATTGTCGATATTTTTACTTAAGACTTGTCTATTTTTTCTTAATCTAGCTTTAATTCTTGGATTAAATTTTTTTTTCATGATTTAAATAATTTAAACATTTATTTAAAATTTAGTATGTGTAAAAAAATCATATTAGATAATCGTATAAAAGCTTTGAACTAGTTACGAAAATTAGAGCATATATAAAATTATAAAATAATTTTTCTTCTATAATTTTAAGCAATTTATATCCAATCAATATTCCTAATAAAGCAACTGGAAATAATATTGCTGACTGTTTAAAGGATTCTAAATTTGTCATAGACAAATTAATATACAAAGGAAGTTTAATTAAATTCACAAAAGTGAAAAAAAATATTCTTGTTCCAACATAGATTTCTTTTTTCATTCTAAGTGGAAGTAAGTAAAGACTGGTTGGAGTTCCTCCAGCATGCACACTAAAACTTGTAAAACCTGCAACCACAGAACAAGCTCCACCTTTTAAAAAATTTTTCTCGGATTTTTTTTCTTTGTCTTTTTTAAAAAAAAAATAATGACCTGCAAATAAGAAGCCCATTACACCAATTATAAATTTTAACAAATCCTCTGAAAAATATGAAAAGGTTAAAGATCCAATAATTATACCAATAGCGGCAAATGGAACCATTAATTTCAAAGTTCCTAAATCAAATTCTTTTCTATATTTATAAACAGCGATGAAATCTGAAAATATTAAAATCGGTAAAATAATTCCTAAAGCTTGATTTAGCGGCATCACTATTGTCATTAACGGAACAGAAATTAAAGTCATGGATCCACCTAGGCCTGATTTTGCAATTCCGTATAAAATTATGGCTGGAACAACTGTAAAAAAAAATAATAAGTTTATTTCCATTTATTTAATGATTTTAATAATTTCGATCCTAAAGGGCTAATTGGTTCCTGAAGTATTATTTCTTTTCCAGTTTTTTGTTTTACTAATTGTAATAGTTTAGTTGCTAACCCTTGATTTCTAAAAATTGAATTAACAAAAATATATTCTACCTCACCTTTTTCATTAAATCTAACAAAGCCTATTGTTGTATTTTCATTTTTAAAGGTAAAAACTCCCTCAGTTTCCTCAATTTTAAAATTTGAAACTTCCAGACTGTTCATGAATCCTAGTAATTTAGGAGTAAAAGGATAACTGCTATTGAAGCAATAATGGAGCTAACAACAATATAATTAAGCTTAATATTGAATTTTTTTTCTACGAACTCTGTAATTTTTTCCCAGAATAATACTATTAAAAAAATAATTATAGCTGGCAGTATATATTTAATCATAATTAAGCTTTGTCATCACTGACATAAACCGAAACACCTCTTGTATTTAAATCAACATCAAATTTTTTATGTAATGGGGGGAATGCTCTTTGTGAACAATCTAATCTGTCACAGGTTCTGCAAGAAACTCCAATTGGAATTTCAGTCGATTTATCATTTATATTTACGTTTTCAGTATAAACAAAATCTTTTGCATATTTTGCATCACAACCAAGTCCTATAGATAAAACACTTTTGGCTTGACCAAATCGTCCAATACCTTTTTCAACAGTTCTTGCAATACAAACGTATTTTTCACCATTATTCATTTT
>CACKZH010000014.1 GCA_902604575.1 uncultured Pelagibacteraceae bacterium
AATTTTAATAAATACAACACATCCAATAAAATTAAAAGGTGACGAAAGTTTATCTAAAAGGGACTTCAAAAGAATTACTGATCCACTAAGTAAATTTGGGGCGAAATTTAAGCTTACTAATAACAAAAATTTACCTTTAACAATATATGGATCTAATAAGTTAAAGCCCTTTTTTTACAAAGAAGTAAAAGGATCTGCTCAATGTAAAAGTGCTGTGATGCTTGGAGCTATGAGGGTAAATGGTGTTACTAAAATTCACGCAAAAAAATCTAGAAACCATACAGAACTTTTGTTTAAATATTTGAAGCTACCCATTAAAGTAAAAAATAATAAGAATCATGATTTATTAAAAATTCGAAAAATAAAAAATATAAAACCTATTAATTATGAAATTCCCTCTGATATAAGTTCAAGTGCTTTTTTTATAGTTCTCACAGTACTTTCGAAAAATTCAAAATTATTAATAAAGAATGTAAATATTAACTCATCTAGAACAGGAATTATTACTATTTTAAAAATGATGGGTGTCAAAATTTCTTTTAAAAATATAAAAACTTATAAAGGTGAAAAAAGAGCTAATATCCAAATAACTAATACTAACAAACTTAAAGCAATAAATTGTCCATCAAACTTAAATAGTGGTGCAATAGATGAATTTCTTTTAATTTTCCTTGTAGCAGCAAAAGCAAAAGGAATTTCTTATTTTAAAAACTTAAGTGAATTAAATGAGAAAGAAAGTCCAAGACTAAAATGGGGAGCTAAAATTTTAAAAAAAATTGGTATTAAAACAATTGTAACTAAAGACTCAATTAAAATATTTGGCAATCCAGATTTAAAAGTTAACAAAAAAATTATAATTAAAGATTTTTTAAAAGATCATAGAGTTTTTATGACAAGTGTAATTGCTGCTTTATCACTTGAAGGAAATAGTGTGTGGAAAATTTATAATAAAGATTCAATTAAGTCTTCTTTTCCCGAATTTTTAAACATAGTTAAAAAATTTACTTAAATGATTAAAAGAAAAAATATAATCAAAATTGCAATAGACTCACCTGCGGCAGCTGGTGCTGGTACTTTAGGAAAAGCATTATCCAAACACTATAACTTATTCTATCTGGATACAGGAAAAATTTATAGATTTATTGCATTTTTAAAAGTTAGTTATCCAAAAAAATTTAATCTTAAATTTATTAAAAAAAAAATAAATAAATTGCAAATAAAGGACCTCGCAAATAAAAAACTCTTATCTGACGAAATTGGATATGAAGCATCAATAATATCAAAAAAAAAAAATATCAGAAAAATAGTTCATTCTTTCCAAATAAACTTCGCATATAATCCACCAAAAAAATATAGTGGTTCTTGTCTTGATGGCAGAGATATTACCTACAATATTATTCCAGATGCAGACTTCAAATTTTACATAACAGCCAATACAAAAATAAGAGCTTTAAGAAGATATAAAGAATTAAAAAGTTTGAAAAAAAAAGTGACTTATCTTGAGGTTCTAAAAAGCATTAAAAAACGTGATAAAAATGACCTTAATAGGAAAATTGCACCTTTAAAGAAAACTCAAGATTCACTATTGATTAATACTACAAACCTTAATAAAAGGTCATGTTTTTTAAAATTAAAAAAAATAATAGACAGGAAACTAATAATTAATGGAAATTTACAAAGATCTTTCAAGTCCAGCCAATCAAGAATTCGAAAAACTATTAAATAGTCAATTATCAAAAACCCAAATTGAAGAAGGTAAAATTATAGAAGGTAAAATAAATAAGATTACCGAAAAATTTGTTTTTCTTTTCGTTGATGGACTTAAATCTGAGCCCGTCTTAGATATAAATGAACTTAAATCTATGGGACTCGCTGAAAAAATCAAAGTTGGTGAAAAAATATCAGTTCTTTTAGAAAAAATAGAAGATAAGCACGGCGAAGTTCTAGTTTCTGCAAGTAAGGCCCAAAAGATAAAAGGTTGGGATAAATTAGTTGAAGCTTATGAAAAAAGCGAACCTATAATGGGAAAAATTGTATCCAAATGTAAAGGTGGCTGTATAGTAGAGCATATAGATACTGGCTCTTTAATGTTTCTACCTGGGTCTCAAATAAGTGATAAGCCCTTAAAAGATATAGGCCACTTAATGAACGAACCCCAAAAATTTGCACTCATTAAATTGGATAAAATTAGAGGAAATGCATGTGTTTCTAGAAGGGAAATAATTTCTTCCTTCAAAAAAGAAGATAAAGCAAAAATAATCGAAAAATATAAAGTTGGAGACATTATTAAAGGAGCACAGGTAAAAGGATATAGTACATTTGGTTGTTTCTTTAGTGTAAATGGTGAACTTGACGTTTTAGTGCATTTACAAGAGATTTCTTACTCTCGAGTAAACCATCCTGAAGAGGTATTCAATATAGGTGAAAAACATGATCTTAAAGTAATAAGTGTAGATAAAGAAAAACTTCAAGTTGGTTGTTCGGTCAAACAACTGTCACCTGACCCCTTTGAACATATTGAAAATTATGAATTGAATAAAATCTATAAAGTTAAAGTTGTTAAACTGATGGATTTTGGTGCGTTTTGTGAACTAGAACCTGGGTTAACAACTCTGCTTCACTCTAGCGAACTGAGTTGGGTAAAAAAAAATATTTCAGTAAAGAAAATGTTTAAAGTAGGTGATGAAATAAATTGTGTTATTACAGAAATTGATAAAGATAAAAGAAGAGTAGCAATTTCTCATAGATTAACTCAAGAAAATCCTTTTGAAAGTTTTGAGAAAAAATATCCAGTTGATACTATTGTTGAAGGAGAGGTTGTTAATAAAAATGAATATTCATTATTTATAAAAGTAGAAGATTTAGAAGTTGATGCATTTTTACATTGTAATGATTTAACTTACTTAAATAATGGTGAAGAAGAACTATCAAAATACAAAAAAGGTGACAAAATAAAAGTAAAAGTTTTAGAAATTAAATCTTCAGAACAAAAAATCAGAGTCGGATTAAGACAAACACAACCTGACCCTTTTGATTGGTTTAAAGATAAGTCGAAGAATCAAATAATAACCGTTAAAGTTATATCAACTGATAACAAAGGACTTATTGTGAGACCAGAGGGATGTGAGATGGATTTTCAAATAAAAAAATCTGCAATTGCTATTAATAGTGCAGATGCAAGACCATCAAGATGGACAGGTGGCGAAAAGCTAGACTGCGCTATATCTGAGCTTGATATAATTAAAAGAAAAGTAGCCTTAAGTATAAAACTGTTAGAGGAAATAGAAAAAAAAGAAGCACTAGAAAAATATGGATCTGAAGGATCAGGAAAAAACTTGCCATTTTCCTCTCTATCAGAGGATTTAAAAAAAAAAGAAGAAGATAAAGATTAATAGTAAAGAATTAAATTGGCTATTGTAAAATCAAAGCTTATCAAACAATTATCACAAAACTATCCTAATTTCCTCAAAAAGGATCTTGAAAAATTTGCCAATATTATACTCAGTGAAATAAAGAGTGCTCTCAAAAGAGGAGATCGCTGCGAGTTAAGAGGTTTTGGAGTTTTTGAAACACATATTCAAAAAGCAAGAATCTCAAGAAATCCAAAAACAGGCGAAAAGGTAAATACACCAGAAAAAAAAACTATTCACTTTAAAATGTCGAAAGACTTGTTTAAAAAATTAAATAATGAAGAATAAAAAAATTTTTGTTGCGTGCGATACTTCAAACATAAATAAAATTAAGAAAATAATTAGTCAAATTAAATCAAATAAAATTGAAATTATTCCAAAATTTGGTCTTCAATTTTTTTACTCAAAGCAAGGTAGAAAATTTTTAGAAAAAATTCAGTCTGATTTCTGGTTAGATTTAAAAATAAATGATATTCCACAAACTGCTTTATCAGCAATTGATAGCTTAAAAGATCTAAAAAAATGTAAATATATCACTGTCCATGCTAATGGTGGTTTGGAAATGCTTAAATCAATAAAGAAAAAGGCAAAGAAAATAAATAAAAATTTAAAAGTTTTAGGAGTTACAATTTTAACAAGTCTTAATAATAAATCTCTTAAAGAAATAGGTCATACAAAAAATGTAGAACAGTTGGTTTTAAGACAAGCAGCATTAATTAAAAAATCAGGATGTGATGGTATAGTTTGTTCTGCTCAAGAAGCTATGATGGTTCGTAAAAGACAAAAAAAATTATTAATCATAACCCCTGGAATAAGATTGCCTGGTGATAGTCCAAATGATCAAATGAGAATTATGTCTCCTAAACAAGCTTTCAAAAATAAGGTTTCTGGTATTGTTATTGGAAGATCTCTTACAAAAGGTAACATAAAAAATAATATCAAAAAACTTAATGATCATTTAAACAAATGATAAAAGGTTGCAAGATTTGTGGTATAAAAGATTCTGATACTTTAAATTATATAATTAATCATACCTATCCCCCGAAATTTATTGGCTTCATTTGTAATTACCCGAAAAGCTCAAGATATGTTGAACTTAACTCTCTAAACAAATTGTTAAATATAAAAAAAAACAAAAGTGAATTTGTTGCTGTTTTAGTAAAACCTAACAATAAAATTTTAGAAGGAATAAAAAATTTACCTTTTGATTATTATCAATTATATGACTGTACTCCAGATGAAATCAAAATTATAAAACAAAAATATAAAAAAAAAATTATTACAGCTTTAACAATAAAAGACGAGACTGATGTTCTTGGATATAAGTCATTTGTTGACGTAACGGATGTATATTTATTTGATAGTAAGGGTTATGAAAAAAGTCATAGCTTTGACCATAACCTGATTAAAAATATCAAATTAAACAAGGAATTAATGCTAGCTGGTAATATAAAATTCAATGATCATCTAAAAAATTATGAAAAAATTGCTAATTATTTAGATTTATCTGGAGGCTTGGAAACATCTGGATTAAAAGATACTTCCAAAATAGATATTTTTTTAAATAATTTAAATAAATTAAAAAATGAAACTTAAAAAAAAAATTCCTCTAATTGACCAGCATGATCGTTACGGTTTTTGGGGTGGTAAATTTGGAGGAAGTTTTATTCCTGAAACTTTAAAAAAACCTGTAGAGGATCTAACATGGGAATTTTTAAAATTAAGAAAGAGTAAGAAATTTTTAAAAAAGAGAGATTATTACTTTAAGAATTATATAGGATCACCTACATCATTTATAAAATTAGAAAATTTATCTAATCATTTGGGTGGTGCTCAAATATGGGCCAAAGTTGTATCGGAGGCTAATGGCGGTGCCCATAAAATATACAATGCAACTGTTCATGCCTTAATTTGTAAGGCTATGGGAAAAAAATATATAGTTGGTGACACTGGTGCTGGTTATGCAGGTAAAATGTTAAGTATGGCTGCAAAGAAATTTGGTCTCAAATGTAAAATTTTCATGGGTGCAAAAGACATCAAGAGACAAAAACCAAATTGTGATGCTATGAGAAAAAATGGTGCTGAAATAGTTCCTGTATATTCAGGCAGTCAAACCTTGGTCGATGCAGTTAGTGAGTGTATGAGATATTGGGTATCAAATTGTGACACTACACATATGTGTGTTGGAAGTACAGTTGGTCCAAATATATTTGTAAAAATTTGTGGGTGGAGTACGGCACAAATTTCAAGAGAATTAAAAATACAAATTAAACAAGAATTCAAGAAAATTCCAAAAAAAATTAAGTTAATTAATTGTGTAGGAGGTGGAAGTTCAGCATATGGTTTTTGGAGTGAATTTATAGATTTTAACAAATCGCAAATAGAATTAGTTGGCGTAGAGGCTGGAGGCCCAAAAAAATCAAAACTTCATGCTGCTCCTTTAAGTAGAAATGCTAAAATTGGAATTTTACATGGTGCAGCTTCTTATGTTTGTCAAAACAATGAAGGTCAAATTAATGACACTGAATCAATTAGCGCTGGATTGGATTACCCGGGTGTCAGTCCAATACATTGTTTTTTAAAAGACACTAAACGAGCCAGATACACTTATGCAACTGATGAGGAAGCGCTAAAAGCACATGTTATGGTAACTAAATTTGAAAGACTTAATCCAAGTCTAGAGCCTAGCCATGCATTTGCAGAGGCAATTAAGATTGCTCCAAAATTAAGTAATGACACAATTATAATAGTTAACTCATGTGGTGATGCTAAAAAAGATAGAGATATTTTAAGAGAGAGACTAGGCAAAAAGTAATGAGTTCATTAATTAACAAAGCTTTCACAAATGCAAAAAATGAAAATAGACCAGCTTTGCTGACTTACACTGTTGCTGGTGATAATACTAAAAAAAAATCTTTAGAAATACTTAAATCTATATCAAATTATACTGATATTTGTGAATTAGGTTTTCCACACAACACTCCTATAGCTGATGGAGGACAAATACAAACAAGTGCTTACAGGGCAATTAAGAATGGTATTAAAATCAATGATGTATTTTCAATTGCAAATAATTTTAAAAAAATAAAAAAAAATAAACCAATTATACTGATGGGCTATTACAATATGATCTATCAATATAACGAAAATAAATTTTTGGATAAATGCAAAAGGTCTAAAGTAGATGGTTTAATAGTTGTAGATTTACCTTATCCAGAAAATAAAAGTTTTGCCTCGAAATGTAAAAAAAAAGGAATTAATTTTATTCAATTAGTTTCACCAACTACTTCTAAAAAAAGATTAAAAGAAATCATAAAAGATTCGCACGATATGATTTATTATATAAGCATGTTATCTACTACAGGAGGAAAGCTTAAAGTGTCACCAAAAGAAATATTAGAAAAATATGATAGAATTAAAAAACAAAATAAATCAAAAAATATTGTTATCGGCTTTGGGATTACAGAAAAAACGATCCAGTCTCTAAAAAAAGCTGATGGTTTGGTGGTCGGTAGCGCAATTTGTAAAGAAATCTCTAAATCCATAGAAAAGAGACAAAATGCTGTCACAAATGTTACTAATATCGTAAAGAGATTAAAAAATAAAATTCTATGAACTGGATAACAAAAATTATTAAAGCAGGTGAAAAAATTAAAACTGCTATACGTGAAAGAGCTACAAAAGAAGATATTGCAAAAAGTGATTGGACATCATGTTGCAAGGGTCCAATTTTAAAAAAAGATTTAGAAGAAAACTTGTGGGTATGTCCAGATTGTAAGCGCCATCATAGAATAAAACCAGATCAAAGATTTGATATTTTATTTGGAAAAAATAATTATAAGATTTTTAAAACCCCAATACCAAAAGATGATCCACTCAATTGGACAGATTCTAAATCTTACAAAGAAAGATTAAAAAGTGCCCGAAAAAAAACAGGATTAGAATGTGGAATGATGGTTGCTTCTGGAACTATAAATAATATTAAAATTACTGCTGTAGCCTCTGATTTTGATTTTTTAGGAGCTTCAATGGCAGCTGCAGAAGGTGAAGCCTTTTTATATGGAATACAGCATGCCATAGAAAATCAAACACCTTTTTTATGTATTAGTGCAGGTGGGGGAATGAGAATGATGGAAAGTTTAATTTCATTATCTCAAATGACAAGAACAACTCTTGCAATTAATGAATTAAAAAAAAATGGTCTTCCATATTTAGTTTGTATCACTGATCCAACAGCAGGGGGTATTACTGCATCATACGCTATGTTAGGTGATATTCATATTGCAGAACCAGGAGCTTTAATTGCATTTGCAGGAGCAAGAGTAATTCAAGGAACAGTTAAAGAAGAACTTCCTGAAGATTTTCAAAAAAGTGAATATGTTGAAAAAACTGGTTTTGTTGATTTAATTGTTGAGCGTAAAGATCTAGCATCTAAAATTGGAACTTTATTATCAATATTGTTAAAAAAGAATTCTGATATAAGTGCTGAACAAAATGAAACTTCAGAAGATTCTCAGCAACTTTCAAAAGTTGCATCCTAAAGAAATAGACCTATCACTTGATAGAATTAAAAATCTTTGTGAAAAACTAGGAAACCCACAAAACAAAATTAAAGCAATATCAATTGTAGGGACTAATGGTAAAAATTCTACAATTCAAGCTGCGTATTCAATTCTTAAAGAAGCAAATTTCGAATGTAATGTTTATACAAGCCCACATATTCAAAAAATTAATGAAAGGTTTATTTTCAGCAATCAGGAATTAAATGATGATGAGTTAGCTGATTTATTGGAAGAAGTTGAAAATATTAACAATAATCAACCAATCACAGTGTTTGAGATGTTGTCAGCTTGTTTTTTTTATAAAGCGGCAAAATATCCAAGTAATATTAACTTAATAGAAAGTGGCTTATTCCATCGTTTTGATGCAGTCAATATTTTAGAAACCAATCTGGCAAGTATTGTTACATCCATAAGCAAAGATCATCTAGATTGGCTTCCAAAAGATAAACAAACAATCGAACAAATTGTATTTGAAAAAACATCTACTCTTTTAAATTCAAATATTATTGTAGCCAAACAAAGCACTAAAGAGACGATGGATTGTATAAAAAAAACTATCTCTCAAAATAAATCTAATAAAGTATATTTTAATGATGATTTTAGTTACTCAGTTAATGAGAATGATTTCTTCTACTATGAAGATAAATTTGGTGGATTAAAACTTCCTATGCCTAATGTGCTTGGTCAATATCAATTAGAAAATATATCTTCTGCAATTGCAACTCTTAGAACTTTAGATCTTGAGATTAGGGATGAGCACATAAAGATAGGTATTAAAAATATATCCAGCATAGCTAGACTTCAGGAAATTAAATCTGGTAAATTAAAAAAATTAGTTAAAAATAATAGATTTATAGTAGATGGAAGCCACAACGAAGGTGGTGCTAAAGCATTAAATGAATATCTTCAAAGCTTGGATTGTAACAAACATGTTATAATTGGAATGATGGCAAATAAAGAACATGAAAAATATATCAGTTACTTCAGAGATATTTCTTCCATAACTACTATAGATTTAAAAACCCAGCCCAACTCTATTAGTGGAAAAGATTTGAAAGAAAAATTTAAAAGTATAACCAATGTTCAATATCAACCAGATATCACGCAAGCGATTAAATCAATTGATTTAAAAGAAGGTGATCTTTTATTAATTACAGGATCTTTGTATGGGGCTGCTGAAGTATTAAGTTTGAATTAAATATTTTTATCTAAAAATTCTTTCATATGGCTTTCTGGAATGCCACCAACTTTTCTATCTACTTCAACACCTTTTTTATAGATTATAACTGTTGGAACACCTCTAATACCAGCGGCTGAACCTGTGTTAATTCCACCATCTTCAACATCGGCATAATAAAAACCAGCTTTATCTTTATATTCATCAGATAATTTATCCATCACTGGTTTTAGTGCCTTACATGGACCACACCACTCAGCTGAAAACTGAATGACTGAAACATCTTCATTTTTTATTTTAGTATCAAAATCTTCGTCTTTAAAATTTGTAAGCATATATCCTTTCTATAAATTGCAGTTTTAAAGTCAACTAGGCAATTTCATATTTTTTTTCTATAGACATAATAAATTCATTTATTTCATCTAATTTTTTTAATTCCTCTTCGTCATCTCGATTAGAAGCCTGGTCTCTTAAGGTATCAATTTCTAGATAAGCCATTCCTATAGTTTGCCATTTTTCTCTATTTTTACTTAAAATTCGTCTAGCAATTTCACTTTTTATATTTTTATATAAATCTGGTGGCAAAATATGTGGTGCTTCTTGATAGATAATTTTTTGGCCAAACCAACTACATCTTTTATCTTGAAACTTATCCAACATTCTTAATTTATTTTCCCAAGAAGAACTATGCCAAATTTTAAATAATTGGGTGTCTTTGTTGGGAATAAATTTTTCATATAAAGTTTCTTCAGGTAATAAATCTTCCTGGGTTTGTGTTTGAGCTTTTTCTTCAGCAGCTTCTCTATTAATTATTTGAATATTTTTGCAAAAGTTTTCGCTATTTCTTACTAATTTTGCTCTTCTTTGAATGGTTTCTAAATCTAAGTCTGCATATGCCTTTTCCTTTAATGCAAACTTTTTATCTAACACAATAGGAGCTTTGTTGGTTTTGATTACTCTAAGTGCTTTTGGACTAAATTTTTTTAAATAAACTTTAAGATCATTCACTGACAACTTTAATAACGGTTCAGGATCTCTTCTTAAATCAAATAAATATCCCCAAGATGCATATGATGGATGAAAACAGTGATCTGGATGCAGTGAAGAGACGAGATACATCATATTTTTTCCTTTAACATTTTCAAAAATTGAATAAATCCCCTCACTTTTTAAAATAGTTTCAACACTATTTTTTGTAGAAGTGCTTAAAAAATTTTCCCAATTTTCTTTATGTTTATCTTTGATTATTCGAAGAATTTTTAAGCTTGTAAATGCATCATGATAAGCTGTGTGTTGTTGTGATGTATCAAATCCTTGTTGTCTGGCTAAACCTTCCAATGCTAGGCTTTCATTACCGGCTGCAGTCAATTCAGTCTTTAATGTTTCAGGATTTAAAGTTTGAGCTACTCTTGCAACGTGTAAACCATCGTGTTCTTTGTTGGGAGACGAATGTGTGACGTAGGGATATCTATTCCCCTTAAAAAAATTAAAATGAAACATCCTCCTGTCAAAATTTAAGTTACTCCAGCCTATAAATAATGCTGGGGCTGCTTTAGAGAAGAAGTTTTCTACAGCTCCTAGAAAATCATAATGCGAGTAATTTCCTTTGGTAAGCAAATCAATACTTGTTGAATTAACTAATAAGGCCTTTGCGCTTGGGACCTCACCTTCGGGCATTCTGCCACGAATATTTAGCTTACCAATTTCTTTTAAGTTTTTATCGACAACAACAGCACCTACTTCAATTATTGAGCCCCAAATTGTACTATTTGTTGTTTCTGTGTCGTAAATTACTATTTTGTCCATAATATCCTAAGTTAAATTTGACAGCTCATTAAATTTTTTTAATCTTCCTAAAAACAAGTTTTGATAAATAACTAAATCATGGCCTTGAATTTTAAACTCTTGGAATAATTTATCTACTGTGCAAACTAAAATTACACAAGAAGTGATATTGGAGTTATACACAATATTATGTGCTAATGAATATGCACTTGTTTGAAGAAGCCATGAGTCAATGTACTCTGCTTTTTTTGGTTTATTACTTTGTTTAAAATCAATGATCGTTTCCTTGCCCTCATAAACTCCAATACAATCAGCAGTACCTGCATACTTATCTGGGTAATAAAGTGTACATTCAACACCCCAAATTTCATCTAATCTATTTTTTAAACCTTTTTCTATAATTTCTTTGGCCATTAATTTATATTGTTTATTGTCTTCAAAAAAACTTAAATTTTCTCTTCCAAGTAAATAAGACTCTAAATAGTTGTGCATTTGAGATCCTCTACTACTGGCTGCTTTAGTGATTGCTTCAGCTTCTTTTTGGCCAGTTCTTTCTCTCCAATTTGCCAATGCTGCTTTATCTTCCTCAGATCGAGTTACATCTAAAATTGAAGTTACACTGGGTAATTTTGCTTCTCCTAATAAATATCTTCTAATTCCGTCTATGGTTGCTCTAGAAGATTTTGGATAATCATATTTTTGATTCCACTGCATGAGATTTCTTATAGACGTTATTATAGAAAAAAAGAAATTAATTTTTAAGCTGCCTATTTCGTTCAACAAATTTTTCCACATTGTCAGTTTGCACAGCTTTCACAACCTGCTCGGGATCTTTAATGTTTTCTAAAGTTCTTGAAATTGATCTTGCATCAGTTCCAAATTTATCAACAACTCCCATAGCATCCTCTAATTTTTTTCTAAGTACTATAATGTTGTCAAAATGTTTAGAAAATCTTGTACTAATTGTTTTTAAATGGTTGTAAATTTCTGTTGCACCTTTTTGTACTTTCAATGATTGAAAACCCATATGTAAAGATTGTAAGTAAGCTGATAGAGTATTAGGTCCACATATCACAACTTTATATTTTTTCATTAATTCTTGAGTTAATAATTCTTTTGAACTTGGATCTTGGTATTCAGTTAACTCTTTATATAAACTTTCTGTTGGCGCATATACAATTGCAAAATCAGTAGTTTTTGGTGGAACGATATATTTTTCATTAACACTTTTAGCTTTTGCTTTAAACGCTGAGGCTAATTTTGCTCTAGCATCTGCTACTACTCTTTTATCTTCCACATCATGACCATCGGTAATTGCTTTAAATTTTTCTACTGGAAAATGACTATCAACTGGAACTAAAACGTCTCCTTGAAGCTTAATTGCAAATTCAACATTTTCACTTGTATCCTCTTTCATTTTTACATTCCTCATGAATTGAGAGACTGGCAACAAATCTTTGATTAGTGCATCTAAGCTAAATTCTGCGAGAGTTCCATATTTCTTAACTCCAGCTAAAATTTTCGTTATCCCTTCTTGGCTTTGATTTAATAGTTGAACTTGTTGATTAAAATTTCCAACCTTTTCCTCTACCTTGGTTAAAGTTTCAGTCATATCTTTAGTAACCCCGGTCGATAAGTTATTAAATGAAGTTGACATTGCACCAAGTGAGCTATTGATTGTAGTATTTAAGGTATCTTTTAAACTTGAAATTTCTGATTTTAAATTAGCTATTTCCTCAACTTCTTTATTCTCATTCTCATCTTTAAATTTTGATTTTCTATTTATATATACAACACCTAATGTTACGCCAGATAATATAACTAAGATTGTTAAAAGAATCGTATCCATAAATTGAAGATATACGTGAATTGTTAGAAATCAACTACTTACTAGTATATTGAAAAATGAGAGTTGCAGATATATCGTAAAAATAATTTAAAGACTATATGAAAAAATTAAAAAATAAAAATAAAATTAAAGAAATTTTGTATACAAGACAATATTCGCCAAAAAAAATAAAACCTAAAAAAGGTAAAGGAAGTTTTAAAAGGAAAAAAAAATAAAAAATGGATTTTTTTTTTATATTACAAATTTTATTTGTTATAATTGTCTTAATTGCTATTTATGCAATACTAAGAAACTTAGATATAATTAAAATAATTTTAGCTTACTGGAAAGATTTAATTTTTAGAAAGTAATTTAATAATTTTTTTTAAATTAATTTTTTTAATTGATGATTTAGATACCATCAGACATGCTTCTGATTTAAGTATTTCACCATCTTTTAATATACGTAAGTTGTTAGCCTTTAAGGTTTCTCCCGTAGATGTAATATCAGTAATTATTTCGGATGATCCTGTAAAAGGATAAGCTTCAGTCGCACCTAAGCTATCAACTAATTTGAACTGGGTTACACCTTTTGAAAATAAAAATTCTCTAGTTAAATTTGGATATTTTGTAGCTACTCTAAGTCTTTTTTTTTTCTTATCCTTAAACTCAAAGGCGATTTCTTCAAGATCGGCCACAGTTTGAACATCAATCCATGGATCTGGAATTGCAACAACCAAAGTAGCTCTGCCAAAAGAATATTTTTTTAAAACATTAATTTTATTTTGAATATTAATTTGACTTTCTTTTAATAAATCAAATCCAGAAAAACCTAAATCGAGAGATCCATCTCCTAATCTTTCAACAATTTCTCTAGCATGTAAGTATAAGATCTTAATATTTTTATGCTGTTTGATTGATCCTATTAAATCTCTTTCACCTCTTTCCGATACCAAGGTTAATTTATTTTTCCTAAATATATTTAAAATATCTTTTCTAAGTCTACCCTTGCTAGGAATTCCAATATTAAGAATTTTACTCATATTTAAACTCCTTCAACTCATCCTTATAAATAGAATTCATTTCTGAAATTATGTCTTTATTAAGCAATTCTTTAAAATTATTTTTTGGTCCTAAATGAAAAAAATCAATTTTTTTATCTTCTGATTTTTTCATAACAGACTCATTAAATCCTTTTTCTTTCTCCATTTTTTTCATTTTTTCAAATTGACATGATTGAACAACTTTTTTTGCCTTCTCTCTATCGAATGACTTATTTGATTTAGATATAGATTTTATAAAATTTATTACTTCTTTAAATGTATCAAATGTTTTGTTTTGTAAATCTTCATACTTTATTGTCAAAACAGGAAATAAATTATTTTTTATCCAAGTTTTTTGATGAGTTTTCCAAGAAAATAGAGAAACAAAACCTAGATATCTATTGTTCTCTTTGTGGATTAGACACCTTTTCTCGTCTTGCATAAATTCTAAAGCTTCTTGGTAATTTTTTTTATCAAAATGATTAAATATTGAATTAATCACATTTCTTGGATCTCTAATAATATATATTGCTCCAAGAGTATTTTTTTGATCAGTAAATATTGTGTTATCAATTCTGCACAAAGCATTATGTGTTTTTAAAAATTTTATTTTGTTATCTGCATTAATTTTACTTTGTGCATCTAACCAATATTTTGAAGTACTTTCTGGTTTTTCAAAACTATCTTTATAATTTCTAAAATGAGTAAAAGAGGGGAATTGATCAATATAATTTAACAATCCAAAATTAAACTCTCCTGATTTAGTATAAAAATATGAAGCAATCATTGATCTCAACCAGGTATTTCCACTTTTTGGGTATGAAGCGAGCCAGATAATCATAAATTTATGTTAATTGCAGCACCTACAGCAGGAGTTTGTTTTTTTGAACCTAAGTCTGAAATTAGACCATCATAACGACCACCATTAATAATATTTTTTAATGAGTTTTTAGATTTAATATCAATTTTAAAAACCATTCCGGTATAATATTCTAATTGTCTTCCAAAGGATGCTGAAAATAAAACATTTAATTTTGAAACCTTGTTATTAGAGATTGGAAAATATTTTTGATCTACAGCTAAATTTATTCTGTTTTTTTTAAAAAATTTATTTAACTCTATTGCCGCTTTATTAATTGGACATTTTATCTTTAAGAAATCTTTTATTATTTTTGAAACATTTTTTCCTTTGCTAGCTCTTCTAGGATCTTTTATTTTCTGATCAAATCTTTTTAATATTTCATTAATTGTTCTTCCCGCCACAATATTTGATAAATCTTCTTTAAGCATTTTCAGGTAACGCTTTTTATCTATTTCTACAATTGTTGGATCAACATCCGAATTAGTTTCTAATCTTTTTAATAAATCATTAAAATATTCTTCTCTCCAGAAGTGCCTGGATAATCTTAACTTCCATCTCTTTGGAATATCTAATTTTGAAATTAACAAATTAAATATTTCAATATTTCCAATCGTGAGTATTCCTGAAGAATATTTGATATTTTGAAGTGATTTAAGAGATGTATTTATAATTTCTTTATCGTCATTTTTCTCATCTTTAGATCCTAAAATTTCAAATCCGATTTGATTTCTAATGATTGAGTCTTTTTTGTTTTGTGATTTTCGATAAGCTTGACCGCTATAAAAGATTTTTTCCTTACCCTTTAAATTATTTTCTAAATATCTTAAACAAGATGCAATCGTTAAATCTGGTCTTAGACATAACTCACTTCCATTCTGATCAGTAAAAGAAAATATAAATTTTCTAAAATTTTCTCCCGATCTTTGGACAATGTGATTAGCCTCAATAACTGAGGGTAAATCAATGTATTTAAAACCCCTTGATTTTACTGATCTAAGTATATTTTCAGATAAGTTTTTTGACTTCATCAATTAAATTTTCTTTTGGAAATGTTTTGTTATTTTCACCTTTAACACCTTTAAGGCTTTTTATGGTGACTGTATTTTCATTAAATTCATTTTCACCACATATGATTGCAACATCTAACTCACGTTTATTTGCTAAAGTTAGTTGCTTACCTAAATTTTTCTTTGTATCTAAATAAATTTCAGCATTGATATTATTATTTCTTAATAAATCTAAAATTTCATAATAATTCTTAAGATATTTTTCATCCATTACACAAACTAAAACTGGTTTTTGACTATCTACTTTTACTTGATCCAATTGCATTAAAGCAAATAACAATCGATCAACTCCAAAACTAATTCCAGTACCTGGAATATCCACACCTTTAAATCTCGAGATTAATTTTGCATAGGCTCCTCCAGAACAAATACTGCCTATATCAACTTCTTTACCTTTATTATTTGTAACTTTAAAATTTAGATTTGTTTCAACAATGAAATCTGAGTAATAAGCCAGTCCTCTTACAATTGTAAAATTTGTTTTGACCTGATTTAAATTTGAACTGTAGCCCAATACTTCAAATACAAGCTCTAATTCCTTTATACCTTCTTGAGATAAAGGATTTTTTAAAGTTTCTTTCAATTCTTTTAAATCTTTAATTTTTAGAAAATTAATTATTTCAGAAGCTTGTTCATCATTTAAATCTGCACCCTTAGTGACTGCACCACTTATATCTTTTCTCTCTTTTTTAAGAAGATCCTTAACACCTTCTAAACCAAAACCTGGTTTATCTAATTTATCAATTGCCCTGATTACTTTCGCTTGCTTTTCTTCTGATATTTTTAAATCATCAATTAATCCTTGAACTATTTTTCTGTTACTAATGTTGATTGTAAATTGATCTTTTTTTAGACCACAATCTAACAAAGTACTTGATATTAAATTACAAAGCTCAGCATTTGCTTGAGCGGGATTAACATTTCCAACAATATCAAAATCTGCTTGCATAAATTCTCTGTATCTTCCATTACCAGCCTTTTCATTCCTAAAGACATTTTGAATAGCAAATCTTTTAAAGATTGATGGAAGCTCTTGGTTATTTTGAGCAACAAATCTAGCTAGTGGGCTTGAAAGATCGTACCTAAGAGTAATGTTTTTTTCTCCATCTTGAAATGAAAATACATCAGACATAGGATTAGTATCATCTTCTGCCAAAAAAGATCCTATATTTTCACTTATCTCAAACGAAGGGGTTTCCAGAGCTTCTGCTCCAAATTTAATAAAATTATTCTCAATAGCTTTTAAAAGCTTTTTTTTGAGAAGTAGTTTTTTATCCCAACGATCTTCAAATCCTGAAGGTAATCCAGGAATTAATTTTTTTTCTTTATTCATTTTTTGGTACCCGGGCTGAGAGTCGAACTCAAACTTAAAGTTCCACAAACTTCCGTGCTAACCATTACACCACCCGGGCTTATCCTCTTTGTTTTTATCTTATTTTATGTGGATTTAAAATTATAATATAAATAAATAGCCTACTGGCTATGGAAACAGTTTCTGTGAGCGCTTCTAAAAGTCTTTCTGTATGTAATATTTATATTCATAAGCAGCCTTTTAGACAAAAAAAATTAATATTCAAGATCTAAATAGAAAAAGGACGTTTATCTATTTGATAGATAAAACGCCCTTTTAAATAATTTATAAAGTTAGTCTATTTTTTTTAAATTAACTGCAGAAGGACCTTTGGGACCATCTTCTAATGTAAATTCAAGTTTATCACCTTCGTTGAGATATCTCATACCAGCAGCTTTTACCGCTGAAGCGTGAACAAAGGCATCTTTTTCTTTATCATCTCTTTCAATAAAGCCATATCCCTTTTTACCATTATACCATTTAATTTTTCCTTGTAGTATACTCATCTTATTTCTTAGTCCTTTTGTTATTTATTATCTTTTAAAGGTAATTTTTTTTAAGATTATTTCAAGGTGAAACTTTTTGGTGGTGGCTGAGGAAGGATTCGCACCTCCGACACAAGCCTTTTCAGGGCTCTGCTCTACTCCTGAGCTACTCAGCCTTATTTATCCCCTAAAGATAATTCTTCCTTTAGTAAGATCGTAAGGTGTCATTTCAACTGTCACATTATCACCTTGGAGAACTCTAATTCTGTTTTTTCTCAACTTACCCGCTGTATGAGCAGTAACGGTATGTCCATTTTCTAATTTTACTCTAAACATAGCGTTAGGAAGTAGGTCTATAACTGTACCTTTAAATTCCAGTAAGTCTTGTTTTGACAAATTTATTTTCTCCTTATGCGTTTTACTACAGATTGAGCATGTCCAACCAACCCTTCGTAATTTGCAAGTGTTATAACTGATGGTCCAAGACTTTCAATACCCTTTTTTGATAAGTTTATATATGAAATCCTTTTATAAAATTCATTTACACTTATACCACTTGAGTATTTTGCAGAACCATTAGTTGGCAACACATGGTTTGATCCAACATTATAGTCAGTCATTGCCATTACGGCATATTTTCCTAAACATATTGATCCAGAATTTTTTATTTTTAAAACTACTGATTTATAATTTTTAATATTTAATTCTAAATGTTCTGGTGCAATTTTATTTACAACACTTATTATTTTGGCGTCTGACGGAATATACATTAGAATTCCATTATTAATTAAACTTCTTCTTGCAACAGAAGCTCTTGGAATTTCTTTTAATTGTTTAGTTATTTCAATTTTTACTTTATCTAGCAAATTTTTATCTTTTGAAATCAAAATACATTGTGCAAGGATATCATGTTCAGCTTGTCCAATTAAATCACTTGCAACCCACTCTGGATTTGAGAATTTGTCACAAACGACAGTCACTTCTGAAGGTCCTGCAGTCATACCTTCGATTCCAACAACTCCAAAAACTTCTTTTTTTGCTGCTGCAACATATGTGTTTCCTGGACCAACTATTTTATGAACTTTTTTAATTTTTTTAGTCCCATAGGATATTGCTGCAATAGCAGAAGGGCCCCCAATAGAATAAATTTCTTTTATTTTACATTTTTTTGCAGCGTATAATACAGCTGGATTTTGTTTTCCTTTATAGCCTGGATTAATCATAACTATTCTATTAACACCTGCTACAATTGCCGGAATAGCATTCATCAACACACTCGACGGGTATGAAGCAGTAGAACCAGGAACATAAATTGCAACCGATTCTAAAGGCACATATTTATATTCAAGTTTGTTTTTTAATTTATCTGTATAAGAAATATTTTTAAATTTTTGAAGTGAATGAAATTTATAAATTCTATTATAGGCCGTATCGATTGCCTTCTTTACTTTTTTATCAAGTGAATTTATAGATTTTTTTATTTGTTTTGAGCTTGGAATAATTATGTTGTTTTGATTAAATCTTTTCTCGTATTTTAATAATGCCTTATCTCCGTTTTTTTTAACATCTTTAATTATATTTTTTACAGAAACAGAGTTTGATTGTATTTTTTTTTTTCTCTGTAAAAGCAAATTCTCTAATAATTTATCAAAATTTTTACTTTTACTATTTAATATCTTCATAACTATTTAATTTCACTTTGATCCTCTAATCTTGCTTCAATAGTTTCTGTAGTTAAAGCAATATGAGCATTGTTATTAAAAATAAGATTTATTTCATAAACATCATTATTTTTCAAATAATCTATACCTATTAGTTCTAAAACTTTTTCTTGATTTGATTGATTAATGTTCTTTGATCTTACTTTATCAACAAAATCAAACCTACAAATGCTATTGATTTTTTTATCTTCCTGATCACTTTCAACCTTGGTTCTTTCAATTGATAATAAAAAAACCTTATTGGATGCGAGATATTTTATATCTGCAATTTTAACCTTAGCCCCTGAACTACAAGCTGAAATCATCTGTAATCCTTCTTGGTCACTTGCTATTATTTTTGCTAAATATTTATTCACTATTTTAATCTTTTAATTTTAACACCTAATTTTTTTAATTTATTTTCTATTTTTTCATAACCTCTATCTAAATGATAAATTCTGTTAATATATGATTTACCAGTAGAAACTATAGCTGCTAGAACCAAAGCAACAGAGGCTCTTAAATCACTAGACATCAATTCGGCACCAACAAATTTAGTATTTCCTTCTATTGTAGCAGTATTATTTTTAATATTTATTTTTGCCCCTAATCTTTGCAGTTCTGCAACATGCATAAATCTATTTTCAAAAATACTTTCGGTTATTGAGCTTTTGCCAACTGCTTTACACATCAAAACCATCAATTGTGCTTGAAGGTCTGTGGGAATGCCTGGAAACTCTCTAGTTTTAATACTTTTTATTGATTTTATTTTTTCAGGTCCTTTAATTAAGATTTTATTTTCACTAGTTTTAATTTTAGCACCAACTTTTTTTAGTAATTTTATTTCTGTACCAATAATTTTAGGATTTAAATTATTTATTTGTAAATTACCTTTTGCAAGTGTTGCAGCTACACAAAATGTGCCTGCTTCTATTCTATCAGCCATTACAGAATATTCAGTTTCATTAAAAGAATTTACACCTATGATTGTGCAAACTCTCCCTGTCCATTTTATTTTCGCTCCAGCTTTATTTAAAAAATTTGTAAGATCTTTAATCTCGGGTTCTATGGCGCAATTTTTTAAAACTGTTTTTCCTTTTGCTAAACACGCTGCTATTATAGAATTTTCAGTTGCACCAACACTTATCTTTGGAAAATTTATAGTTGTTCCGCTAAGTTTTCCTTTTGATTTTGCAAGAATGTATCCATCTTTTAATTGATATTTCATACCAAGTTTTTTTAATGCAGTTAGATGATAATTAACTGGTCTAGCTCCAATTAAACATCCGCCAGGTAATGAGATTTTAGATTTATGGTATTTTGAAATAAGTGGACCTAAAACTAAAATAGAACCACGCATTGTTTTGACTAAAGAATAACTAGCAAAAGTTTTCATATTTTTTTTATTTATAATTTTTGCTATTTTTTTATCTCTTGATAAAATTATTTCAGAACCAAGAGACTTTAATAAATTAAACATTGTATTAATGTCTCTAACTCTAGGTAAATTTTTGATAACTATAGGTTTATCAAATAATAGTGTTGCAGCTAATATCGGTAGGGATGCATTCTTTGAACCTGAAATTGAAACATTACCCTTGATTTTACAAGGGCCATTAATCAGAAATTTATCCATAAATTACTTCTTAATCTTAGCAACTTGAATTGTGGTTTGACCCTGATATTTACCCTTCTTTGATTTATAAGTTGTTTCTGGCTGAGTATCTGATTTGAAAAATAAAAATTGTGCTATTCCCTCGTTTGAATAAATTTTTGCAGGGTTAGGTGTTGTATTACTTAGCTCAATTACAATATTGCCCTCAAATTCATTTTCAATTGGTGTAACATTACAAATAATTCCTGTCCTTGCATAAGTACTTTTTCCAACGCAAATACATAAAACGTCTTTTGGTATTCTAAAATATTCTACTGTTTTAGCTAAAACGAATGAATTTGGTGGAATAATACAGTGTGGTCCTTTCCGTTCTATAAAGTTATCATCAGAAAAATTCTTTGGATCAACTAAAGAACTATTAACATTAGTAAAAATTCTATATTCATCGGAGATTCTTACATCATATCCCATACTACTTAATCCATAAGAAATTTTTCCTTCAGAAACTTGATAATCCAAAAATGGTTCTATCATATTGTGCTCTTTACACATTTTTTTTATCCAAGAATCAGGTTGAATTGACATTATTTATTTTTCTTTTTATTTTTTTTTTGGAAAATTTTTCTTTTCTTTAAGTTTTTTCTAAGCGCCAAGCTTAAACGCTCATTTTTGTTTTTTAAACTCATTCTTTATTTGGGTTAGTCAGGAAATCTAAAGAAATTGGTTTATTGGGATCTAATGCAGTTGTTTTTTCCTCTTCTTTTTTTGGGCCTTCTTTAGCTAGACGTTTAGCTTTTTTTTCAGCAAGCTTTTTTTCTCTTTTAGCTTGCTTTTCCATAAGCTTATTACCTTTAGTTGATTTGTAGTCGTAATGAATTCCCATAACATTTACCTAAAATAGATATAAATCATATTCATCAAAAAATTAAGGCAATAATTTGAAAAAAATGCTTTATTATCAGTAAAATACAATTTGTCTCAAAGCTCCTGTAGTTAAATGGTATAACAAGTCATTGGTAATGACTAGTTCCCTGGTCAGTACAGGGTGGGAGCACCACACTTATTTATAAAAAAATTTCCTTAAAATAATCGTAACTATAATCAAAACGAAAAAAGCTAAAATTGGAATATATATATCAGACGAAAAAATAACGTCTGTTACACCTGGAGTTGCTATATTTTGATCTATAATTTTTTCTAACCCACTTCCTATTGAAGAAATAATAAAAACACTTGGTATAATACCAAAAAATGTTGAAAAAAAATAATTTTTTAATTTAACATTAAACAAAATTGGTAATAAGCATTGTACCTGCCAAGGAATTCCTCCAACACAACGATAAATTAATAAATAAATAAATTCAGATTTTTTAAATTTTATTTCTAAGTTTTGAAATTTATCTAAAAATTTTTCTCTAATTAAATCTTTTAAAAAATAATTTCCAAATAAATATAAAAATGTTGCCCCAATACTTAGACCAAAAATACATAAAATTGT
>CACKZH010000015.1 GCA_902604575.1 uncultured Pelagibacteraceae bacterium
GACTTAAAGACATACGGTGAAGATAAAGATTTAGAGTATGTTTTATCAGTGACTGAATTACCAAAAGTAGAAATAAAATCTTTAGAAAATATTAAATTTGATGAATACACAGTAAAGATTGATGAAAGTGAGACAGATAAAAGAATAAAGGAAATAGCTAAAAACCAACCAAATTTCAAAGAAGCTAGCGCTGATACAAAAGCAAAAAAAGGTGATTTAGTCTCTTTAGATTACAAAGCAACAGTTGATGGTAAGGATTTTAAAGGAAGTGAAGGAAAGAATACCCAGTTAACTTTAGGTAAAGATTTATTTTTAAAAGGCTTTGATGAGCAATTAATTGGAGTTAAGAAAGATGATGAAAAAGTTGTAGAAGCAACTTTGCCAGAAAACTTCCCAGAAAAAGAATTAGTAAATAAAAAAGCTAAATTTAATTGTAAAATTTTAAGCGTTAAACAATCAGAGGAAGTAAAAATTAATGATGATTTTGCAAAAAATTTAGGGGCAAAAGATTTAAAAGATTTAAAAAAATTAATTTCAAAACAAATTAATGATGAATATAAAAATTCCCTAGATCAGTTATCTAAAAATCAAATTTTAAAAGAAATAGATAAAATTAAAGTAGACGAAGTTCCTGAGAATTTAGTTGAAGAAGAAGTAAAAATTCTATCTCAGGGCATGTCTGAAGAAGAAGCGAAGAAAAATAAAAAAGATTTTGAAGAAAAAGCAAAAACAAGAATTAAAACTGGATTAATTCTAAATGAGTTTGGTGAAAAAAATCAAATTAAAGTAACTGAACAAGAAGTTCAGGCTGAAGTGCAAAAACAACTAAGAATGATGCCTGGACAAGAAAAAATGGTTATGGATTTTTATCAAAAAAACCCATCTGCATTAGCGAGTTTAAGAGGAACCGTATATGAAGAAAAAATTTTAAATTTAATTAAAGAAAAAGGGAAACCAAATAAAAAAGAAATTTCAAAAGAAGAAGCTGAAAAAATCTTAAAAGAAGCTCATAAACATGATCATGTAGAAGAGAAAAAAGAAACGAAGAAAAAATCCTCCACAACATCTGTGAAAGAAAAAAAACCAGCAACTAAAAAGGCAAAATCAAAGCCTGCAGTGAAAAAGACAAAAAAGGTTAGCAAAAAGTAATCTCAAGTTGTATAAGTAGAACGAATCAACTTATGACAACAAAATTATCAGAACATATGAGCAATCTTGTACCAATGGTTGTTGAACAATCAAGTAAAGGTGAAAGAGCTTATGATATTTATTCAAGACTATTAAAAGAAAGAATTATTTTTTTAACAGGTCAAATTAATGATAACGTTGCATCATTAGTTACAGCTCAATTATTATTTTTAGAAGCTGAAGATCCAAAAAAAGAAATTTATTTGTATATAAATAGCCCTGGAGGTTTGGTTACAGCTGGACTTGGTATCTATGATACGATGCAATATGTGAAACCTGATATTTCTACTTTATGTATTGGTCAAGCAGCTTCTATGGGATCTTTTTTGCTTGCTGCAGGCACAAAAGGAAAAAGATTTTCATTACCAAATTCAAGAATAATGGTTCACCAGCCATCAGCAGGTTTTCAAGGTCAGGCAACCGATATTGAAATTCATGCTAATGAAGTTTTGTCTTTGAAGAAAAGGCTTAATGAAATTTATTCTAGACACACTGGAAAAAGTGTTGATGAAATAAAATCTGCTCTTGAAAGAGATAATTTTATGACAGCAGATGTCGCACAATCATTTGGTCTTATTGACGAAGTAGTAGAAAAAAGATCTTAATACACAATATATTGAGTCATTATCAATCGAAACTTGATTAGTGTGAGTTTTCTATAATAAAGTAATTAAATTGATTCGTTATAAAAATTAAAATGACAACAAATAATAAAAATATTCTTTACTGTTCTTTCTGTGGAAAGAGTCAACATGAGGTTAGAAAATTAATTGCTGGTCCAACGGTTTTCATCTGTGATGAATGTGTTGAGCTATGTATGGACATCATAAAAGAGGAGAGCAAAGATACTTTTGTAAAACATCAAGATGGTCTTCCATCACCAAAAGAAATTTGTTCAGTTTTAGATGATTATGTAATTGGTCAAGCACATGCAAAAAAAGTTTTATCTGTTGCAGTTCACAATCATTATAAAAGATTAAATTATGAAGGCAAAACAAGCAAAAATGTTGAGCTATCAAAATCTAATATACTCTTAGTAGGTCCAACAGGTTGTGGAAAAACATTACTTGCACAAACTCTAGCCAGAATTTTAGATGTTCCATTTACGATGGCTGATGCAACCACTCTAACAGAAGCAGGTTATGTTGGAGAAGATGTCGAAAATATTATTTTAAAATTATTGCAAGCTTCTGACTATAATGTTGAAAAAGCTCAAAGAGGAATAGTTTATATTGATGAGGTTGATAAAATAAGCAGAAAATCTGAAAACCCATCTATAACAAGAGATGTATCTGGTGAAGGTGTTCAGCAAGCTCTTCTTAAAATAATGGAAGGTACAGTTGCAAGTGTTCCGCCTCAAGGTGGTAGAAAACATCCTCAGCAAGAATTTTTACAAGTCGATACCACAAATATTTTATTTATTTGCGGTGGAGCATTTGCAGGACTTGATAAAATTATTTCTCAGAGAGACAAAGGTACTTCAATTGGTTTTGGTGCAGATGTAAAAAATACGCAAGATAAGAAAACTGGTGAATGGATGAAAGGATTAGAGCCTGAGGATTTATTGAAATTTGGATTGATTCCAGAATTTATTGGAAGACTTCCAATGATAGCAACACTTGAAGATTTAGATGAAAAATCTTTAATAAAAATATTACAAGAACCAAAAAATTCTTTAACAAAACAATATCAAGAGTTGTTTAAATTGGATGGTGCAAAACTAACTTTTAAAGAAAATGCTCTAAAAGAAATAGCACAAAAAGCGATTAGCAAAAAAACTGGAGCAAGAGGTTTAAGATCAATTCTAGAAAATATTTTGTTGAAAACAATGTACGATCTTCCAAGTCAAGATAATATTGAAGAGGTTATTGTTGATGCAGGTGCAGCAAAAGGACAGTCACAACCAATTTTAGTTCATGCCAAAGGTGACAATAAATCTAAGTCAAATAAGACTACAGCGGCTTAATATCCTTAATAAATAGTAAAAACCTATTGCATTATAAAATATAATATCCATATTATATTTATGGACGTCAAAATTTCACTACCGCTTTTACCATTAAGAGATATCGTAGTTTTTCCTAGCATGGTTATTCCTTTATTTGTAGGAAGGGATAAATCTATTTCGGCTTTAAACGAAGTGATGAAAAAGGATAAAAAAATTATTCTTGTTACTCAAAAAAATTCAGAAATTGATGATCCTAAGAAAACTGATGTTTTTATATACGGTTGTGAAGGAAGTATTTTACAATTATTAAAATTACCTGATGGAACTGTTAAAGTTTTAGTAGAGGGAATTAAAAGAGTTAAAATTTTAGATTTTAAAGATAATGAAAAATTCATAACTTGCGATTATACGCATTACCAAGATATTATGCCCAGAGATGAGGATTTGTTTCCTTTAGCCTCAACAGCTTTAAGAAGATTAGAAAAATTAAACTCAATAAATAAAAAAATTTCTAGTGAAACAATTAATACAATTAAGCAATTAAAAGAACCTTCTCAGATTGCTGACAATATTGCATCTCATATAACTGCTACTATTTCTGAAAAACAACAAATTTTTGAAACTGTAGATGTAAAGAAAAGATTAAACGCCATTATTAAGATAATGGAAAATGAGACAAGTATTATTGGTGTTGAAAAAAGAATTAGGGGCAGAGTTAAAACTCAAATGGAAAAAACTCAAAGAGAGTACTATTTAAACGAACAACTAAAAGCTATTCAGAAGGAACTTGGAGAGATTGAAGATGGCAAAGATGAAACAACCAGTTTAAATAAAGCAATTACGAAGGCTAAAATGCCGAAAGAGGTTGAAAAAAAATGTCTTCAGGAATTAAAAAAATTAAAAAATATGAGTCCAATGTCTGCAGAGGCTACGGTTGTAAGAAATTATTTAGATTGGATGACAGAACTTCCTTGGCATAAAAAAAGTGAAGTTGATATAGATTTAACCAAAGCTTTAAATATTCTTGATAAAGATCACTTTGGATTGGAAAAAGTAAAAGAGAGAATTATTGAATTTTTAGCAGTTCAAAAAAGAATGGAAAAAATAAAAGGTCCAATTTTATGTCTAGTGGGCCCTCCAGGAGTTGGAAAAACATCTTTAGGAAAATCAATAGCAAAAGCAACAAATAGGGAGTTTGTTAGAATGTCTGTTGGTGGCATGAGGGATGAAGCAGAAATAAGAGGACATAGAAGAACATATATCGGATCTCTTCCAGGTAAAATTATTCAGATGATGAAAAAAGCAGGGACTAAAAATCCATTAATCTTGTTAGATGAAATAGATAAAATAGGAAATGATTATAGAGGTGATCCATCTTCAGCGTTATTAGAGGCTTTAGATCCAGAACAGAACACAACATTTAATGATCATTATTTAGAAGTTGATTATGATTTATCAGATGTAATGTTTGTAACGACTGCTAATACCTTAAACATTTTACCTCCTTTACTGGATAGAATGGAAGTAATTAGATTAGCAGGTTACACAGAGGATGAAAAAATCAGTATAGCAAACAAATATTTATTACCAAAACAAATTAAAGATAATGGCGTTAAAGAAAAAGAAATGAAGCTAGATGATGACATTATTAAAGAAGTTATAAGGGGATATACAAAAGAATCAGGTGTAAGAAATCTTGAAAGGGAAATTTCTAAACTTGCAAGAAAAGTTGTTAAAAAAATTGTTGCAGGTGAAGAAAAAGAAGTTGGAATAAATAATAAAAATTTATCTGATTTTTTAGGTGTTCCTAAATTTAAGTTTGGAGAATTAGAGTCTGAAAATAGAGTGGGTATAGTAACAGGACTTGCTTGGACTGAGTATGGTGGAGAAATTTTAAAAATTGAGACTGTTACAATGCCAGGAAAAGGAAGAATGCAAATCACTGGAAAATTAGGTGATGTTATGCAGGAGTCAGTTAAAGCAGCAAAATCTTTTGTAAGATCAAAATGTTTAGAATATGGAATCATACCACCAATATTTGAAAAAAAAGATTTTCACATACATGTTCCTGAAGGAGCAACACCAAAGGATGGTCCATCCGCTGGTATTGGAATGGTAACATCTATCGTCTCATCAATTACCAACATACCTGTAAGAAGAGATATTGCTATGACTGGTGAAGTAACTTTAACAGGTCAAGTATTACCAATTGGTGGTTTGAAAGAAAAATTATTAGCAGCACACAGAGCCGGAATAAAAGAAGTTTTAATTCCTAAAGAAAACGAAAAAGATCTAGTGGATATGCCTAAGAAAATTATAGACGACATTAAGATCACACCAGTTGAATATGCGGATCAGGTTATAAAAATAGCTTTGACAAAAGAACTTAAACCAACCGAGTGGGTTGAGGTCGATATGGCAAAAAAAGACGATAAATCTCAAGCTAGTATTCAATAATAATTAATTTACATTATTTAAGTGTTGATGTAATAAATAGCCTTGTTTTGGGCGGTTAGCTCAGTTGGTAGAGCATCTCGTTTACACCGAGGGGGTCAAAGGTTCGAGTCCTTTACTGCCCACCAAAACAACAAAGTGGGGGTGTAGCTCAGTTGGTTAGAGCGATCGCCTGTCACGCGATAGGTCGAGGGTTCGAGTCCCTTCACTCCCGCCACTTTTACGCATTTTTTAATGTTAATATTGATAAAAATGTGACGTATCAGCCCTTCAACAACAGATAAAAACTGATATATAGATTTCCATGTTATCTGATTTTTTAAAAGATTACTTACCAATAATAATATTTTTAGTATTAGCTCTTGGGTTGAGTTGTGCTTTCGTGGTTGTAAATTTTATTCTATCACCAAAAAAACCTGATCCTGAAAAACTTTCAGCTTATGAGTGTGGTTTTGAACCTTTTGAAGATTCAAGAATGGAATTTGATGTAAGATTTTATTTAGTTGCAATTTTATTTATTATTTTTGATTTAGAGATAGCATTTTTATTTCCATGGGCAATATCTCTCGGAAATATTGGGTTATTAGGTTTTTCATCAATGATGATTTTTTTGTTCATACTTACAATAGGTTTTATTTATGAATGGAAAAAAGGTGCTTTAGACTGGGAATAAAATTATAAACCACAATGAATAATAAAATAGATCAAGTTCCTGAGGAATTTAAACAACTTGCACAAGATTTTAGCAAAAATGGTTTTATAACTACATCACTTGATAATTTAATTAACTGGTCTAGATCAGGATCACTTCATTGGATGACTTTTGGTTTAGCTTGTTGTGCTGTTGAAATGATGCAAACAGCTATGCCTAGATATGATTTAGAGAGATTTGGAGCAGCTCCACGAGGTTCCCCAAGACAATCAGATGTTATGATAGTTGCAGGAACTTTGACAAATAAAATGGCACCGGCTTTAAGGAAAGTTTATGACCAGATGCCTGAACCAAGATATGTAATTTCTATGGGTAGTTGCGCAAACGGAGGTGGATATTACCACTATTCATATTCAGTTGTAAGGGGATGTGATCGTATTGTTCCTGTAGATGTTTATGTACCAGGATGTCCACCTTCAGCAGAGGCATTGTTGTATGGGATTCTTCAATTACAAAAAAAAATTAGAAAAAAGGGATCTTTTATTAGATAGTTATGAAAAGTTTACAAGATCTAGAAAAAAAAATTAATTCTGAGTTAACTACCAAAATTAACAGCACAGAGATTAAACATAACCAAATTTATGTTGAAACAGATAAAGAAGATATTGTTGATGTTGCTATATTTTTAAAAACAAATCAAGACACTAAATTTAGACAACTAATAGATATAACAGTTGTTGACTACCCAGAACAAAATCAAAGGTTTGAAGTAGTATACTTGTTTTTAAGTCATGAATTTAATCAAAGATTGATTGTAAAATATTCAATTGCCGAAAATGAAGTTATTCCATCATTAACTAGCATTTTTCCATCAGCAAATTGGATGGAGAGAGAAGTGTTTGATATGTACGGGGTATCTTTCAAGGATCATCCTGATTTAAGAAGAATTTTAACTGATTATGGATTTGAAGGCCACCCATTAAGAAAAGATTTTCCATTAACTGGTCACTCAGAAGTTAGATATAGCGAAGATCAAAAGAAAGTGATTAGCGAACCAGTGAAGCTTGAGCAAAATTATAGAAATTTTGATTATGAAAGTCCTTGGGAGGGAACGAAATATATTAAGGAAGAAATTGAGAATAATGACAAAAAAAATTAAAAATTTAAATTTAAATTTTGGACCACAACATCCCGCGGCTCATGGTGTTCTTAGATTAATCTTAGAATTAGATGGAGAGGTAGTTGAGAAGGCAGATCCACATATAGGTTTACTTCATAGAGGAACAGAAAAACTTATAGAAAACAAAACTTATATGCAGGCAGTTCCTTATTTTGATCGTTTAGATTATGTTGCTCCAATGAATCAGGAGCATGCTTTTGCACTAGCTGTCGAAAAAATACTTAAAATAGATGTCCCGATTAGAGCACAATATATAAGAGTTATATTTTGTGAGATTGGGAGAATCTTAAGTCATATTTTAAATGTTACAACTCAAGCTTTAGATGTTGGTGCTCTAACACCTTCTCTTTGGGGCTTTGAGGAAAGAGAAACTCTAATGACATTTTATGAGAGAGCTTCAGGATCAAGACTTCATGCAAATTATTTTAGAGCAGGAGGTGTTCATCAAGATTTGCCAAAAGGTTTAGAGGAAGATATAGCAAAATTTTGTGAAACTTTTCCTAAAATAATTAATGATTTAGAAAGTTTGTTAACTGATAATAGAATTTTTAAACAAAGAAATGTCGATATAGGTGTAGTCACAAAAGAAGATGCCTTAGATTATTCTTTTTCAGGGGTTATGATTAGAGGTTCAGGTATTCCATGGGATTTGAGAAAATCTCAGCCTTATGATTGCTATGAAAGTTTAGACTTTAAAATTCCAGTTGGAAAAAATGGAGATTGTTACGACAGATATTTATGCAGAATTGAAGAAATGAAAGAAAGTGTTTTAATTATTAAACAATGTCTATCTAAAATGGAAAAGGGTCCAATTAAATCATTAGATGGCAAGATTAGCCCTCCACCTAAGGCAGAAATCAAACAATCAATGGAAGCTTTAATACACCATTTTAAACTTTTCACAGAGGGATATAGAGTTCCAAAAGATGAAATTTATACGGCTGTTGAGGCACCAAAAGGAGAATTTGGTGTTTACTTAATATCTGATGGATCAAGCAAACCTTATAAATGTAAAATAAGAGCACCAGGATTTTCACATTTACAATCAATGGATTATCTAATTAAAGGCCATATGTTAGCAGATGTTCCTGCGGTATTAGGTTCTTTGGATATTGTTTTCGGTGAGGTAGACAGATGAGTTTAAGAAGACCTGCTAAAGATCAGCCAGAAAGTTTTGAATTTAATGCTTCATCATTAGAAGCGGCAAATGTTATTGTCGCAAAATATCCTGAAGGTAAACAGCAAAGTGCTGTAATGGCCTTGCTATATATTGCTCAAAAACAAAATAATAATTGGATACCATTAGCAGCAATGAAGTACATCGCTAAGTTTTTAGATATGCCTTATATTAAAGTTTATGAGGTAGCTACTTTTTATACAATGTATAATTTAGCTCCTGTAGGGAAATACTTTATTCAAGTATGTACTACAACACCATGCATGATAAGAGGTGCAAATCAATTAGTTGAGGCCTGTAAGGAAAAAATTTCTGAAAATGAGTGTGAATTATCTAATGATAAAAGTTGTTCTTGGATGGAAGTTGAATGTTTAGGAGCATGTGTCAATGCTCCTATGATGCAAATTAATGATGATTATTATGAAGATTTAGACAAACAAAAAACTTTAGATATTTTAGATAAAATTTTAAATGGAGAAACTCCAAAACCTGGTTCGTATAGAGGAAGAGTAAATAATGAACCAGAAAATAATAGGAAAACCTTAATGGATTTAAAAAATGCTTAAAGATCAAGATAGAATTTTTCAAAATTTATATAATGACAAAGGCTCAGATGTATCTTCATCACAAGAGAGAGGTGATTGGGTAAATACAAAAGAAATTACTGATAAAGGAAGAGACTGGATAATTAATGAAATTAAAGAATCTCAACTAAGAGGTCGAGGTGGTGCAGGATTTCCTACTGGTTTAAAATGGTCATTTGCGCCAAAAGAAGTTGGATCTAGACCACATTACCTAGTTATTAACGGTGATGAGTCTGAACCAGGAACATGTAAAGACAGAGATATTTTAAGATTTGAACCCCACAAATTAATAGAAGGTTGTTTAATAGCATCTTATGCAGTGCAAGCACATGTTTGTTATATTTATATAAGAGGAGAATATTTTGTTGATGGTCAAAAACTTCAAGCAGCAATAGATGAAGCTTATGAAAAAAAATTGTTAGGTAAAAATGCAGCTGGTACAGGATGGGATTTAGATATTTATATTCATTATGGAGCTGGTGCATATATTTGTGGTGAAGAGACTGCACTACTTGAAAGTTTAGAAGGTAAAAAAGGTCAACCTAGATTAAAACCACCTTTCCCAGCTTTGATAGGCCTATATGGATGTCCAACAATTATTAATAATGTTGAAACTATAGCTGTAGTTCCAACAATTCTTAGGAGAGGTGGAAAATGGTTCGCATCTCTTGGAAGAGAAAAAAATACTGGAACTAAAATTTTCTGTATTTCAGGAAATGTTAACAATCCATGTAACGTTGAAGAAGAAATGAGTATTCCTTTAAAAGAATTAATTGAAGTTCATGCAGGTGGTGTTATTGGAGGCTGGGATAATCTTCAAGCAGTAATTCCTGGCGGATCATCAATGCCATTAATTCCTAAAGAGAAATGCGAAACATTAACTATGGATTTTGACTCACTTATGGCTGAAAAAAGTGGTTTAGGAACTGCGGGTATTGTTGTCATTAATAAAGATCATGACATAATTAAATGCATGGCAAGAATTGCAAGATTTTACAAACATGAGAGTTGTGGTCAATGTACACCTTGTAGAGAAGGTTCGGGTTGGATGTGGAGAATGCTTGAGAGAATGGCAAAAGGTGATGCTACTAAGGATGAAGTAGATATGTTGGGTGATGTTACAAATCAAATTGCAGGACATACTATTTGCGCGTTTGGTGAAGGTTCATCATGGCCAGTTCAAGGATTACTTAGACACTTTAAAAAAGAAATTGAGAAAAGAAACAATTTGGATCCTATTGTACAAAAGAAAAATAATATTCCATATTTAGTAGATCAACATTTATTAGATAAAAAAAATGCTTAAATTAAAAGTGAATGAAATCGAAGTTGAAGTTGAAGAGGGGTTGACCGTTCTTCAAGCTTGCGAAAAAGCTGGAGTAGAAATTCCAAGATTTTGTTACCATGAAAAATTATTGATAGCAGGAAATTGCAGAATGTGTTTAGTTGAAATGGAAAAATCTCCTAAACCAATTGCTTCATGTGCTATGCCAGCTGCTGAGGGTATGAATATTAAAACAAATACTGTTTTAGTAGAAAAAGCTCGTAAGGGAGTGATGGAATTTTTATTGGCTAACCATCCCTTAGATTGTCCAGTGTGTGATCAAGGTGGTGAATGCGATCTTCAAGATCAATCAATGTACTACGGAATAGACAAATCAAGATTTAAAGAAAACAAAAGAGCAGTTCCTGAAAAAAATATGGGACCATTGATTAAAACTCAAATGACAAGATGTATTCACTGTACCAGATGTGTAAGATTTGCAACGGAAGTTGCGGGAGTTCCAGAGCTTGGTGCTATTGGAAGAGGTGAGGACATGCAAATTACGACTTATCTAGAGCAATCAATGCAATCAGAATTGTCTGCTAATGTTGTAGATTTATGTCCAGTTGGAGCCCTAACATCAAAACCTTATGTATTTGAAGCTAGACCATGGGAACTTAAGAAAACAGAGACAATCGATGTAATGGATGCAATTGGATCAAATATAAGAGTAGATACATATGATTGGGAAGTCAAAAGAGTACTTCCAATTATAAACGAGGATATTAATGAGGAATGGATCTCCGACAAAACAAGATATGCTTGTGATGGTCTGCTACATCAAAGATTAGATGCTCCATTTATCAAATATAACGGTAAGTTTGATAAGGCCTCATGGGATGAGGTTTACAAAATAATTAAATCTAAATTTGAAAATACTTCAAAAGAAAAAATATGTGGTTTTGTTGGTGATTTAAATAATATGGAAACCGGTTATATTTTTAAAGAATTTTTTGATCGAACAATTGACACAAAAAATTATGAGTCAAGATCTGATAACAGATTTATAAATACCTCAAAAAGAGAAAACTATTTATTCAATTCTTCTATAAATGGTATTGAAGAAGCAGATTTAATTTTGATAGTAGGTGCAAATCCAAGATATGAAGCAACTATTTTAAATGCTAGAATTAGAAAAGCTTACTTAAACAACAATACAAAAATTATTTCACTTAATGATGTTGGTGATTTAACTTATCCTTATCAAAGTTTAGATGGTCAAACGCAAACTTTAAATAATATTCTTGAGGGAAATCATGACGTATCTAAAGAAATTATTAATTCAAAAAAACCAATAATTATTATTGGTGAGTCTCTACTTAGATTAAAGTCTTCAGAATTTTTGTTTAATAAAACAAAAGAATTTTTATCAAAAAATAATAAAATTTCAGATGAATGGAATTCTTTAAATATTTTATCAACTAATGCATCAACTGTAGGAAATATTGATCTTGGAATTATTAATAATGCAAATAATTTAATAAGTGACTTAAAAGAAAATAAATTTGATATTGTTTATCTTGTAGGTCATGACAATTTAGAATTTGATAAAAAAGATGAATTTATAATTTACCAAGGTAGTCATGGTGACAAAGGTGCTGAGTCTGCTGATATTATTTTACCAGGCGCTGCTTACACTGAACAAGATGGATATTTTACTAATCTAGAGGGAAAAATTCAAAAAGCCTATAAAGCATCATATCCACCAGGTGAGGCTAAAGAAGACTGGCAAATAATTAATGAACTGGCTGAAATTATGAACAATAGAAAATTATTTAATGACAAAGACGAATTAGATAGCAGTATGTTTAATTATTTAAATTTACAAAAAGAAAAACAATTAGATGACCAAAATAATTCTATTAAAGAATTTCAAAATGAAACTTTAACAATCAAAGTAAAAGATTATTATTTCTCAAATGTTATTGCTAGATCATCAAAAACGATGGTTGAATGTAATAATTCTAAATTAAATTTAAAATCAACAGGTACAGAAGGTTAATATGGAATACTTGAGTATTGTTTTTCAAGAAGTTTATAAGATTTTATTTTTACTAGTTCCTGTTCTTGTTTCGGTTGCAATGATAGTTTGGCTTGATAGAAGGGTTTGGGCTTTTGTTCAAAAAAGACAAGGACCTAACGTTGTTGGTCCCTTTGGCTTACTACAATCTTTAGCTGATGCTTTAAAATATATATTCAAAGAAATCATTATTCCATCTAGCTCAAATAAAGTAATTTTCATATTGGCTCCAATAGTCACGATGACTTTAGCTTTAATTGCTTGGGCTGTAATTCCATTTAGTGCAACACAGGTTTTGGCTGATATTAATGTTGGAATTCTATATTTATTTGCTGTCTCATCACTAGGTGTTTACGGAATAATAATGGGAGGTTGGGCATCAAATTCCAAATATCCCTTTTTAGGAGCAATTCGTTCTGCTGCTCAAATGGTATCTTATGAAGTTTCAATTGGGGTAATAATTATCAATGTTTTACTTTGTGTTGGTTCACTGAATTTAAACGACATTGTTATTGCTCAACAAAATATGTGGTTTGTAATACCATTATTTCCTATGTTCGTAATATTCTTTATTTCAGCTTTAGCTGAAACTAACAGACCCCCTTTTGATTTGCCAGAAGCAGAAGCAGAATTGGTGGCTGGATACCAAACAGAATATTCAGGAATGATGTATGCTATGTTTTGGTTAGGTGAGTATGCAAATATTTTATTGATGTGTGCAATGGGGGCAATATTATTTTTAGGTGGCTGGATGTCACCAATTAATGTTTACCCATTTACGTTAGTACCAGGTGCGATATGGTTAATATTAAAAATTCTTCTTTTATTTATTCTTTTCGCTTTAGTTAAGGCAATAGTACCTAGATATAGATATGACCAATTAATGAGACTTGGTTGGAAAGTTTTTCTTCCTCTTTCTTTAACTTGGGTGGTATTAACAGCTAGTTATTTATTTTATTTTAACCTTTTACCTGTGAATTAACAATGAAGATTTCAAGATTTTTTAAAACTATATTGATGACAGACTTCATTGGTGGTTTGTTGATTGCTATAAAAGAATTATTTAAATCAAAAAAAACAATTAATTACCCATTTGAAAAAGGTAAAATTAGCCCCCGTTTTAGAGGTGAGCATGCTTTGAGAAGGTATCCAAATGGAGAAGAAAGATGTATTGCTTGTAAATTATGTGAAGCAGTATGTCCTGCGCAAGCAATAACTATTGAGTCAACTGCAAGAGAAGACGGAAGTAGAAAAACTACACGTTACGATATTGATATGATGAAGTGTATTTATTGTGGTTTGTGCGAAGAATCTTGTCCTGTAGATGCAATAGTACAAGGTCCAAATTTTGAATTTTCAACAGAAACAAGAGAAGAACTTTATTACACTAAAGAAAAATTATTAGATAATGGTGATAGATGGGAGAATGTTCTGGAGGCTAATATTAAAGCTGACAATATCCACAGATAATAATGATTGCACACGCTATTTTCTTTTATACATTTTCAATAATTGCTGTTGTTTCAGCTATAATGGTAACTGCTTCCAAAAATACTGTTCACTCAGTATTTTTCTTAATTCTTGATTTCATAAGTATATCCTGCCTTTTCATTATGATTGGTGCTGAATTTTTGGGAATGATAATGTTAATTGTTTATGTTGGTGCTGTAGCTGTTTTATTTTTATTTGTTGTTATGATGTTAAATGTAGCTCAGCAAAAGAACCAGTGGTTTGCTGGTGAAGTAACTTCAAAACACATCCCAGTTGGTTTAATTATAAGTACGTTAATTTTTTTTGAAATTATAATTGTAATAGGTGGCTGGAAATATAAACCAGAAATTTTTGATATTAATAATTCACTTGCTAATACAAGTGTAAGTAATACCCATTCATTGGGACAGGTTTTATATACTGATTATATACATGTGTTTCAAATAAGTGGAATGATCCTTTTAGTAGCTATGGTAGGCGCCATAGTATTAACTTTTAGACAAAGATCAGGTGTTAAAAAACAAAGCTATATAAAGCAAATATCAAGAGAAAGAGCTGAAGGTGTTGAGGTTCTAGAGGTTCAAAGTAATAAAGGAGTTAAAATAGATGACTGAGATAGGCTTAGGACATTATTTAACTCTAGGTGCTGTGATTTTCTCAATTGGAATTATTGGTATTTTTCTAAACAGAAAAAACATCATTGTTATATTAATGAGTATAGAATTGATATTGCTTGCTGTTAATATCAACTTAGTAGCCTTTTCAATTTATTTAGGTGATTTGGCTGGACAAGTCTTCACTTTATTTATTCTTACAGTTGCAGCTGCAGAAGCAGCTATAGGTTTAGCAATTATAGTCGTTTATTTCAGAAACTCTGGAACAATACGAGTTGAAGAAATAGATAAGTTGAAAGGATAATCATGGAACTAGCAATTATATTTCTTCCTCTTATAGCTTCAATTATCTCTGGTTTTTTTGGAAGATATATAGGTGATAGAAATTCTGAAATAGTAACAAGTGCTCTAGTTTCAATTTCAGCACTCTTATCAATTCATGTCCTGTATAAAGTAATTGTAAATCAATATGGAGAAAATATTGTTATTGCTACCTGGATTAGCTCAGGATCACTTAATGTAAATTGGTCAATGTTAATTGATCCTTTATCAGCAGTAATGTTGGTAGTTGTGACTTTCGTATCTGCTTTAGTGCATATCTATTCAATTGGTTACATGTCTCACGATCCTCATAAACCAAGATTTATGGCTTATTTATCATTATTCACTTTTGCAATGTTAATGCTTGTAACATCAGATAATTTTATTCAACTATTTTTTGGTTGGGAAGGTGTAGGTCTTTGTTCTTATTTTTTAATTGGTTTTTGGTTTAAAAAAGAAAGCGCAAATGCTGCAGCGATAAAAGCATTTGTTGTAAATAGAGTAGGTGATTTTGGTTTTGCTTTAGGGATTTTTTTAATATTTTATTTATTTGGAACTGTTAATTACTCGGAAGTTTTTCAACAAATTCCAACAGTTGTAGATAAAAATTTATCTTTTTTAGGTTTTGAAGTTAAAGCACTAGACTTAGTTTGTTTGCTTTTATTTATTGGGGCAATGGGTAAATCCGCACAGATATTACTTCATACATGGTTACCTGATGCTATGGAAGGTCCAACACCTGTTTCTGCATTAATTCATGCAGCAACAATGGTAACAGCTGGAGTTTTCTTAGTAGTAAGGTGTTCCCCAATTTATGAATACTCGCCATTAATACTAAATTTTATAACCATAGTTGGAATGACTACAGCATTCTTTGCAGCAA
>CACKZH010000016.1 GCA_902604575.1 uncultured Pelagibacteraceae bacterium
AAAATACATTGAGATGTTTTAAAATTAAAGATGGTTCTGAATGTTGGAATTTGCAAACAGAGGACTCTTTTACAATTTCAAATATTAAATATTCTCTAATTATCTTAAACAATAATGTTATTTTTAATAATTCTATAGGAGATATTACAGCTGTAGATATTGAAACTGGTTTAATTACATGGCAACTACCTACACAGAGTAGCTCGATAATAAATGAAACTTATAATTTTAAAACTTCTAAACTAGTATCAGATGGAAATTCTGTATTTTTTTCAAACAATAAAAATCAGTTTTATTCAATTGATTTAAAAACTGGTACCACTAACTGGATAAATGAAGTTAATTCTAATATAAAACCTATTTTGGTTGGAAATTTAATTTTCACAATCTCTAATGAGGGTTATTTACATTTAATTGATAAAAATAAAGGCAATATAGTTCGAATTACAGATCTATTTCTGAATTACAAAGAGAAAAAAAGAGGAAATATTTTTCCAATTGGTTTTGTAATCGGTGACAAAAATTTATTTTTAACCAACTCAGATGGTAAAATGATTGTAACTAGCATTGAGGATGGAAAAATAATAAAAATTGAAAAAGTTTCAGGTGGATTAGTCTCTGAACCCTTTATATTTAAGAACAATTTGTATGTAGTAAGAAATGGTTCAATTGTACAATATAAATAAACATGTTCTTGAAATTTTTAGAAAAAATTGGCAGAAAAAAAGTTGTATTAGATAGAGGACCTTCACATCCTAAATTTGAAGAAGCAAAACCATGGATGAATAGATATTATGTTTTGATGAGGCATAGACCTAAATGGTTTCCGTTTAATATATTAATTCATGAGATGCTAGCAGATGATCATGGGGAAGGAGTTCATAATCATACATTTCCATATATTACTATAATATTAAGAGGGGGTTATTGGGAAACATTAAGCACTGGCAGGTTTTGGCGCCCAACAGGGTACATTGGCTTTAGATCAGCAAATAATTTACATCGAGTAGATTTGAAACCAGGAACCAAACCATTAACTTTATTTATCTCAGGTCCATTTGGGCTAAGAAAAGGACCAAGATCAGAGTATGGTATTGACTTTAAAACTAAAAAAAATTGATGCCAAAAAAATTGGAAAAAGAATTCATATCTTATTGTGAAAATCAAAATTTAGAAGTTAATCCCAATCAAATCAAAGTTATTAAAAAATTAGGAGATTACTATAACAGTAATTACAAATCATTTTTTTCAAAATTATTTTCCAAACAAAAAACTAAAAAAGGATTTTATTTATATGGTGGTGTAGGGGTTGGTAAAACAATGATTTTAAACTTCTTTTATGATCATCTTGAAGAAAAAAAATTAAAAAAACATTTTAATGAATTTATGTTAGGTTTTCATGATTTTGTCCATGAACAAAAAGAAAAAAATGAAGAAAATGTAATCAATCAATTTGTTAAAAATTTAAAATCAAAAGCTTCATTAGTTTATTTCGATGAGTTCCAAGTAACAAACATTGTTGATGCAATGATTTTAGGAAAACTATTTGAACAAATATTTAAAGAAGATATTAAAATTATTCTTACTTCAAACACTAAAATTTCAGAACTTTATAAAGAAGGTCTTCAACGTGAACAATTTATACCTTTTATAAAAATAATGGAAGATCAATCAATCGAGTATGAATTAAAAATTGAGGATGATTATAGAAAATCTAATGATAATCAAAAACAAAGATATTTTTTTCCACTTAACCGAGAAACCAATTTTAAGATTAACAAATTTTTTAGAACCATAACAAAGGATAAAAAACAATCTTCAATAAAAATTAATGTGAAGGGAAGAGAATTTAAAATAGAAAACTTTTATGAGGGAATTCTTAGATGTGACTTTAATCAACTTTGTGATCAAAATTTAGGAGCAGAAGATTATATAGAAATAGTTAAAAACTGTAAATTTATGGTAATAGATCAAATACCTCAATTTAATGATGTAAATTCAAATCAACAACAACGTTTTATCACATTGTTAGATGTAATTTATGATAAAAATATTTCATTAGCAGTTACAGCTGATCTAAATTTAGATCAATTTACCTCCTCAAGATTGTTAGAAAAACCATTTAAACGAACCATTAGTCGTTTGTATGAGCTTACATCTAAGGAGTATAATTAATGAAACAAGAATTTTATAATCTTCAAATTAAGACTAATGGTCAAAAGTTATATGAGTTTACTAATGATATAATTCATTGGATTGGTCAAAATAACTTTAAAAATGGTATTCTTAATTTAAGTATTCAGCACACAAGCGCCTCATTAATTGTTCAAGAAAATGCAGATCCAGATGTACAAACAGATTTAATAAATTATTTTGATAAATTAGCTCCTATGGATAACAAACTATATGTTCATACTACGGAGGGAAAAGATGATATGCCTGCACATATTAAATCTGCATTAACAAATAATCAAATTTCTCTAAGTGTGAAAGATAGTGAATTGTTGATTGGAACTTGGCAGGGCATATATTTATTTGAACACAGATTAGAGGCTCAAAAAAGAACTATAATTCATCATTTTATTGGAGAATAAAATTAAATTTATTTTTTCTTCAAGGATTGAAACGCTTCAAGAGCTGCAGCTCTAGCTTTTTCATGAACAACAATAGGGCCCGGGTAATCTTTGCCAATAATTGTTTTTATAGCTTCTTGATACTTTAATTCCATCTCCCATGGTTTATGAATAAATTTATTTGGAACATTTTTAAGTTCAGGAACCCATTTTTTTACATAATTGCCTTCTTTATCAAATTTTTCACCCTGAAGTATTGGATTGAATATTCTAAAATAAGGTGCTGCATCTGCACCACAGCCAGCAACCCATTGCCATTGAGCAACATTATTTGCTTTGTTAAAATCTAGTAGACAATTTCTAAAATGCTTCTCACCTTTAGTCCAATTAATTCTCAAATGTTTGACTAAAAATGAACCAACAACCATTCTTATTCTATTATGCATCCATCCAGTCTCATATAATTCTCTCATACCTGCATCGACAATAGGATAACCGGTCATTCCTTTTTTCCATGCTTTTAAGAATTTCTCATTTTTTGCCCAAGGGAATTTATCAAATTCTTTTCTAAAATTTCCTTTTAAGAATTCAGGGAAATAATTAATTAAACTATGTGAAAACTCTCTCCAACCAAGCTCATTAATATATTTTCTATAACCATTTCCTTTTGATTTAATTTCAGAACATTTATTCCAAATACTGCCTACATGAATTTGGCCATGTTTGATGTAAGGAGATAATTTAGAGGTTCCTTCGATAGATGGTATGTCTCGAGAAGTTCCATAATCCTTAATTTTATTTTCAATTAAATTTTTAAGTATTTTTTTTGAGTCATTTTCTGAAACTTTCCAATATTTTTCAAATTTTTTATACCAATTTTTTTTTGGTAAAATTTCCTTTGGTTCAATACACTTTTTAAAATATGTAATCTTTTTTATTTTCTTTTTAACAATATAATTTTTGCTTGCTGGTTGATTTAAATAAACTTGCTCCGCATTTCTCCAAAAAGGGGTAAACACTTTAAAGGGAGTTCCATCATTTTTTGTTATCTCTTGAAATTCATTTAAAATATTTCCTTTGAAATATTTAAAATTGATTTCATTTTTAATAAATAAGTCACGTATTTTTTTTCCTTTAGCTATAACATCTGGCTCATAAATTTTATTCCAATAAACAGAAAGTTTATCCTTTTTATTAAATTTAGAAAAAATTTCTAATTCGTCACCTTTTACTATTTCAAGATTAATTTCATAATCTGATAATTCTTTTTTTAAAGTTTCTAAAGATTTAAAAACCCACCATTTTTGAGCTTCTCTTTTGTTATCAAAATCATTGTTATTATAAATATATAATGCAATTACATTATCATGATTTAGTGTTGCAAAAGATAAAGCAGGATTATTTTCAATTCTAAAATCCTCTCTTATCCAAAAAATACCTTTGCTACTCATTGGTTTAGTTTTGGTTAATTAATTTTTGATACATTTCTTGATCAGTATCTCCCTCACAACCAAAAACCAAAACATTAGATTTTTCATTTAGACCTAATTTTTCTTTAATTGCCTGATCTTCACAACTTGTAATCAGACTGATTACGCCAGGTGCTGAGTTTTCTCCTGCAATTATTTTATCATCACTAAAGCTTGAATTTCCAAGTAGTTTCATAGTTTTTGCAATATCATCATCTGGTAAACTTATACAATGTTTAACTGAATTTTTGAGTATTTCCCATGGGACCAATGATACTTCACCACAAGACATACCACCCATTAAGCTTTCTCTTTTAATATCTATTTTTTCTATTTTTCCAGTTTTAATGCTTTCCATTACACACGCAGCACTATCCGGTTCAACAACTATAATTGTAGGAACATAGTTTAAATATCTTGCAATACCTGCAACCATGGCAGCAGCCATGCCACCAACACCAGCCTGTAAAATGATGTGAGTTATTTTCTCTTCCTGGATTTGATTAGTTATCTCCTTCATCATTACCGTATAACCTGCCATTGTATACTTGGGGACGACCATATAATCTTTCCAAGCAACATCCTGAACTATTTGCCAATTATTTTCAGTAGACTGTTTTATGCATTCTATCAATGATTTTTCATAATTACCTTTTACTTTAACTACGTCTGCTCCAAGTGCAGACATAGCTTTGCCTCTTGCATCACTTACAAATTCACTAATAAATATTTTACATTTTAATCCCAATCTTCTTGCTCCCCAGGCAACAGATCTTCCATGATTACCGGCCGTAGCTGTTGCTACCACTATATCTTTATTTCCTTTGGTTACTTTTTCTACCGCATAAGCTCCGCCTAAAGCTTTAAAAGATTTTAAATCAAATCTTTTATTTTCATCTTTATAAAAAATTTTGTTTAAATTTAATTCTTTTGAAAGTTTATTTAAAGAAAGCAGGGGAGTAGGAGAATAACCTTTCCACTCAGAAATACTCTTATAAGCATCATTAATTTCTTCTGAGGTTAGAGAACTTAGAATTTCTTTTTTGTTAAACGAGTAATTTTTATTGTCAGTAAATTCTGTATATTTCCATTGATGACCGTTAGATAATATAGTCATGTACTAACAATCTAAAGTATTATCTTTTTCCCACTTTGTAACATCTTTTGTTTTATCAAAACTTTCTTTTGATTTGAATTCATTCATTTCTGAACTTCTTAACTTTATATAACTTTCAATAACATCTTTGCCAAAAGCATCATTCATATCTTTATTATTTTTTAATAAATTTAATGATTGTGCAAGTTCATCGGGTAGTTTCGGTAAGTCAGGATATTTGTAATGATCTTCATACATATTGCAATCCAAAGGTTTACCTGGATCAACTTTATTTTTTAAACCATATAGACCAGCCGCTAAAACACTTGCTTGCAATAAGTAAGGATTAGCAGAACCATCCATTAATCTTAATTCAAATCTTCCTGGATCAGGAATTCTAATCATGTGTGTTCGATTATTACCTGTGTAGGAAATGCTACTAGGTGACCATGATGCTCCAGATTTTGTAGGTGGTGCATTTATTCTTCTGTAACTATTGATTGTTGGGTTAAAAAACGCGGATAAAGATGAAGCATTTTTAATTACTCCACCTAAAAAATTATAGGCCATTTTACTTAAACCAAGTTTATCTTTGTTGTCTAAGAATTTATTTTTAGTACCTTGCCAAACTGATATATGAGCATGGCAACCATTACCGGTTAAATTTGCAAATGGTTTAGGCATAAATGTTGCTCTTAATCCGTGCTTTTCTGCTATTGTTTTAACCATAAATTTAAAAAAGGTGTGTCTATCTGCTGTTTTTAGGCAGTCTGAATAATCCCAATTCATTTCAAATTGTCCATTAGCATCCTCATGATCGTTTTGATACGGGCCCCATCCCATTTCAATCATGCAATCACAAATTTCTTTAATTAAATCATACCTTCTCATTAACGCTGATTGATCATAACAAGGTTTAGACTGAGTATCCCTTGGATCTGCAATTGAATTTCCATCAGGTGAAATTAAAAAATATTCACACTCAACACCTGACTTCATTGTTAAATTTTGTTTTTTAAGTTTTTTAATTTGATTTTTTAACATCACTCTGGATGATGCATCTACCGGTTTACCATTCATCCATAGATCAGATGCTAACCATCCTACCTCTTTGTTCCAAGGAAGCTGAATTAAGCTATCTGGATCAGGAATTCCAAACATATCAGAATCTGCTGGAGTCATATCTAGCCAAGCAGCAAAGCCAGCAAAACCAGCTCCTGCATTCTGCATATCCTTTATCGCGTGAGCTGGCACTAATTTTGATCTTAGTACGCCAAATAAATCTACAAAACTTATTAAAAAATATTTAATTTTTTTTTGTTTAGCAATCTGAAATAAATTTTTAGACACAACTTAGGTTAACACAATTATTTAAAAAAGGATAAAATTGTTTCTTTATAATAAATTAAATTTACGACAATAATTACAATTACAGCTAGTATCACACCATACTTTGCTTTTGGAAATGCTACACCTCTCATTTTTGAGGGTCTTAATTCTTCTTTATTATCTTCCATAAATTTAGAACATAAAAAAGGGCGCTACATTTAAGTAGCGCCCAGATTTAATTGAAATTACCAATCGGCAATATTGCTTTTATGGTCATTGGCACCATGTCTTTTTCTTGCTAGTCGTGAAAGCTCTTCACTTTCATTTCTTGCAGTTAAAACATGCCATCCAAGCCAGATAACTATACCTAAAATAACCAGTAGAGTTTCGCTAGATCCAGCTCCAGGATAAATTGCGCCCGCAACCTCTTCAGCAGGTTTATTTAGATGATCTATCCAGTTTGTTACTGTAGCCATATTTTTCTCCTTTACCTGGTTGCTGATGAAACTGCTTTTTCATCTTCTTTAGCAGACTCCATCATTTCATAGTCTAATCCAGCTATTTCAACTTCACGAGGGATTCTTAATTTACCCATACCGTTTAGTATCCTAGCCAAGATATAGCCTGGTAACATTCCAAGAACTCCAAACATTATTATCGCTCCTATGAATTGTCCCAGTGGATTGATTGATGCGTAAGTCGATCCGTCCCACATAGCTCCAACACTGTAACCAGATGAAGGATAACCATTTAAAACAAATCCACAAATCACAAGACCTACAAAACCAGCATAACCATGTACAGCAACTGCTCCAACTGCATCATCGATTTTGAACTTACGTTCAACCCAATAATGTAGTTTGTATGCAATCACAACACCGATCATACCTATGATCATTGCTTGAATTGGATGATATAAATCATTTCCAGCCGAAGCACAGATAACACCTGCTAGTCCACTTGAGTAAGTCCAGAAAGGATCACCTTTAGCAATCCAATAACCGGCTAATAAACCTCCTGATAACGACATCAAGAAGTTAAAAGTAATACCACTAAGCGTGGTGGGGGTTACGTAAATGTTCGTAGCTGTCCAATAAGATATACCTTCCATTCCATATTCAGGCCCAAGATCAAATATCGGTATATTACATGCCGCATAGAATCCCCAGAAACCAGTATAAATTAGAAATAATCCAACTGTAACTAGCCAAGGATTTCTTGGTCCTATATTTCTTGGTTCACCGCTTGATGAGAATTTTCCAATTCTTGGACCTAAAACAACAAGAACACCTAAAGCAAATCCACCAGCAATAGCGTGAATTACTCCTGATGCATAAGCATCATGATATCCTAAGAGTTTTAACATCCATCCATCAAAGTGCCATCCCCAAGCAGCATCAATTGTCCAAAACACAGATCCAATTGCAATTGCTAAAATTCCAAATGCAAAAGTTGTTATTCTTTCAATGATTGCTCCTGAAACAATAGAAGCAGCTGTCCATGAGAATAGTAAGAACGCAGCCCAGAATACACCACTTATGTGGTCACCTAAGTTAACCGCCATATATTCTGTATTTGGCATATACCATTTCGCACTAAAAGTACTTTCATCGGTAATCAATGCAGCACTTTCATTCATTATTGAAGGGGCTAAACCCGGTCCAGTTGGGAATGCCCAGTAAATCCACCAACCAAAGAAAAACCAAGTTACTGTTACCAAAGGTATCAGCATCGTATTTTTCATAAGAGTATGTTGATGGTGTTTGTATCGAGAAGCTCCAACCTCATACATACAGAACCCTACGTGAATTAAAAACATCAATACTACTGTTATCCAATAGTAAAATTCTGTAAATATGGTTGTTAGAGCGCCTAACTGATCAGTCATATTCTCTCTCCATATTAGTTTATGGGAGCCTATTAAATTTTGTGATTCGATACAAATATAAAAACGTTTAAAAACCTAGTATGCGCACTAAGTTTTTAAAAATAATCAACTTTTAATTGAAATATTAAAATTTTAAATATGCTTTTTTTAAATCAACAAGCGGGTGTTTTGGAGACATTTGAAACTTAACTAAAAGTTCTCTTGCAATCATATCTCTATCTTGTTGATTATTTGGTAGTTTAATTGATTTTGGAATTGTAACCCAGCCATTTGCATTTCTGCAGAATACAGCAGGTCTATCTTCTTCATAACCCATATGTACATCTTCCAACCAGTTTAAATCATCCCATCCCATCGCTTCTATGTATTTCTTAAGAAATGGAGTTAGCTTAGAATAGTCAGGTAAAAGATTAACATCGTATCTGTAACCAATAGACTGACCAATCATTTTTTCTCTAGCTGTCTCTTTCTTTTTACCTAGCTGACCTTTGATCACCTTTGCTTTAACTACTTTTTTACCCTTTTTCTTTGCCATAGTTATTATCCTTATATTTTGTGATAGTTATCAACTCCAACAGTATAGTTTGTTCCAGCTAATGGAACTTTTGCTAAAGCTGAAGCTTCAGATGTTAATGCGGCTAAATCTTCAGGCTCTAAAGAGTGGATATTTGTTTTACCACACGCTCTAGCTAAAAGTTGTGCTTCTAATGTCATAGAGTGCAAATAATTATAAACCCTAAGAGCTGCATCATCTGGATTTAATCTGGCTCTCAATTTTGGATCTTGAGTAGCAACTCCAACTGGACATCTTCCAGTATGGCAGTGATAACACTCACCAGCTTTTACTCCCATTTCTTTTTCAAAGTTTGCTTCTGGAATATCTTTATTACAATTTAGTGCAATCATTGATCCAGTACCTATTGCTATTGCATCAGCTCCAAGAGCTAAAGCTTTTGCCATGTCAGCACCGTCTCTTACTCCACCAGCATAAATTAATGTTACTTTTCCAGTTTTACCAACATCATCGATTGCTCTTCTTGCTTCCCGAATTGCAGCAATGCCTGGAATACCAGTATTTGCAGCAGCGATGTGTGGACCAGCTCCTGTAGAACCTTCCATTCCATCTAGATAAATAGAGTCAGGATCACATTTTGCAGCCATCCGAACATCATCATAAACTTTAGATGCACCTAACTTTAATTGAATTGGCACTTTATTTTTTGTTAATTGTCTTAGCTCTTCTACTTTTAGAGCTAAATCATCTGGTCCTAGCCAGTCAGGGTGTCTTGCTGGAGATCTTTGGTCAATACCAGATGGTAATGATCTCATCTCAGCTACTTGGTCAGTAACTTTTTGACCCATTAAGTGTCCACCCATTCCAACTTTTTGACCTTGTCCAATAAATACTTCAATACCATCTGCTAATTGTGCATGATGAGGATTAAAACCATATCTTGATTGAATACATTGGTAGTACCATTTTTCAGAATATCTTCTTTCATCAGGTATCATTCCACCTTCGCCTGAACATGTAGCACTACCTGCCATAGTTGCTCCTCTTGCTAAAGCAGTTTTTGCTTCATAAGAAAGCGCACCGAAACTCATTCCTGTAATATAAACTGGAATATCTAATTCAATTGGATTTTCACATCTTGGTCCAATAACAGTTTTCGTTTCACATTTTTCTCTGTAACCTTCAATTACAAATCTAGTTAGCGTTCCAGGCAAGAAAACTAAATCATCAAAAGTAGGAATTTTTTTCATCAATGCCATTCCTCGCATCCTGTATCTTCCTAATTGAGATTTAATATGAATGTCGTCTATTACTTCAGGTGTGAAGATTGCGTTATGACCTAATAAACTTTTATTTCTTTTTCCCTCTTCATGCGCATGGACATCAGCTTTTCCACCAACACCTTTTCCATTTTTTTTAACTTTTTTAGATTTTTTCTTAGGCATTATATTGCTCCCTTCTTCTCTGTAGGTTCCAAATTGTCATAATTCCAAAGTTTTTTACCTGCTACAATTTTTTTCATTTTACTTACATCGAAATTTTCACCAATTTCAGCAACCCTCAATTTTCTTTTTAGCCAATCTTGGTCGCTTGATGTTAATTCCGCATCTACTGCATCACTACCATAAGATCCAATTTCTCCACCTACGAAAATTGTCCCATCATACATTGAGTCACCTAGGTTTATTCCTACGTCTCCAAGAATAATTATTCTTCCTCTTTGCATCATAAAACCAGTAAAGGCACCAGCATCACCACCAATTATTATAGTTCCACCTTTCATATCAATACCAGTTCTGGCACCAACACTACCTTTACAAATCAAATCTCCACCTCTAATTGCCGCACCAAAACAAGATCCAGCATTCTTTTCGATTACTACTTTACCAGCCATTAAATTTTCTGCGCATGACCATCCTACTCTTCCATTAATTCTAACTATTGGACCATCGCATGATCCCATTCCAAAGTATCCTAAACTTCCCTCAAAAATTAAATTCAGTTTATTTAAAATACCAACTCCAAGACTGTGTTTACCTTGAGGGTTTTTGATCACTATTGTTCCATACCCTTGGCTCATTAAGTTATCAATTTCTTTATTAGCTTCAGGAGCTGTCATGTCTTTAACATCAAGATCAGTTCTTTTATTGAAATCTACATCGTATGTACCAAAGTAATAAAAGTTTTCTGCTTCATCAGGATTAAAGAATTTTTGTTGAGTTCTTCCTGTTAATACTTCTGTGTGCATACCCATTGATTGGGCTTTTGATTTTTTCGAAACTGTTTTTAGATTTGCCATACTTTCACCTCCCCATCAAACGGATCATATGTGTCAATTTCTTGTGGTAATACAGATCTAATTGCAATTTCTTCAGATCCCATTGCAACCAAATCATCAGACTCATATAAGACTAAAGGTTTTGCAGCCATTGTATCTTTTGCCATTCCCAAAGAGTCTTTTGTTGCAACAAAGTAGGTAAAAACACCATCTAAACCTGTTAAAGATGCTTTCATTCCTTCTTCTAAAGTTGCTCCATCTCTCATTTTTTCAGCAATATAAACAGCAATTAATTCCGAGTCACACTCGGACATAAATCTCATACCTTTATTTTCCAAAACTCTTCTGTTATTCCAATAGTTTGTTAATTGTCCATTATGAACTACAGATACATCGCTAAATGGATATCCCCAGAAAGGATGGGCAGATTTGATATCTACACCAGACTCTGTAGCCATTCTAGCATGACCAATAGCATGTGTTCCAACAACTTTATCTAAGCTATATCTATCACAAACCATTTTAGCGTTTCCAAGATCTTTAATCACTTCTAACGATTTGCCCATTGAAAGAATTTCTACACCATGAATACTTTCTATACGTTGTGAAAATTCCAAAAGGTCTTTAACATTATAATCAAGTTCATATCTTAAAGAGTAGGGAAGAGTTCTTTCTTCTTTAACAACTTTCGCACCCATTTCAGCTAATGTTTGATCTACAATTTTTTTTCTATCATCATATACAGACACGTCTTCCATTACTGATGAACTTCCTTCACCTACGTTTTCTCCAACTTTAAAACGCATAATGAAATTTTTACCATCAGTATCTCCATATAAAGCATACCCCGTTGAATCTTCTCCTCTATGTTTTAATGCTTGAAGCATACCTTGTAGTTCACTTCCAACATTAGAAGATTTTCCTCTATGAATTAAACCTGCTATTCCACACATATATTTATACCCTTTCTATCTATTTCTATGACCTACGGTAGACAATCAAGATAAGTATCCAGATCCCATTGTGTTGTTGCACCAAGAAATCTTTCCCACTCATCGTTTTTGTACCAATGGAAAACTTTATACATTTCATCTGGCATAGCTGATTTAATAACCTCATCTTCAGCTAAACGATCAAGAGCTTGACCGAGACTTAAAGGTAATTTTTTAACTTCTTTACCAGCAGCTTGAGCCTCATACATACTTCTAGACTCTGGTTTTCCTGGATCAATATTATTTGATATTCCATCATTAAAACATTTTAGCAGTCCTGAACCCATCAAATAAGGATTATGCATAGAGTCTACAGATCTATATTCAAATCTTCCAGGCGCTGATACTCTTAAACCACAAGTTCTATTTTGATATCCCCAATCTGCGTAAACCGGTGCCCAAAAACCTTGATCCCATAATCTTCTGTAAGAATTGACAGTAGACGATCCAATTGCAGTTAAAGCACCAAGATGTTTCATAACACCTCCAATTGCTTTTAAACCAACTTTACCTGGTAACTGAACATCTTTAGTGTCTGGCATAAAAGTGTTTTTTCCGCCCTCAACATAAGTAAACACCTCATCCATTGCTGGGAGCGATTTATGTCCTAATTTATTTAATTTATCTTTTCCACCTGTCCATAAAGACATGTTGGTGTGACATCCACTTGCAGATACCCCCATAAACGGTTTGGTCATAAAGCAAGCAATCAAATTAAATTCTCTTGCAACTTGAGCACAAATTTGTCGATATGTTGATAGTCTGTCTGCATTTCTTAAAACATCATCATACATCCAGTTTAATTCTAACTGACCAGGTGCATCTTCATGATCACCTTGAATCATATCTAATCCCATAGCTCTTGCATATTTCATAACCTGCATAAAAACTGGTCTTAAAGATTCAAATTGATCTATATGATAACAATACGGTTTAGAAAAACCTTTACCAGTTGGAGTACCATCTTCATTTTTAGTCAGCCACATCATTTCTGGCTCAGTTCCAACTCTTAATTGATATCCATGTTTTTTCTTAAATTCTTGAGCATGAATTCTTAGGTTACCTCGACAGTCTGAAGTTAAATGAGCACCTGGGTTTTCTCTTTCTTCTCTATTTCTAAAACAAGTAACAAAAACTCTTGCAACTTTTTTATCCCATGGAAGTTGACAAAATGTTTCTGGATCAGGAATACCAACAAGTTCTTTAGCTTCTGGTCCATAACCAATATAATTACCATGACGATCTGTAAATAAGTTTGCTGTTGCTCCATAAACTAGCTGAAAGCCTTTTTCACAAGTTCGTTCCCAGTGATCTGTTGGAATTCCTTTACCGACCACTCTTCCTGTTACAGATATGAACTGAAAAAAAATATATTCAATACCAAGTTCGTTAATTTTGGCTCTTACTTGCTTTACTAATTTAGCACGCCCAGGTTGGTTAACGTGTTTTTCTAGATCTGTCATTTTCACCCCTCAATGAATTTAATTTATTCAAACGTAGCTGAAAAATTTATTTGTGTCTAGGCTTAGAGTCTAGCTCCAAGGAAACGGACTGTTCGAAGTAGGGTGAAGTTCTCCCTTCTCGTAACGGTTGAATCTAAATGGTTTTAATAAATCACTTTCAGTACCAAGAATTTCTTTTGCAACAAGCTCACCAACACCAATCATTTTGTAACCATGATTTGCATCTGCAATCATGTAAACATTTTCAAAAAATCTGTCAAAGATTGGAAAAGAGTCTGGCGTCATGCAGCCAAGACCACCTGAAGGACCTTTTCTATATAAATCAGATTTACCTTCAAATCTTTTTTGACAATGTGCTAAAGCTGAACACCACATCTCGCTAAATTCATCAGTAGTTTGATACTCAGGCGACTCTATCCCGTAAGGATCAACATTAACTTTATCAAAATGTTTTTTAACTATGTATGGTGAGGTTCCACCTTGAACACCCAATCCATCAATATCAGGTTTATAATAAATTCCCCAAATTTTATCTGTTAATAATTTTTTAGTTTTGTCTGAATATAACGGAGCAGTTGAGTCTACATGAACTACAGGCGGTTGTTTACCATCATTTGTTTTTAAAAAATCTGGTTCAACACCAATAACACCTTCTTGCAACATCCAATATGTCCACATATCAGTTTCATGCATTTTACCATCTTTACCTTTAATATTTGCCGTCTTAGGTAGTTCTAGCATGTTCCAAAAATCTCTTGCCCAAGGACCCGCTCCAATGACAACCTGTTCACATTCAATTGTACCTTTATCTGTCTCTACCCCTGTAACAGCCTGGCTGTTACTTCCTTTTTTAAAACCTTTTACTTTTACACCTTTCATTACTTGCACACCATTTGATGTAGATTTGCTCTCAAGTGCCTTAATTGAATCTTTATTAAATGCGTATCCACCTTTTTTTTCATGAAGTACAGAAGTGATACCTTGTGCTTGCCAATCATCAAAAATACTTTTCATATAATTTGAACAATCTTTTTCACCTTCTATGAATACAGATTCGTAT
>CACKZH010000017.1 GCA_902604575.1 uncultured Pelagibacteraceae bacterium
TAAAATTGTGGATAATCTATGGGCGATCACAATTGTAGTTTTATTTTTTGTTAAAATACTTAGTGCTTCTTGTATTTTAGCTTCTGTTTCTGCGTCTAATGAGGAAGTAGCTTCATCTAGAAGAATTATTGAACTTTTTTTAATCATTGCTCTTGCAATTGATAATCTTTGCTTTTCTCCTCCTGACAATCTGACGCCATTTTCTCCAATTAAAGTTTCAAATTTATTTGGAAGGTTATTAATAAACTCATCACAAAAAGATAATTTTGCGACCTCATAAACTTCTTGATCAGATGCATTTTCATTAGCATATTTGATATTATTTTTAATAGTATCGTCAAATAAAGTAGTTTCTTGACTAACCATGGATATTTGCTGTCTTAATGATCCAAGTGTACTCTTATAAATCGATTGATTGTCGATTGTTATATCTCCAGATTGAGCATCATATATTCTTGGGATTAAATTCAGAATTGTCGATTTTCCTGATCCACTGTGACCAACTAAAGAGGTCATCATTCCTCCCTGAAATTTAAGATTAATTGAATTTAAAGTTTGATCTTCATCCATTTCGTAAGCAAAGTTTATGTCTTTAAATTCAATATCTGAATTAATAATGTTAATTGACTTAGCATTCTCTACATTTTTGATGTTATTTTCTTGATCAATAATTGGTAGAATTCTTGATGCTGCAGACAATCCTTGGTTCACCACCATATTTAATGTCGATAATGATCTAACTGGTTGATATGCCAACATCATAGCTGCTAAAAATGAAAAAAAATTGTTTATATCTAACTCGTCTTTAGCAATTAATTTTCCAGCATAAAAAATTAATATAGCTATCATTATACCAGTCAATACTTCCATAACTGGCGATAATCTTACAAACACTGTTTGTATTTTTTGATTTTTTTCTTTTAGTTCAGCTAAAGATTTATTAGCTCTATTTTTTTCATATATTTCTTTTTGAAAAATTTTAATTAATTTATGATTTTTAAATAATTCAACTAAATAAGTTGTTAAGAATCCTGATTTTTCTTGAGCCTCTGTTGCTACTTTGCTAATTCGTTTTCCAAGCGTTTTAGCCGCAATACTTGCTAGTGGTATCATAACAATTGAAATAAGTGCTAATTTCCAGTTTTGTAAAAACATGACTATTAATAAACCTATTAAAGTAAGTGAGTCCTTAAATAATGTTAGTATTGCATTACTTAATAAATTAGTAATGTGGGTTACATCATATGTTAAGTTGGAAATAAATTTACCAGAATGCTTTTTATCAATTATCTGTGTGTCAGTTTCAACCAGATTACAAACCATATCATATTGAAGTTCTTTTTTTACTGACTCTCCAACACCAATCATAGTTGCTTTTGCAAAATATAAAGACATTCCTTTGACACAGAAAGCAATAATTATAATTGTAGGAATCAAAATTAAAAGAGACTGATCTTTTTCAATAAATATTTTTTTTATAGCTGGGTCTAAAAGCCAAGCTATGGTTGATGTGCTCGCTGCTACTAATATAGCAAATACACCGGATAGAATTATTTTGTACAAGTACTTTCTTGAATAGTCTTTATAAAGTCTTCTAAAAATTTTTGATTTTGTCATTACAAATTTTTTACAATTAAAATATTTAAAAACATTATTAACCCCAACATATTGTTACTTTTGAAAGCTTTGAGACAACTTGACGGATCTTTTAAATTAAAAATTTTCATTTGAAAAAAAAATAAATGAGATAACGGCAAAATTAATAATAAATAATATAAGTAATTAAATTCCATAAAAAAGCCTCCAACTATAAAAAGGATTAATAATAATGAATAACTTATAAATATAAACTTTTTAGGGTTATTTTTAAATTTTATTGAAGTTGATTTTAATCCTATTATTTCATCATCTTTAATATCCTGATACCCATAAATAGTGTCATATCCCAATGTCCAAAATATGGCTCCAAAATAAAAAATAATTGGAATAATATCTATTTCCCCCTTAATTGCAGTCCAGCCAAGAATTAACCCATAATTAAAAGTAATACCTAAAAATAGTTGTGGCCAATAGGTGAGTCTTTTCATTAAAGGATATGTAAAAGCTAGCGGCATGGATGTAAAAGCTAAAATGATTGTAAAAAAATTAAAATTTAATAAGACAATTAGAGCCAAGAAACACAGTAAAAGAGAATAGAAAATTGCTAGTCCAACAGAAATTTTACCTGAGGCTATTGGTCGATTTTTTGTACGAAAAACTTTTGTGTCAAATTCTCTATCCAAAATATCGTTAACTATGCATCCTGCAGATCTCATTAATACTGAGCCGAGAAAAAAAAGAGATAAGTAAATAAAATAATTATACAAACTTGTAGAAAAATCATAAGCTAATGTTAAACCCCACGCACAAGGCCAAAATAACAACATAAAACCTATTGGCTTTTGTAATCTAGTTAAATTAATAAAAAGTTTTAATTGGTTCATTATATTTTACTTGTAAATAACAAAGGCTAGTTTCATAATCAAATTGATTCGTATGAATATAGATTACACAGTCACAGCACTAATGTTTCCAGCAATTCCTCTATTGATGGGAGTATATAGCAATAGGTTTCACTCTCTTAGTATTCTAATTCGTCAACTTCATGATGAACATGTTTATGAAAAACACATTCCACCAGAGTGGAAAAAACAATTTATAAACTTAAGTGGAAGAATAAGTCTTTTAAGATGGACAATATTATTTGCTGCATTTGGGTTTCTTTTTAATATGCTTACTGTATTTGCACTATATTTAGATGAAGTTTTTCTTGCTAGAGTGATTTTTGGCTCTTGTTGTTTATCTATGATTATCTCAATAATTTTTTTTATAAGAGAAATTCAAATATCAACTAATGCGCTCAAGCTACATATGTCAGATATGGATGTTAACGTTAATTAGGGATTATTACAGCTGGACCTAAAATTTTCCTTCCTTCAAGATCTTCATGAGCTTGTATAACCTCCTCTAACTTATACTTTTTGAAAATTTTAATTTTTACTTTACCAGAGCTAATTTTTTCAAACATTATTTTTGATGCCTCATCTAGTTCTTCTCTTGTTGATAGGTATTGCTGCATAGAAGGTCTTACTAGGTAAAGACCTTTTGGTTGAATAACTTTTGGCACATTAATATCTGATAAAGGTCCTGATGCATTTCCAAAAGAAACCATCATTCCTCTAATAGCTAAACATTCTATAGATCCATCTAGTGTATCTTTACCGACACCATCATAAACAACTGGCACACCTTTACCTTCAGTAATCTCTAAAACTTTTTTTGCAAAATCTTCTTTATTATAATTTATAACATGATCATAACCATTTTCTTTTGCTATGTTCACTTTTTCATCTGATCCAACTGTGCCTATAACAGTACATCCTAAACTTTTTGCCCATTGTCCAAAAATCAGACCAACGCCACCAGCTGCTGCATGAAACAAAATTGTTTCTCCTGATTTAACCGGATAAGTTTTATGTAAAAGATAAAAAGTTGTTAATCCTTTTGTCATTAAAGTTGCAGCTATTTCAAGATCAATATCATCTGGTACTTTTACTAAATTCTTAGTTGGATAGTTTCTGTGAGACGAATAAGAACCTAAAGGAATACCTGCGTAAGAAATTTTATCACCGATTTTAAAATCTTTTACGTTCTCTCCAACTTCAGTAATTATACCTGCACCCTCTAAACCTAAACCAACAGGTAGTTTTAATGGGTACAAACCTGATCTATGGTAAGTATCAATGTAGTTAAGACCAATTGCTTTTTGTTCAATAGTTACTTGATCAGGACCTGGCTTATCTAAAGAAATATCTTTAACTTCTAAAACCTCAGGTCCACCAGTTTTATAGATTTCTACAGCTTTCATAATTTATTTTACAAATGTACCATTATGATAATCTTGAACTGCTTGCAAGATTTCTGCTTTGGTATTCATCACAAATGGTCCACCCCTAGCTATTTCCTCATTTATTGGTTTACCAGAAATTACTAAAAACTTAGCGTTTGATTTAGCTTTAACAATTAAATTTTCACCCTTGGTTAGTAATATTAAAGTGCTGTCTATAACTTGATCGTGTTTATCTGTTCCAATTTCTATTTCACCATTTATCAAATAAATAAAAGTATTGTGAGTAGATGGTAATTTACAATTAAATTCTTTATCTTTATTTAATTCTACATCAAAATAAACTGGCTCAACGTTATGACCTTTTACTGGACCTTCAGCTTTTTCAAATTTTCCAGCTATAACTTTAACCTGTTTGTCGTTATCTTTATGAACGCTCATTTTATCTGCATCAATATAAATATATTCAGGCTTACTCATTTTTAATTTACCAGGCATATTAATCCATAATTGAAAACCATGAAGTTTACCTTCTTTCATTGCGGGCATTTCAGAATGAATAATTCCACTTCCTGTTTTCATCCACTGAACATCTCCTGCGGTCATTTTACCTTCACCACCAGTACTATCTTTATGTTCAAAATCTCCAGATAACATATAAGTCACTGTTTCAATTCCTCGATGAGGGTGAGGCGGAAAACCTGCAATATAATCTTCACTATTTTCTGATCCGAATTCATCTAACATTAAAAATGGATCAAAGTAGTTTGGCTCAACACCAATACTTCTTTTTAATTTTACTCCAGCACCGTCAGAGGCTGGAATAGGATCAATAATTTTACTTACTTCAATATTTTTCATATTTCGTACATAAGAATTTTTTATATTATATCAAGTAACTTACTAAGGCTCTCGATTTGATATTTTGGTACATAATCTAGATTGTCAAAAGTATTTTTATTTCTATTAACCCAAATAGAATTATAACCATAATTTCCACCACCTGATACATCCCAAGTGTTAGCACTTAAAAAAGCAACTTCATTTTTTTTGATATTATATTTTTTGATTGGTATATCGTAAACTTTAGAGTCCGGTTTATAAATACCAACTTCCTCTATTGAAAAGAGATCATCAAATAAATTATCTAAATTATTACTTTTAACTAATTGATTAAGAAGGGAAGGAGTACCATTTGAAAGAATAGCAAGTTTTAAATTTTTATCTTTTAATGATTTTAAAACTTCAGGTACTTCTTTAAATGGTGAGAGAATTTTATAAAGATCCAATAATTCATTTCTCATTGTAGAATCTATTTCATAGGCTTTCATAGATTTATCTAAACTATCCTCTGTTACCTGCCAAAAATCCTTGTGACGTTTCATTAAACTTCTTAGCCAAGTATATTCTAATTGTGTTGTTCTCCAATAATTGGCGAAACCTTCCCACTTATCACCTATTTTATCTTTACATTTTTCAGCAGCTGAATTGACATCAAATAAGGTGCCGTAAGCATCAAAAATTATTGCTTTAATATTTTTCATAAACTAACTTATCAATATGAGTAACATTAGATTATTTTATTCAAAAAGTTTATCTCTTAATTTGACTGACAAACTTGATAAATCTCAATCACACTATGTTTCAAAAGTTATGAGACTTAAAGAGAAAGAAGTTTTTTCTCTTTTTAACAGCAGTGGTGAATGGGAAGCAAAAATATTAAATATCACAAAAACCATGGTTGAATTTAATGTTACAAAACAATTAAGACAGAAAGAAAATACCAAAGATCTCTGGCTGGCTTTCTCCCCAATCAAATCAAATTACTTTAATTTTATGATCCAAAAAGCTACAGAGCTTGGTGTAACTAAATTTTTACCAGTTATCTTTGAAAGAACGATTGTTAGAAAAATAAATAAAGAGAGATTGGAAAAAGTAATTATAGAAGCTGCTGAACAGTCAAACAGAATAACTGTTCCAATAATTGAGGAGCCTCAGAAACTAAAAAATTTTCTAAGTAATGATATGGATTTAATATTTACTGACCTCAATACAACCAATACAAAAATTGATCTGAAAAAGTTAACAACTAAACCCACTTGTGTAATCATAGGGCCTGAAGGAGATTTTTCCGAGGAGGAGAGGGAAGAGATTCTTAAATTTAATGATGTTCAGTCTATTAAAATCAATGAAAACATTTTGAGATCTGAAACGGCTGTAATTTCCGCTCTATCAATCATAAATTACGCAATTATTTGATATTTTGTCGCTAAAAGTAAAAGTGTATTTTTTTAAAAGACGCTCTATATAGGGTAAAAAAATGAAAAAAATTTTATATATATTTCTATCTTATTTTGTTGCAGCTAATGCTTTTGCTAACCAACCAAAAGATTGGCAACTAGGCTTTCAAGAGGCAGCATCTTCAACAATGAGAGACATCGTGAATTTTCACGATAGGTTGCTGTTACCAATTATAATTGCAATTAGCGTTTTTGTATTATTTCTGATGGTATATGCTTGTATTAGATTCAGAGCATCAGCAAACCCAGTTCCCTCAAAAAGAACTCACAATGTAGCAGTTGAAGTATTGTGGACTTTGATCCCTTGTTTAATTCTAATTGTTATGGCCGTTCCATCTTTTAAAATTCTTTATTCACAAGATACAATTCCAAAAGCAGATGTAACTGTAAAAGCTATAGGTTACCAATGGTATTGGGGTTATGAGTATCCTGACGAAAATATTATCTTCGACTCTTACATGATCGAAGACAAAGATCTTAAAGCTAATCAACCAAGGTTGTTAGCAGTAGACAATGAAGTTGTTGTACCAGTAAATAAAGTAGTTAAAGTTTTAATTACAGCAAACGATGTTCTTCATGCATGGGCACTACCTTCTTTTGGAGTAAAAAGAGATGCGGTACCAGGGAGAATAAATGAAACATGGTTTAAAGCTGAAAAAGTTGGAACTTATTATGGTCAATGTTCTGAGCTTTGTGGAATTAAACATGCATTTATGCCTATCACAGTAAGAGTTGTTTCTGAGGAAGAATATCAAGAATGGCTAACAGGTGCAAAAATAAAATTTGCAAAAGAGATTACAGAAGAAGATAAATTTAAAAAACTAGCGAGTAAATAATATGTATACACAAACAGCATCACACGACGATCATCATACTCCAACAGGCTGGAAGCGTTGGGCTTATTCAACTAACCATAAAGATATTGGAACAATGTATCTAATATTTGCAATTATTGCAGGCGTTATTGGTACAGCATTCTCAGTTTTAATGAGAATGGAATTGATGCATCCTGGTGATGGAATTTTAGGTGGAAACTATCATTTATATAATGTCTTAGTCACTGGTCATGGTTTGATTATGATCTTCTTTATGGTGATGCCAGCAATGATTGGTGGATTTGGTAACTGGTTTGTTCCAATTATGATTGGTGCACCGGACATGGCTTTTCCTAGAATGAACAATATTTCATTCTGGTTACTACCCACATCATTCATTTTACTAATAATGTCAATTTTTATGGATGGCCCTCCAGGTCAAACAGGTGTTGGTGGTGGATGGACTATTTATCCTCCCTTATCATCTACAGCAGGTCAACCAGGTCCAGCTATGGATTTTGCAATTCTAAGTCTACACTTAGCTGGAGCCTCTTCAATTTTAGGTGCTGTAAACTTTATTACTACCATTTTAAACATGAGAACACCTGGCATGACACTTCATAAAATGCCATTGTTTGCTTGGTCAATACTAGTAACAGCTTTCTTATTATTATTATCATTACCAGTTTTAGCAGGAGCAATTACGATGCTTCTTACAGATAGAAACTTTGGAACAGCTTTCTTTGACGCGCAAACTGGTGGAGACCCAGTTCTATTTCAACATTTATTTTGGTTCTTTGGTCACCCAGAAGTTTATATTTTAATTTTACCAGGTTTTGGAATGATTAGTCATATAGTTTCAACATTTTCTAGAAAACCAGTTTTTGGATATTTAGGAATGGCTTATGCAATGGTTGCAATTGGAATAGTTGGTTTTGTTGTGTGGGCTCACCATATGTACACAGTTGGTTTAAGTACAGATACAAAAGCGTATTTCTTAGCCGCGACTATGATTATAGCAGTTCCAACTGGTATTAAGATTTTTTCATGGATAGCAACTATGTGGGGTGGTTCAATTTCATTTAAAACTCCAATGGTTTGGGCTTTAGGATTTATATTTTTATTCACTGTTGGTGGAGTTACAGGTGTAGTATTAGCAAATGCCGGAGTAGATACAGCAATGCATGATACCTACTACGTTGTTGCTCACTTTCATTATGTGTTATCTTTAGGAGCTGTATTTGCTATCTTCGCTGGTTTTTATTACTGGTTTGGAAAAATGAGCGGATACGAGTACTCAGAGTGGATGGGTCAATTACACTTCTGGTTAACGTTTATTGGAGTAAACTTAGTTTTCTTCCCACAACACTTTTTAGGCCTAGCAGGAATGCCAAGAAGATATGCTGACTATCCAGATGCTTTTGCAGGCTGGAATTACATTTCTTCAATTGGTTCTTATATTTCTGTAATAGGATTGGTAGTATTTTTTATAAACCTTGCTTATGCGTTTTATAAGAAAAAGGCTGCAGCACAAAACCCGTGGGGAGAAGGCGCTACAACTTTAGAATGGACAGTACCATCTCCACCTAATTTTCATACTTTTGAAGAGTTGCCAAAGTTTGAAGATGAAGAGGGTGTTGAAAAATCTACTAGCTAAATTTAGCAAATAAGATTTTTTAAATTTAAATTAATGATTAAGTCTAAATTAAAAAATAGAAACTTATCTCAAGAAGACGCCTTTAATTTATCTGAATTATTTAAATTAATGAAACCAAGAGTAATGTCTTTGGTTATCTTTACATGTGCAGTTGGATTGTTAATGGCCCCGAATATTATCCCAACAAAGGATGCAATCATTGGAATAATTTTAGTTTCAATTGGAGCAGGAGCGGCTGGAGCTTTAAACATGTGGTATGAGTCTGATCTTGATGCATTAATGACAAGAACTTGTCTTAGACCAATACCCACAGGTAAAGTAAACAAAAACCAAGCTCTAGTTTTTGGAATTTCTCTTTCAATATTTTCTGTAATTGTACTCGATTTTTACTCTAATAGAATATCAGCTGCTTTATTACTGTTTACTATTTTGTTTTATGTTTTTGTTTATACGATTTGGCTAAAGAGAAAAACCCCTCAAAATATTGTTATTGGTGGTGCTGCAGGAGCATTACCACCTGTTATTGGTTGGACTATAGCCACTAACTCTCTTTCATTAGAGCCACTTACTTTCTTTTTGATTATATTTTTTTGGACCCCATCTCACTTCTGGGCTTTAAGCTTGTACAAATCTGACGACTATAAAAAAGCAAAAATACCAATGCTTCCACTTACCAATGGTGTGGAGAGTACAAAATTAAATATATTGGTTTATTCGCTTATAATGCTCCCAATTGTAATTTTGCCATATGCTATCGAGTTCATAGGTTTGGTGTTTTTAATACCATCTTTAATTTTGACAATTTATTATAATTATTTATGTTTTGAACTTTACAAATGTAAGAAAAATAAATTTGATGCAAAAAAAGCAAAAGCAGTATTTGGATATTCAATTTTATATTTATTCCTAATATTTGTGCTTTTTTTAATAGATAAAATTTTATGATAACACCTGATAAAAAAACAAAGAAAAAAAATATATTAACTGCAATAGCAATTTTAGCTTTTATGGTTTTTTTATTTGTATTTACTCTTTATAACGTTGGAGTATTTGACAGACAGATATGATGAAAGGTAAAATATTAACCCCAATATTATTGACAGGAATTTTTGTCCTAATGTTAGGTTTGTCATTTGCTGCAGTGCCTTTGTATGATTTATTCTGTAGGGTAACTGGATTTGGAGGAACAACTCAGGTATCAAAAGAAGCTCCAGATATAGTATTGGATAAAGTTGTAAGTGTTAGATTTGATACAAATGTGAACAATCTAGAATGGGACTTTAAAGCAAAATCAAATGTAATTGATGTTAAGGTTGGCCAGGTTAATAGAATTGAGTTTGAAGTAAAAAACTATGGTGATGACACTACTTCTGGAGTAGCGAGCTTCAATGTTTCGCCTGCTAGTTTTGGTAAATATTATAGTAAATTAGGATGTTTTTGTTTTGAAAAACAAGAGTTAAAGGCTGGTGAGAAGGCTACTTATGTAATGACTTTTTATTTAGACCCTGAACTTGTAAACGATCCGACAACAAAAAATTTACAAGATGTAACCATGTCGTACACTTTTTTCTCGACAGATTACTATAAACAATCATAATCACGAAAAATGTCAGCAGAAAAAAAACACGATTACCACTTAGTTGACCCAAGCCCTTGGCCAATTTATACATCTTTTGCATGCTTAGTATTAGCTATAGGTGCAATTTTTTATATGCATAACGGTATTTCATGGGGAATGTATCTTGGTTTAGCTTTATTAATCTATGGTGCTTATATGTGGTTTAGAGATGTAGTAATCGAAGCTGAACATCAAGGTCATCATACTCCTGTTGTTCAAATTCATCATAGATATGGAATGACATTATTTATTGCTTCAGAGGTAATGTTCTTTGTTGCGTGGTTCTGGGCTTACTTTGATATAAGTTTGTTTCCAAATGAATTTGTTGGAAATGTATGGCCACCAAAAGATATAGAAACATTTGATCCTTGGGATATTCCTTTAATAAATACTTTAGTTTTATTATTATCAGGAACAACTGTTACCTGGGCTCATCACGCTTTATTAGAAGATGATAGAAAGGGATTTATACAAGGTTTAACACTAACTGTCATTCTTGGCTTCTTTTTTACATTATTGCAAGCATACGAATATCATCACGCTACTTTTACTTATTCAGGCCATATTTATGGAGCGGTTTTTTATATGGCGACGGGTTTCCACGGTTTCCATGTGATTGTTGGAACAATATTTTTGGCTGTATGTTTGTGGAGAGGAAGACTTGGTCATTTTACTAAAGATCATCATTTTGGATTCGAAGCAGCTGCTTGGTACTGGCATTTTGTTGACGTAGTTTGGCTATTTTTATTTGCTGCAATTTATATTTGGGGAAGTTAATATTTATCCTTGAAGAATAAATTACTATTTTCAGTTTTTGTTTATTTTATTATTTTAACTCTGCTCACTCTTGGGTTTTGGCAAATTTATAGATTAAATTGGAAATTAGAGTTAATTGAGCAAATAGAAAATTCCCTAAAAAACGACCCTGTAGAATTGTCTAACCTTGAAAAAAAAAACTATCTTAGAATAAAGATAAGTGGAGAAATTGATTTTGATAAACAAATTTATTTGTACAATTTAAATGATAATGGCAAACCTGGATTTGAAGTAATTAATCCAATAAAAATTGGTGACGAAAATTATTTAATAAATAGGGGGTGGATACCTTTTGAAAAAAAAGATCTATCTGAAATAAATTTAGTTGATCAAAATAAAATAGTAGGCACTCTTATGCTGCAAACCAAACCAAACAAATTCAAGCCAGAAAACGATATTGAGAAAAATTATTGGTTTACTTTAAATAGAGAAGATATTCTTAAATTTACTGGAAGAAATTTTTCAGATTATGTCATTTATTTAAACGGTGATTATAAAATGCCAAAACCTAGAGTGATCACTGCTAAAATTTCAAATAATCATAAGAAGTATGCAATTACTTGGTTTTCTATGGCGATTTCAATCCTTTTAATATATTTATATTTTAGGAAAAAAAATTATTAAATGAGATACGTAAGTACAAGAGACACATCTAAAACCTTTGAATTTAAAGACGTTTTTATCAAAGGTCTTGCTGATGATGGGGGCCTATTTATTCCCGAAACCTTGACGAAATATACTGAAAATGAAGTTAAAGATTTTAAAGAACTAAGCTACTCAGAGTTAGCCAGAAAGATCGTTTATCCTTTCATTGGTAATTTCATGTCAGAGGCTGAATTAAGTAAAATTATTGACAAGTCTTACTCTGCATTTAGACGAGATAGTGTTGTAGATTTCATAAAGCTTGGAGATAGGACCGTGTTAGAGCTATTTCATGGCCCAACTTTAGCTTTTAAAGATATTGCTATGCAACTTTTGGGTAACTTTTATGAGCATTACCTAAATAATGAAAATCAAAAGATTAATATTGTTGTTGCTACATCTGGAGACACTGGTGCCGCAGCAATTGATGCAATAAAAGGTAAAAAAAATGTAAATATTTTTGTGCTTCATCCAGATAATCGTGTTTCACCAGTTCAAAGAAAATTAATGACAACAGGTAACGATGAAAACGTATTTAACATAGCCATAAAGGGTAATTTTGATGATTGTCAAAACTTGGTTAAATCCATGTTTGCAGATAAGAAATTTTCAAATGACATTAAAATGTCGGGTGTAAACTCTATTAATTGGGCAAGGATTATTGCTCAAAGTGTATATTATTTTTATAGTTATTTATCAGTTGAAGATGAAAGCAAACCAACAAATTTTTCAGTACCGACAGGAAATTTTGGAGATGTATATGCGGGATATTTAGCAAAAAAAATGGGCTTGCCTATAGATAAATTGATTGTTGCAACTAATCAAAATGATATTTTGCATAGAGCAATATCAAAAGGTAGTTATAAAGCGGAAAAGGTTTCAGAAACTATATCTCCAAGTATGGATATTCAAATAGCAAGTAATTTTGAAAGACTTATATTTGATCTAAATAGTGAAGATGATCAACAGACTTCATTAGATATGAAAAATATTAAAGAAAATGGACAATATTTAATAAACGAGGATAAATTAAACAAAATTAGCAAAGATTTTTTATCAGCCAGGATGAGTGAGGATGAAATTTTAGATGTAATCAAACAAGTTTACGAAAAATTTGACAGAGTTTTAGATCCACATACAGCAATTGGGTATGGAGCGTTTGATAAACACAACTTGAAAGGAAATAATATAGTGCTAGCAACCGCACATCCTTGCAAATTCCCTGAGGCTGTTCATAAAGCTATAAATTTAAAATCTGATTTACCAAAAGAACTTGAGTTTATTTTGAATGAAAAAGAAGATTATGATATAATTGATAATAACTTAGATAAAATTAAAAAATATATTATAGGTAAAATAAAATGAAGATCAAAGAAGGTGAACAAGTTCCAAATTCAGAATTTTTTTATTTAGAAACAGGTGGAGCAGCAAAAAAAATTACTACAGCAGAAGTCTTTAAGGATCATAAAACAATTGTGATTGGTGTTCCTGGAGCATTTACTAAAGTCTGTTCAGCAAAACATTTGCCAGGTTATGTTGATAATTATGAGGAGGCAAAGAGCAAAGGGATTACAAAAATTATTTGTGTTTCTGTTAATGATCCAAACGTGATGAAGGCATGGGGTGAAAGCCAAAAAGTTGATGACAAAATTTTTATGGCAGCAGACCCATACTGCGAATTTACTAAATCAATAGGCGCAGAAATAGACAGACATGATAGAGGTCAAGGAATGAGATCAGCAAGATATACAATGTTAGTTGATGATAATATTGTAAAAAAAATACAAGCTGAGGAAGATACAGCCTCTTGTGAAATCTCAGCAGCTCAAAATTTTTTAAAATTAATCTAAATTAGCAGCTTTTTTAGCTAATAAGTCTACTTCTTCATTCATAGGATTTCCATCATGAGCCTTTACCCAATTCCATTGAACATTAAGTGATTTATTCAAATTATATAAATCAATCCACAAATCTTTATTCTTAACATCTTCTTTTTTTGAGGTTTTCCAATTATTAGCTAACCAAGTATTAATCCATTCGGTTATTCCATTTTTTACATATTGAGAATCAGTATATATTTTTATTTTAACACCAGGTTTCATATCTTTCAGTGCATTAATTGGAGCAAGTAGCTCCATTCTATTATTTGTAGTGTTTTTTTCACTACCACTAATTTTTCTTATTTCTTTTTCATCATTTATAATGGCAGCCCATCCACCATTACCTGGATTTGTTAAACAAGAACCGTCTGTATAAATTGTAATCATTAATTTAAATAGTCTTTAAATGAACTTAAATTATTGTGAGAAAGCAATTTTTGATAATATTCATTAGGGTCTTTGATTTTAATCAATGCTGTTTTTGGTGTATTTGAGTAGTCATACAATCTTGTTAACAAATATCTCAATGCTGCACCTCTACATAAAATATTTATAGATTTCTTTTCCTTTATTGAAATTTTTTTAACACTTTCATACCCTTTGATTAAATTTTTAATTTTTTTATGATTCATTTGGAATTTTCTCTTTTTATGGTCAAAACAAAGAGCATTGATGCATATAGCAATTTCATACATAAAATAATCATTGGCGGCAAAGTAGAAATCAATAATTCCAGAAAGTTTATTTTTTTTGAAAAAGATATTATCTATAAATAAGTCACCATGGATAATACCTTTGGGTAATTGTTTAGGCCAATTTTTATTAATATCTTTTAGGTTATTTTTTAAGAATATTTTTAAATTTGAAAACTTTTTTGACTTAAATTTAACACTCTCCAACAAAGGTTTTAAATTCCTAATACCCATTGAATTTTTTCT
>CACKZH010000018.1 GCA_902604575.1 uncultured Pelagibacteraceae bacterium
TTCTTTTATAGTTCCCACTTATAATTCTGAAAAAACAATTAAAAAAACTCTTCTGAGTATAAAAGAGCAGACTTATAAAAATTGGGAAATAATTATTATAGATAATAGTAAAACAAATAAAACAATTGATCTTATTAATAAACATTTTAGCAAAATTAAAAGATTAAAAGTAATTTCTATCAAAAGAAAAATTTTACCAGCAGAGGCAAGAAATATAGGTGTAAGAAATTGTAGTGAGTCTTCTAAATTTATTAGTTTTTGTGATAGTGATGATATTTTAAAAAAAGATAAAACAGAAATTCAAATTAAAATCATGAAGAAAGAAAATTTAGATATTTCATGCACAAATATAGACATGTATGATGTAAATGAAAAAAGTTTCTATAAAAATTACTTTATAATACCATTTGAATTAATTAATCATAAAATTTTATTTTATAAAAATTTAATAGCAACAAGTTCTGTTATTATGACTAAAAAATTATTTAACAAAGTTAATGGATTTCCTGAGTCAAAATATTTTTATTCTTTTGAAGATTATTTTTTTTGGTTAAAAGTTTTGGAAAAGAATAAAATAAGATTTATTGATAAAAGTTTATTAATTTATCAAATTGATAGAATTAATAGCGCAAGTTCAAGATCAAAGCACATAGTTAATCAGAGATTAAGAATATTTTTATATTATTTATTTCAATTTAATTTAAAATTAATTTTAAATATTATAATCGGTAATCTCACTTTATTAAAAAATTGGAGTATTAGAAAAATTTTGAAATTAAGAAAAAATGAATATATTGATTTGTTGTGAATTTTACTATCCCTCTGTAGGAGGTGTTGAAAAAGTAGCTGAGCAATTGGCTAAAAACTTTACTTTAAAAGGGCATAAAGTATCAATCGCTACATCAAAATTTTATAAAAAATTACCCAAAATTGAGAGAATAAATAAAATAAATGTATATAGATTTGCCATCAGGGGGAATTACGTAAAGGGTATCTATGGTAAAGTAAGAGAGTATCATGATTTTCTATTTAAGGGTAATTTTGATGTTATATTATTTTATGCAGCACAACAGTGGACCTTGGATGCTGCAATACCGATACTAAATAAAATTAATTCGAATATATATTTAGCAACCTGTGGGTTTTCTGGCTTAAAAAAAATTGGCTACAAAAATTACTTCACTATTTTAAAGAGCAAATTATCTTATTTTAATAGGATTATAGTTCATTCTAATAACTATATAGATATAAATTATTTAAAAAAAAATAAAATAAAAAATCATTCATTAATTCCTAATGCTGCAGAAAATATTTTTGATAAAAAAAAATTTTCTGATTTTTTCCATTCTAGTAAGATAATAAAAGCAAAGAAAAATATAATTAATGTATCAAATTTTAAATTTAATAAAGGACAGGATTTATCAATACTAATTTTTTTTCTTTTAAATTATAAAGATAAAATTAATTTAATATTTATAGGTGATAAATTTAATTCAAAAGCTTACTTTTTCTATTTATATTTTTTGAAAAAATTAACAGAATTTTTTTTTCAAAATAAGAAGGTTTATTTTTTCCAAAAAATAAACAGAAAAAAAGTATTATCAGCGTTTTTTAGTAGTGATTTGTTTTTATTTACTTCAAGATTGGAGTGTTCTCCACTAGTATTATTTGAGTCATCAGCCTCTGGTTTACCTTTTGTTTCTTTGAATGCTGGAAATGCTAAAGAAATATCAAATTGGACGAAATCTGGGAAAGTTTTTAATAGTATTTTTAGTGCTTCATCTTTTATTAAATATTTATTATCAGACAAAAAAAAATTAATTAATTTTTCAAAAAATGGAATTAAAAGTTTTAAAAAAAAATATAATTGGAAAAATATTTCAAGTGAATATTTAAAATTATTTAACAATTATAATATTTAGAAATGTATATTGATCTTAAAAAAATTATTGATGAATATGAAATAAATATTAAAGGTGTAATTCATATTGGTGCACACAAAGGAGAAGAGTTATATTCTTATCTTAAAAATGACTTAAAAAATGTAATATTAATTGAAGCTAATCCTAACTTAATTTCAAAACTTAAATTAAAAAAATTTTTTTATAATCATTTATTTAAAATGAAAATAAACATAGAAAACTTTGCAATGTATAGTTCAGATGATAAAGAAATTGAACTTAATATTACCAATAATTCTCAAAGTAGTTCAATTTTAGATTTAAAATTACACAAAGATCTCTATCCATCTATTTTTATAAAAAAAAAATGCAGAGTTAAGACACAAAAACTCGACACTATATTTTCAAAAAAGTACGAAATTAATAATTTTAATTTTATAAATATTGATATTCAAGGAGCGGAGCTGGAGGCTTTAAAGGGAGGTGTAAATATTTTAAAAAATATCGACGCAATATATACAGAAATTAATTTTGAAGAATTGTATGAAAATTGTGTTTTAGCAAAAGATCTTGATAACTTTTTAGATAATTTTAAATTTAAAAGGGTTTTAACTAAAACACCAGAGCATCCTAGTTGGGGTGATGCTCTGTATTTAAAATATTAAATACATTGATATAAATTTATCACAAAAATAATTATGCATTAATGTATAAATAATATATTTATTTTAAATGAAAAAAAAAATAGCATTAATAACTGGTATAACTGGACAGGACGGTTCTATACTTGCTAAATTTCTTTTAAAAAAAAATTACGAAGTTCATGGAATTAAAAGAAGGTCCTCATCATTTAACACACAAAGAATAGATGATATTTATAACGATCTTCACGAGCCAAATCCTAAACTTTTTCTTCATTACGGTGATCTAACTGATTTTTCATCAATAATTAACGTAATTAAGAAAGTTAAACCAACTGAAATTTATAATTTAGCTGCCCAATCACATGTGCAAGTAAGTTTTGAGACTCCTGAATATACTGCTAACGCAGATGCTATAGGAACTCTCAGAATTTTAGAGGCAATAAGAATTTTAAATTTAAAAAAATCAATTAAATTTTATCAAGCGTCAACTTCTGAAATGTATGGCACAACTCCTCCACCTCAGGATGAAAACAGCCCGATGAAACCGGCGAGTCCATATGGTGCTGCTAAGCTTTACGCACATTGGATTACTAAAAATTATAGAACTTCTTATAAAATGTTTGCATCAACTGGAATTCTTTTTAACCACGAGGGTCCATCCAGAGGAGAGACATTTGTGAGCAGAAAAATCACAATGGGAATCGCTAACATTTTAAAAAAAAAACAAAAATATTTATATTTAGGAAATCTAGATGCTTTTAGAGATTGGGGCGATGCCAGAGATTATGTTAAGGCAATGTGGAAGATATTACAGTATAAAAAACCTGATGACTTTGTTATCGCTACTGGGAAAAGCTACAGTGTTAGAAAATTTGTTGAAATATCCTTTTCTTTAGTTGGTATTAAAATATCTTGGAAAGGAAAAGGACTTAAAGAAATAGGATATGATAAAAAAACAAATCGAACATATATAAGAATTGACTCAAAATATTTTAGACCGCAAGAAGTAGACCATTTAAGAGGAAGCTTTAAAAAAGCAAAAAAAACTTTAGACTGGAAACCACAAATAAAATTTGAAGAAATGATCAAGGATATGCTAGATAAAGATTTAAAAAATTAGTTTTCTATAATTTATTGAGCTGAATATGTAAATTTTTAAAGACGCTAAAATTAAAGAAAAAATAAAAAAATACTTTATATTAAAATACAACATTAACAGGATTATAATTAAATTAATTAAATTATAATATAATGTAATTAAAAATATTTTATTATGATTTTTATTTGTACGGTTCAAAGCTTTGAGAAAAAAATAATCAAACAATCTTTCCCAGGGATATTTACCTTCCCTAACTTTATTAAAAATTGTAATTGATATATCCATAATTGGATACGAAAGAAGCGATATAGCAATATACCAGTAATCATTAAATATTAAATCAAAGGCAATATATCCAATTATATAACCTATTAATATACTTCCACTATCTCCACAAAATACTTTAGGTTTAGGAAAGTTAAAATAAAGATAAACAAGTAAAATTTTTATAGTGAATAAAATAATTATAAAGTTAAAGTCATAAATCTCTATATTATTAGAATCAAAATAAAAAGTTATTAAATAACTAAAAAAAATAAATATTGAATTTATAGTTAAGTAGCCATTAGAACCATCTAAGAAATTAAAAATATTAATTAAATAAGCCCAAAAAAATATCATTATTAAAAATAAAAGTTTTTCAGGTAAAAAATAAATAATATCATATGAAAACAATGGTATACTAATTAAAACGGTAACCAGATGAACGAGAAATCTGTATATCGGATGTATACTTTTAATATCATCAATAAAACTTATTATACCAAGAAATAAAATAGATATTAAAAATAGATAATGTCTATTTGGGAATTCGATATTTAGAGACAAAAAATTGTAACCAATAATTAAAAAAAAATAAATTAAACTAATAAGAAATAAAAAAATTATACCAGCACCTGTTGGTATAATTTTGTTATGATTTGATAATGAGTTTGGAGTGTCAGTAAATTCAAGTTTATGTGCAATTTTGATGTAATATTTAAATGAAAAAAAACTGATTATAAAAAATAATAAAGATAAAATTATATTTGACATTTTAAAATATTCTTAAAAATTTCGTAATTTTTTTTATTGTCATAAGACAATTTTATAAATTTTGAATTAGAGTAAAAATAAAGATCTTTATTCATTTTAGAATACTCATAAAAAATTGCAATTTCTTTTTCTTTAAATTTTCTATCTTTTGAGGTAACTCGACCAATTATTCGATTATCATTTATACTTAGAATATTATAACAATATTTATCTTTGTATATTCTTTTTGCTATTACATTTTTATTTGTATGATAATTTACTGCAAAATATAAATCCTCTACTTCTTCAGAAAAAATTGTTTCATCGTTATAGTTTTGATTGAGATATGTATCAAAGATCATAAAAATAACTGGTTTTAAAACTTCTGACGTCTTATTTTTTTTACTTTCATAAAAATTTGTAATCTCATTTAAAAGTTTTTGTCTCTCGATCTCTGCTTTAATATGGTTTCCCTGTTGAATTGAAAATGAATTAAAATTTAATATAATTAAAATTATTATAAAGAAATGTTTAAAATTGTTTGTAATTTTACTTTTAAGATCTATATCATTCAAAAAACCTAAAAATAAAGAGAAACAGACAAATAGTCCTACCAACCCTCTATTATAGTAGCCATTTACCTGAGGCACTGAAGTAACCAAAAGATAAACAAAGAAAACAGAAATACTTGAAATAACTATAGCTAAAAACAAGATATATTTTGAATGAGTTTTTCTAAAGTTATTTATTTCAAAAGAGTTGAAGTTTATTAAAATTAAACAAGCAAATAATATTAATGTAAAAAGATAAAATATTTCAAATTTAAAAAAAACAATTGAACTTAATAATAATTTTGGAATATCATAAATTATTAATATTAAAGGTTTAAAAAAATATTTTTTTATATTTTGTAAAAAATCTTCTTCAAAAAAAATTTGATTTCCTTCAAACCAAAAAGCATACTTCAGAGAAGCATTATATCCTATAATTTTGGATAAAAGTATTTGAAAAATAATTATACTGATTGTTATTACTCCAAAAAAAAATATTAATTTGAGTAGTTTTTTAATTGTTTTGCTTTTTTCATTTTCAACAGATAATAAATAAATATTAAAAAATAATAATATTATAGATACTTCATAAGTCAGAACTGAAACAATAAAGAAAATTATAGATTTAAAAAAATTTTTATTTCGAGCATAAAATATTGAAATAGACCAAAAAAAAATTGACATAACTCCAAGTGTCTGTGTCACAGGAGAAAATATCATAGTTGATGCAAACGAAGGAAATAATAAAGACAATAAAATATAATTTCTTCCTTGTTTACTTATTTGTGCTGCAAATGAATTATAGATTAGTAAAGCCGATAAAAGCCAAAAAGTAGAATTAATTATAATATATAAGTGATCTAATTTTTTAAGTTCAGTTAAAAAAGCTAGATATATCCCACCTATTGGTCTTGTTAAAAAAGTTTTAAAAACAAGATCATCAAATTTTTCACTGAAAGATTGATCATATAAATGTCCTACAGTTAAAGCCCAATCATCATAAAAAATACCTCCATAAATAATATGTTTAATGGAGAATAAAAAATAAAATGAAATGACTAATAAAATAAATTTTTCTTTTTTTGTTGCATTTAGCATAAAAACGATTAATCAAATTTTAATTTAATAATTAAATATATAAACTTACAATTTTCTTGTATTAATATAATGTTATCATGAAAGCAATAATTTTAGGTGCAGGTATATCAGGAGTAGCATTAGCACATTTTCTTCAGAAAAATAAAAAAATAAAAGAAATTATGCTCATAGAAAAAAATTCAGAGCCAGGAGGATTGCTAAGATCTTTTACTTGCAAAGATATTGCTTATGATGTTGGACCACACATTATTTTTTCAAAACATAAAGAAATCTTGAAAAAAAATATAGATATACTAAAAGAAAATGTAAAAACACTCAAAAGATCAAATAAAATAATTTATAAGAATAAATATATTAAGTATCCTTTTGAAAATGAATTATACAAACTTCCCAAACAAGAATTAAATTATTGTCTAAATACTTTTTTAGATAATCCTTTTGAAAATTTTCAACATTCAAATATGATTCAATTTTTTTATAAAATATTTGGTGAAGGTATAACAAGGACGTATTTAGAACCGTATAACAGAAAAATTTGGAAGTTTGATCCGTCCTTCATGGATACTCAAATGGTTGAAAGAATTCCTAAACCTCCAAAAAATGATATTATTAAAAGTGCTAAAGGTAAAAAATCTGAGGGTTACAAACATCAGTTATATTTTCAATATCCTAAATCAAAAGGTATACAGGCGTTGTTTGATGCTTACTATTCTTCATTAAATTTTAAAAACAAGACTTATCTAAATCAAAAGATCAAAAATATTAAAAAAATAAATAATAAATTTTCAGTAATAACAAATAAAAATTCTTTTAAGGGTGATTTCCTTTTTTCAACTATTCCTTTAAATGAATTTTGTAATATTTTTAAAAAAACTCCTAAGAAAATTTTAGATAGATCAAAGAATTTAAAATATAATTCAATTATAATTTCTCTAATTAATGTCAAAGGAAATGTTGGAGGAAATAATTTTGCATTTATGGTACCTGATAAAAATATAATTTTCCATAGATTGTCCAAACTTGATTTTTTAGGTAAAAACTATTCAAAAAAAAATACAACATCGTTTTTAATTGAAATTACTTTTAGAAAAGGAGATGAAGTAAGTAAATTAAGCAACAAACAAATTTTATCAAAGATCTTTGAAGGCTTAAAAAAATTGAATTTTTGTAGTAAAAAAGAAGATATTAATTTTTCTGAAATTAGAAAATTTAAATATGCATATGTTATTTATGATCTAAACCACAGAAAAAATGTTGATGAAATACTTAATTTTTATAAAAAGAAAAATATAGTACATGCAGGAAGATGTGGATCGTGGGAATATTTAAATTCAGACCAGGTAATATATCAAGCTGAAAAGATCATTAAAAAATTTAATGAAAAATACTAAATTTTCAGTAATTACAGGAGTTGCGGGAACAATAGGTTCAAATTTAGCTGGTGAATTAATAAAATCTGGTCATATCGTTTACGGTATTGATGATTTTAGTCTAGGAAAAAAAAAAAATTTAGAATTTTTAAATAAGAGTAAAAAATTTAAATTAATCAAATGCGATGTGTCTAATTTTGAAGAATTAAAAAAAAAAATTCTTTTAAAAAAAAAGATTAATTATTTATGGTTGCTAGCAGCAAACTCAGATATTCAAGCTGGTATAAAAGATGGAAATGTTGATTTGGTTAAAACATTTATGACTACTAAAGTCTCAATAGATTTTTTTAGTAAATATTTATCCGAAAATTCAAAAATTATCTTTTCTTCTAGCTCAGCAGTTTATGGAAATATCAAAAAAAAAATTAATGAAAATATCAAAATTTATAACCCTATTTCCTATTATGGTGAGTATAAATTAATATCAGAAATATATTTAGAAGATTTTTCAAAAAAAAAAAATTTAAAATATTTAATTATTAGGTTTCCAAATGTAGTTGGTCCACCACTAACTCATGGAGTAATCTTTGATTTTTGCAAAAAAATTTTAAAAAAAAAATATCTTAAAGTTTTAGGCAATGGTAGTCAAAAAAAACCCTACGTATATGTGAAAGAATTAATATCATGTATGATTTTTTTAAGTAAAAGAAAAACTAAATTTAAAATTTACCTTTGTGGCCCAAATGATACAGGTGTGAAGGTAAGAAAAATAGCAAATGAAGTAGTCAAGATATTTAAATCTAAAAAAAAAATTATTTATGGAAAAACTAGTTATGGTTGGAAAGGGGACGTTCCAAATTACAATTATAATGTAACAAGACTCAATAAAGAGGGTTTTAAGTTTAAAAAAACATCTCTTCAAGCTGTACAAGAAGCCATTAGACAAAATAAAACATCACTAGTTAATGAAAAAAATTGATACTGTAATAATTTCAGGAGGATTAGCCACTAGATTTAAAAAAATTCAGTCAATTCCTAAAATTTTAACAAAATTTAATAATAAAACTTTATTAGATATAATTATTAAAAATCTAGAGAGATTTGGATTGAATAAAATTCATTTTCTCTGTGGAAAAAATACCGAAATAATTTCTAAATTTACTAAATCAAATAAACAATATTTTTTTTATGAAGAAGAAAAACTTTTAGGAACAGCCGGATGCTTATCTAATTTAAATAAAAATAAATTGAGTGATGATGTATTGGTTATATTTGGGGATTTACTTTTTGATATTGATTTTTCTAAATTTTTAAAATTTCATAAAGAAAAAAAAAGTGATTTAACGGTGTTTTCTCATCCCAGCGATCATCTTTTTGATAGCGATATAATAGATGCAAACGATGATGGAATTATTAAAAATTTTTTTTTTAAACCTCATAAAAAAAAAATAATCTCAAATAACTTAACAATGGCTGGTTTATTTATAATTAAAAAGAAAATTTTAAATGAAATTCCAAAGAATAAAAAAAATGATTTTAGTAAATATTTGTTAAGAAAATTAATTAGAAAAAAAAAAAAGATTGTTTCTTATAATTCTAGAGAATATTGTAAAGATTTTGGGACTCCAAAAAGATACAAAATTGTTAAAAAAGATTTTAAAAGTAAAATTTATACATACAAATCAATTAAAAACAAAATACCTGCAATTTTCTTAGATAGAGATGGTGTGATTAATAAAGACATGGGTCCTAATAAATATTCTGATCCATTTTCTTTTTTAAAAAATTCAATAAAATCACTTGTTAAACTTAGAAAAAGCAAATACTTAATTTTTTTAATTACTAACCAGCCGAGTGTAGCCAAAGGGTTTATTAGTTATCATCAATTAATTAAATCATTTAAAGAATATGAGTCGTTTTTGTCAAAAAAGGGATTTTATTTTGATAAAATTTATTTTTGTCCACACCATCCAGATAAAGGTTTTAAAGGTGAAAATTTAAAATTTAAAATTAATTGTAAATGTAGAAAGCCAAAGCCAGGATTAATTTATTTAGCAAAAAATGAGTTTAATATAAACTTAAAAAAATCATATTTCATTGGAGATAGTGCAAATGATTATTTTGCTTCAATTAAGGCAAAAGTTAAACCAATTATTTTAAATAAAAATTTTAAAGATGATAAAAATTGTATATACAAGCACAATATTGAACAAGCTATAAATTATATTTTAGAGAAATGATTATTTCCAAAACACCCCTAAGAATAAGTTTTGTTGGAGGAGGCACTGATAATCTAGTTGATCAGAATTTTGATGGAAATGTAATTTCAACTACTATTGATAAATTTGTTTATGTTGGTCTTAATAAGAAATTTGATAATTTATTAAGATTCTCTTATTCAAAAACTGAAAACGTTAAAAGAGTAAAACTTATTCAACATGAAATGTTAAGGGAAACATTTAAATATTTTAAGATATCAAATGGTTTAGAAATAATATCAGTTGCAGATATTCCATCAACTGGAAGTGGATTAGGTTCATCAAGCTCTTTTCTGGTGGGTTTAATAAATGTAATCAATTGTTTTAAAAATTTAGGATTAAGAAAAAAAGAAATAGCTAGCATAGCATGTAAGATTGAAATTGATATTTTAAAAAAACCAATTGGTATGCAAGATCAATATAATGCAGTTTATGGCGGATTTAAGTGGTATAAGTTTTATGACAAAAACAAAGTAAAAGTAAATAACCTAAACATTGATAAAAAAAGAATTTTAAAATTTAACCAAAAACTATTTTTAGTATACACAGATCAATTAAGAAAATCTGAACAAATATTAGCTAAAGTCAAAAAAAAATCAAATCTTAATTCTTTACAAGAAATTTCTAAATTAACTGAGGAATTTAAGCAAGAGTTAATTAGTGGTGATCTTAACATCCTTGGAAAGTTACTGCACCAAAACTGGCTTTTAAAAAAAAGTTTATCCAAAAATACTACCAATAATAAAATTGATCAGCTTTATAATTATGGAATAAATTCTGGAGCAATTGGAGGAAAATTACTTGGAGCAGGTGGAGGAGGATTTCTGTTATTTTTTGTTGATAATAAAAATCAAAAAAAATTTAAAAGTAAATTCTTTAATAAAAAAGTTATAGATTTTAATTTTTATGAAAAAGGTACAGAATTAATAAAAATTTAGTGATCATATGAGTGTTTTAATAACTGGTGGGTGTGGCTATATCGGAAGTCAATTAAGTTACATTTTATCTGATAATAATATTAATCATACAATTATTGATAATTTATCAACTGGTTCTAAAAAATTAAAAAATCCTAAAGCCAAGCTTTATAAAATTGATATATCAAAAAAAAAAAAAATTTCTAAGATAATTAAAGAGAAAAATATTAAGTGTGTAATGCATTTGGCAGCTTCAATTTTAGTTCCAGAGTCAATGAGTTATCCAGAAAAATATTATAAAAATAATGTAATAAATTTAATTAAATTTTTAGATGCTTGTGTAGATTCAAAAATAAAATATTTTATATTTTCCTCAACCTGTGCAGTTTATGGTGATATAAAAAAAAATAAAATTAAAGAAAATGATATTAAATCACCAACTAGTATCTATGGAAAAACAAAATTAATTGGAGAAGAAATAATAAAATATTACGCAAAAAAATATAATTTTAAATTTGTTGTTTTAAGATATTTTAACGTTATTGGGTCTGATTCAAAACTTAGGACTGGCCCACTAAAAAATACAGGACATTTGTTTGGAAATATTATTGACTCTTTCTTGAAAAAAAAAATGACTTTTAATCTTTATGGTACCAATTACAAAACTCCAGATAAAACAGCAATTAGAGATTATATTGATGTTGAAGATATTTCAAAAATACACTTAGAGGCTTATAATAAAATTAAACAAACTAACAAATCTTATGAATTTAATTGTGGTGTTGGTAACGGATATTCGGTTTTAGAAATTTTGAAGACTTTTGAAAAGATAATCAATAAGAAATTTAATATTATAAAAAGCAAACCGCGACCAGGAGATACTGAGAAATTGGTTTGTGATAATCAATATACAAATAGTGTTTTAAATCTAAAATTAAAAAATAACCTTTTTAAAAGCATTTCTAATGCGATTAATTGGAAAAAAAAAGTAGATGAAAAGTGATTTTTATTGAAAAAAAAGGAAGGTTCGGAAATTTTTTATTTCAATTTTTTTTAGCTAAATTAATTCAAAAAAAAATACAAAAAAAAATAGTTATATTTTCAGAAAATGAAAATATATATAACTTTAATTCTAAAAAAAATATAGACTCTATTGTAGATGGATATTTCTCTTTACCGAAATTATCTAAAATTCTGAATTTATGGAAAAAAAAATGTTTTTATATTCAAGACCAAAACTATAAAGAGCTAATAAATGATGAAAGGCTTTTAAAAAAAAAATTTATTTATTTAGATGGTTTTTTTCAAGAAATATCGCTAATTTTGGAAAATTCAAAATTACTTAACAATTTAATTAATAAAAATAAAATTATTAACAAAAATAATTTTTCTCAAAGTGATTTAACAATTCATATACGACACCTTTTTCATGATTTAGGAACATTGGACACAAATCCAGAACATCAAGAACAGCCTACAATTGATATTTATAGTCATGTAATAAAAAAAATAAATCCTAGAACGATTAAAGTTATTTGTCCTTCTGAAAAAAACATTCATTATAAAAAATTAAAAGAAGTTTATGGTGAACAGATCTATTTAGAAACAAGAGATGATATTTTCGATTTTTTTAATATTGTGAATTCAAAAAATTTAATTTTGTCAAATAGCACATATTCTTTATGGGCTTCGTTTCTTTCTAGAGAAAGTAATGTTTATGTACCAGATATAGGAATTGTTAAATCTATTTTAAAAAAAAAGAAATTGAATTTAGATAGTAATTTTATATATCTTTAAAATGGAAGCAAAGTACCTAAACTATAATAATAAAAAATTTGATTTTTCAAGCTTTTTTAAAAATAATCAAAGTGTTAAAAACATAAGTCATTATATCGCAAAATTTCCAAAAGATATTATTAAAAAAAAAATTAAGGTGGTTAAAGAAGATAAAAAATTTATTAGAACCTATAAAAATTTTATTAAAACTGAAATACAGAAATTATTTAAATACGAAATAGTTTTTCAAAAATTACCAAATATCCGCGTTTTGTATCCAAATGATATTGAAGCAGTTGTCCCATATCATTGTGATAAATGGTATAACCACTCAAATGATGAAATAAATTTTTGGCTTCCTCTCCACCAGGTTTCTAGCACTGAGAGTATGCAAATAGTTAATTTAAATAAATCTATTGAGTTAGAAAAAAAAATTTTAAACGAAAAATTTAGCTATAATAAAATAAATAAACTTATTTCCAAATATGCAAAACCAGTTAAGTGTGATTTTGGAAAAATATTGAAGTTTTCACCCTTACATTTACATGGAAATGTGATTAATAGAACTAAATTTCCAAGAATAAGTATTGATTTTAGAGTAAAAAAATTAAACTCAAAGTTCCGAAGCAAAACACTTGGAGGGTATTTTGATGTTATCAAAAAATAAAGTTTGTTCATACGTCAATAACAACACCAATTTTACAAAAAATATCCCACAGCATCTACAAAGATTGATGATCGAAAAATTTTGCAAACAAGAAAAATTAAAAATTTCTACAGAACTTTTAGA
>CACKZH010000019.1 GCA_902604575.1 uncultured Pelagibacteraceae bacterium
CTGCCTTAATTATTGACTCTCCAATCCCTTTATTTTCTCCTGTCATGGGTACTAATAATCCTATTTTAATTTTTTCTTGAGCATTAACAGTTGAAAAAAATAGAAAGTAAAAACTTAAAAAAATAAAATAAATAATTTTAATTAATTTAATCATTTTGATGTTAGTATAATATTTTTTAAGCTAAATTATGATCATAAAACCACAATTTAAATTAAAAGAATACGAAAATGGTCTCTATTTGGTGTCAACTCCTTTAGGAAATCTTAAAGATATAACTTTAAGAGCAATTGAAGTTTTACAACAATCTCATTATGTTTTATGTGAAGATACTCGTATTTCAAAAAATCTTTTAGATAAATATCAGATAAAATCTAAATTGATTTCAAATCATAAATTTAATGAAAAAAAAAATGTAGAAAAAATTATTGAATATCTAAAATCTGGAAAAATAATTTCTTTGATATCTGATGCTGGTACACCTAGTATTTCTGATCCTGGTTCAATTCTAGTAAATGAGTGTGTTGATAATGGTATTAAAATTTTTCCTATACCTGGTCCATCAGCTGTTTCTACAGCTGTGTCAATTAGTGGATTTTCAGATAAATTTTTATTTTATGGTTTCTTTCCAGAAAAAAAACATCAATTGACTAAAGAATTGAATAGACTTTCAGAATTTGAAAACACTTTGGTTTTTTTTGTTTCTCCAAAAAAAATTAACAAAATTATACCTGAATTAAAAAAAAATTTTCTTGGAAGAAAGGTAGTTTTTTGTAGAGAAATTACAAAAATATATGAGGAATTTATTAGGAAAAAAATAGACGAATTGGAGATATTTGAAAAAGAACCAAAAGGTGAAATGACGGTTGTTATATCTGAAAAAAAAATAGATAAAAAAATCTCTCAAAAATTAAGTGAATCAGATATGAATATAATAAAAAAAATGGTCAATAAATTATCTACTAAAGAAATTACAGATATTTTAAATCAAACTACTAATTTACCTAAGAAAGAAATATACAATTATTGTCTAAAATTAAAAAATGAAAAATAAAATATTAATTCTAATCTTAATAGGTTTTATAATAAGTGGTTGTATTGGTGTTGGTTCCAAGGGTCTTTTTGGAACAGGAGTCTCAGTTGCTCTAGATCCAAGAACGGTAGGCACTCAAATAGATGATTCAATAATGCAAAAAATTATTAGTGCTAAAATTTTTGCTAAAGATAAAAATTATATTCTTGCGGTCAAAACTAAAGTTTTGGATGGGAGAATTTTTATAACTGGAAAGGTAGACAACCCTGAAGAAAAATTGTTAATTACTAAATTAGCATGGGAAACAAAAGGGGCAAGATCAGTTAGAAATGATATCAAAATTAAGGAAGAGTTTAATTTTAAGCAATCTGCAAAAGATGTATTAATAACTTCTCAACTTAGAACGGCTATAATTGTTAATAAAAATATTAAGGCAACCAATTATCAAATAGATACCTATAAAAAGAAAATTTATATCTATGGAATTGCCTTAACTTCTGAAGAAAAAGATTTAGTAATAAGTGAAGCAAAAGAAATAGTTGATGTTGAAGACGTGATTGCCAGCATTATTCTTCTAGAAGACTTAAGAATTCAAAGAGATTAATTATTTTTTGTAATCAATCACTTGGGAAGAATAAGCAGCAATTGATGCTAGGTTAAGTATCTCAGAAGTTGATGATCTTAAAGGTGCAATTTCTATTGGAAGCCCAAGTCCGATTAATAATGGTCCAATAACTTTTGCGTCTCCAATTGTTTTCATCAGTTTATAAGAAATTGCTGCACTATGCTGTCCAGGCATTATCAAAATATTTGCTTTACCAACTATCTTTGCAAAAGGATAAAGTTCCTCATACTCTGGATTAAGAGCAACATCAGGCTGCATATCTCCATCAAATTCAAAGTCTACTTTTCTTTCCTTTAATATCTCAACAGCGTTTCGAATATGTTTTGTTCTACTAGTAAGAGGTTGTCCAAATGTAGAGTGGGATACAAAAGCAACTTTAGGATCAAATCCAAAAAGTCTAACTACTCTTGCTGTAGATATAGCAATTTCAGCCATTTGTTCAGAAGTTGGATATTCATGGACGCTTGTATCACCTATAAAAATTGTTCTCCCTTTATGAACGATCATGTTTAAACCAAACATAATTTCACCTTTTCTTACATTAACAACTTGCTTAATTTTTTCAAATGAAGCGCCAAATCTTCTTGTATTGCCTGTTACAGCACCATCAGCATCGCCGCAGGCAACCATACTTGTAGCCCAAACAACTCTATCATTTCTTATCATTCGGTCACAATCTCGTTCTAATAATCCTTGCTCTCTTTGTAATTTTTCAAATAAATATTTTACGTATCTTTTCCTCTTTTCTTCATCTTTTGAATTAACAATTTCAATGTCAAAATTTTCACTATAACCAATATTTTTAATTTGTTCTTTAATCTTACTTTCTTTACCAACCAGGATTGGAATACCTAATTTAGAATTTTTAAATGCTATAGCAGCTTTTAAAGTATTTTCATCTTCACCATCTGCAAAAACAATTTTTTTTTGATTTCTCTTAATAAATGAATTTATACCTTGCATAATGGTTACTGTTGGGTCTAATCTTTGTTTTAGTTGATCTTTATAAACATCAAAATCATCTATATTTTTTCTAGCTACTCCACTATCTATAGCTGCTTTTGCTACAGCCACTGGTATTACACTAATTAATCTTGGATCAAATGTTGATGGAATAATATAATCTCTTCCATAATGAGGTCTTTCTCCACCCATAGCTGCAACCACTTCATCAGGAACATCTTCTCTTGCAAGCTTAGCTATGGCGTTAGCTGCAGCAACTTTCATTTCTTCATTTATCGTTTTGGATCTAACATCTAAAGCTCCTCGAAAAATATAAGGAAATCCAATTAAATTATTTACTTGATTGGGATAATCTGATCTCCCTGTTGCAACTATTGCATCATTTCTAACTTCATTAATCTCCTCTGGGGTAATTTCTGGATCAGGATTCGCACAAGCAAATATAATTGGATTTTTTGCCATTGATTTAACCATTTCTTTTTTTAGAACACCTTTTGCAGATAATCCTAAAAAAACATCTGCACCATTAACAGCATCCTCTAAAGTTCTATGTTTAGTTTTAACTGCAAATCTGGATTTCCATTGATCTATTCTCTCAGTTCTTCCTTCATAAATAACACCCTTTCTGTCTAGCATTATTATATTTTCAGATTTTACTCCTGAGTTTTTAAATAATTCAGTGCAAGCCTGTGCTGAGGCTCCAGCACCATTCACTACAACTTTAATTTTTTTTATTGATTTACCACAAATATCTAGAGCATTTATTAATGCTGCGGTTGTTATAATTGCCGTTCCATGTTGGTCATCATGAAAAACTGGAATATCCAAAATTTCTTTTAATTTCTGTTCTATTATAAAACAATCTGGGGCCGCTATGTCTTCTAAATTTATTCCACCAAAGCTAGGTGCAAAATTTTTAATTGAACTTATGATTCCGTCTGTATCTTTACAATCAATCTCTAGATCAATTGAATCGATATCTGCAAATCTTTTAAATAACACGGCCTTTCCTTCCATCACAGGCTTTGATGCAAGAGCACCTAGATTTCCCATTCCTAATATTGCCGAACCATTACTTATTACAGCAACAAGATTTCCTTTACTTGTGTAATCATAAGCTGCTTCTGGGTTTTCACTTATCTTTTTTACAGGAGCAGCAACTCCTGGAGAATATGCTAAAGCGAGATCACGCTTAGTTGTCATATTTTTTGAAGAAATAATCTCAATCTTGCCTGGTTTTTTGTTTTTATGAAAATCTAAAGCTTCTTTATCTGTGTAATGATCAATTTTTGTTTTTTTCATTTCTGACAACAATAAGTGTACAATTGGGGTAAAATTAAGACTAATATGATTTATGAACTTACTTAAGTCAACAGGCACATTTGGTTTTTATACTATCATTAGTAGATTGCTGGGTTATTTAAGAGATATTTTAATAGCAATTTTTTTAGGAACAGGGATGCTGGCGGATGCTTTTTTTGTAGCATTTAGAATTCCAAATACTTTTAGAAGATTATTTGCAGAAGGCACCTTTAATGCAGCATTCGTTCCAAGTTATTCATCAGAAATCACTAAGGGAAAAAAAAAATCAAATAAATTTGCTAACGATATTTTTAATCTCCTTTTTTTAGGGTTGTTATTTTTAACAATAATAATTGAAATTTTAATGCCCGCATTTGTTTCAATTATTGCCCCTGGATTTGTGGGTGATTTAGAAAAAATGGAGGTAGCAATTAATTTAACAAGAATTACTTTTCCTTTTTTATTTTTTATTTGTTTGGCCTCATTTTTTTCTGCAATCCTAAATTCACACAATAAATTTGCTGCTGCTGCTGCAGCTCCAATAATATTGAATATTGTTTTAATTTCAGTATTAATTTTTTCAAAAAATCTAGGTGATCAGTTAGTATATTATTTATCTTATGGTGTTTCTCTAGCTGGTTTTTTACAATTAATATTTTTATATAAATATGTATCAAAATATTTTTCACTTAAATTTAGTCTTGAATTAAAAGTAAGTAACAAAGTTAAATTCTTTTTTAAAAAACTTTTACCAAGTATTTTTTCATCAGGTGTCACTCAAATTAATATTTTAATTGGTACAATAATTGCATCATTTCAAGCAAGTGCAGTTTCTTACTTATATTATGCTGATAGAATTTATCAAATTAATCTAGCTATAGCTGGTATTGCGATTGGCGTTGTGATACTTCCGCAGCTTTCAAAACATATTCAATCTAGAAAAAAAAATAAGATTTTGTTTATACAAAACAAAGCTTTAGAATTAAGTTTATTTTTAAGCCTTCCAGCGACTATCGCTTTAATTATTGCATCAGAACAAATTATTTCAGCTTTATTTGGTTATGGATCTTTTAATGAAAATTCTGTAAAGAATTCAAGCTTGGCTTTATATTATTTTGCTTTAGGTCTTCCTGCTTTTGCTTTGATAAAAGTTTTTTCAAGTTTTTTCTTTGCAAATCACGATACCAAAACTCCATTTTATATTTCTTTGATTTCTGTAATTCTAAATATTTTTATTAGTCTTTATTATTTTAGTGATATTGGTTTTATAATTATCCCAATAGCGACATCTATTTCATCTTGGTTTAATTCAATATTGTTATTTATATTTCTTAAAAATCGACAATTATTTTATTTTAACAAAATATTTTTTATTAGGCTGATTAAAATAATTTTTGCATCGATCCTGATGGGTTTATTTTTTGATTTTTTATTAAATTTCTTTCAAAACGAATTAAAATTTAATCAATCAATTAAATCTTTATATTTAGTTTTATCTGTTATATTAGGATTACTGTTTTATTTAATAGTGTGTTATTTCATCAAAGCTTTTCAAATGGATGATATTAAATTAAAGTATTAATTTTATGGGTAAAAAAATATTTTCTGGTGTTCAGCCTACAGGTAATCTTCATCTAGGAAATTATTTAGGAGCTATAAAAAACTTTGTAGATTTAAATAACGATGATGATAACAAATGTATTTTTTGTGTAGTTGATTTACATGCCATTACAGTAAAGCAAGATCCTAAAGAATTAAAAAATAATATCAGAGAAACTGTTGCAACTTTTATAGCAAGTGGAATAGACCCAAAAAAAAGTATAATTTTTAATCAATCCGGCGTAGCTGCTCATTCTGAAGGAGCATGGATATTAAGTTGTGTTGCTAGAATGGGTTGGTTAAATAGGATGACTCAATTTAAGGAGAAAGCAGGTAAAGACAAAGAAAAAGCTAGCATTGGTTTATATTCTTATCCAGTTCTAATGGCAGCTGATATTCTTTTATATGATGCCACTCATGTTCCTGTAGGTGATGATCAGAAACAACATTTGGAATTATGTAGAGATATAGCTCAAAAATTTAACAATGATTTTGAAGTAGAAAATTTTCTTCAAGTACCTGAACCCTTAATTCAAAAAGAATTTTCAAGAATAATGAGTTTAAAAGATGGTTCAAAAAAAATGAGTAAATCAGAGTTATCAGATTTAAGTCGAATAAATTTAACAGACGATAAAGATCAAATAATAAACAAAATCAAAAAAGCAAAAACAGATCCTTTGCCTATGCCACAAAACATAAAGGAGCTTGACGAAAGATTAGAAGCAAAAAATCTTTTAGGAATTTATTCAAGTTTAACAAATTCTACATTAGAAAATTCAGTAAAAAATTTTGCAGATAAAAATTTTTCAGAGTTTAAAGATAAATTAGCTGATGAACTTGTTAATAAAATTGAACCTATTTCAAAAGAGATTAGAAAACTTTTAGAAGATAAAAAATTTCTTGATGAAATTCTTCTAGATGGAGTTGAAAAAGCTAATTCAATTGCATCCAAAAAGATTGAAAGAATTAAAGAAATAGTAGGTTTTTAATAAAAATTTATTATCAAGTTTTAATTTTCAAAATATTCATTATATATAATTTATGTTCGTTCAAACTGAAGTAACACCAAATCCAAATTCTTTAAAATTTCTTCCTGGGAAGAAAGTTTCAAATAGTGGTCCTTATGAAATTACAAATAAAGATGATATGAAAAATGAATTGGTGAGAAATATTCTGTCAATAAATGGTGTTGAGGGCATTTTTTTAGGTCAAGATTTTATTTCAGTAAATAAGAATGAAAATATTAAGTGGGACGAAATAAAACATATCGTAATTTCTCTAATAAATGATTTTTACGCCGATGGTAAAGAGTTTGTAATTGACGAAAATATAAAAGAAGAGAACTTGGATTTAAACGAAATTGAGACGAAAATAGTAAAAATTTTAGAAGAAAAAATAAGACCCGCTGTTGCTAGAGACGGTGGAGATATAAAATTTAAAGAGTTTAAGGACGGAGTTGTTAAGGTACAATTGCAAGGGAGTTGTTCAGGCTGTCCTAGTTCAACTATGACTTTAAAACAAGGTGTTCAAAATTTATTATGTCATTATTTACCAGAGGTAAAAGAGGTTGTTGCTATACAATAATTAATTATGAAAAAATTAAAAAAATCAGGTTTTTTAAAAAATAAAAGTTTTAACATAGTTTCACGGTTTTTTTTAAGTTCTTTTATTGTAATCTCATTCTTTTATGTAGCGCCGATAATTATTAATTTTACTGATAAAAATTTTATTAGTAAAGAATTTACAAATAATTCAAAAAATATTTTAAATAAAACTCTAAACAAAGGTGAACTAATAGAAGAAGATTCAGCGGTAAATACTGATGAAAGAGATTTATTATATGACATTTTGGAAGAAAATAATTCTGAAATTAATCTAGTCAGATATACAACATCTGAAATTGACTCATTATTTAAAGAAGTAAATTATAATTTAAAAGATGTAAGGGATACAAAATTAGTAAAACCTATAGATATTGGTCTTTTACCGAATGAAATTAAAAAAATTGGAAACACAAAAAAAAGAAAAGATATGTTTATAAAAATTGTTCTCCCTTTAATAGTTAAGGAAAACAATAAAATTAGAGTTGACAGAAAAAGATTATTCACAATTTTAAATAAAAATAGCAACACTGATATTGAAAAAAAATGGTTAGAAAAAAAATATAAACAATATGGTGTCAGAAAAAATGATTTACCTACCTTAAAAGTAAGAATGGACGAAATACCAGTTTCATTAGCAATAGCTCAAGCTGCTAAAGAGACCGGTTGGGGCACTTCAAGATTTGCTTTAAAAGGTAATGCTTTATTTGGACAATGGACTTGGTCTGGAGAAGGCTTAAAACCCCAAAATGCTGATGAGGGCAAAGATCATAAGGTTATGAAATTCCACAGCTTACAATTATCTGTTAGAGCTTACTTAAGAAACTTAAACACTCACTCAACATATAAAAATCTAAGAAAAGCAAGAACTGAGCTTAGAAATAAAAATAAGAAATTAGATAGTTTAATTTTGTCTAAACATTTAGATAAATACGCTGAAACAGGAAACAAATATATAGAGGTTTTACAAAAAATTATTGAACAGAATAATTTAAAAGATTTTGATGAGGCTAGACTACTACCTTCTAGCAAAGATTTAGAAAGCTTGATTTAATTTTCTTTAACGGGGAATTGAACACCAAACCATCTCCATTTTCCATCATCATTAAGTGAACAATTAATTCTTCCTCTTCTTGGTTTGAATGGTTCTCTAAATTCAATAGTTAGAGAATTATTTGTAAAGTTTGTTTTTGATTTTTTCCAAATATCTCCTTCGTTAGAATAACAATTAATATTAGATAAATTTTTTTGTTCCTTGAAAAATTCAACTTTGAATTTTGGAGGGTTTGTGTTTTCGAAAAGTTGTTTTTCTTCAGGAAGTATTTTTTTATATTCTAGTGGGAAATAGTTAATTATTGATTTAAACCTTTTTAACTCACCATATTTTTCATTAATTGGAAATCTAGGTAATTCAAATTTATCTTTATTTAAATCTATAACTCCAGAATGTTGACCAAAAGCGTATTTGAAATTTTTAGATATATAATCTCTCATTAATTTAGAGTATTCACCAAACGGATATGAAAATAGACTGGGGATATAACCAAGTTCTTTTTGAAAAATTTTATTAGCTGTTTCAATATCCAAAATAAACTCTTCAATGCTTACATCTATCAGATATTCATGTGTATGGGAATGATGCCCTATGATTGCAAAATCATTACTTTGAATTTCTTTAATTTGCTTCCAAGTCATATAACCTCTTTTCCCTACAGGCTCAGTTGAAATAAATAAAATAAATGGAATTTTATTCTTTTTTAGATAAGGCCATGCTTCAGTATAAAAAGACTCAAAGGCATCATCGATAGTTATGAGAATTTCTTTTTTTGATTTTGGTATACTAAATTGTTCCTCAAAATTATTTGGATTGTGAAAATCAAAATTTGATTTACTAATTATATCTATATGTTTCCTAAATATTTCCATTTTAATATTTGTTGAAGGGTATTTGTTTTCATCAAAACGGTGATACATTATTGACAGAATTCCCTCATCATTAGAATAATATTTGATATTATTTTCATCTGATTTAGAACTGATATTAGAAAATAAAATAATTATGAATAAACTGATAATTGATGTCGCAGGTGAAAATTTTTTTTTAATGATCATTACTAGTACTGATATTTATAATATTACTAAAGAGAATACTAAAATTAATTATGAAAAATTAACTTTGATTATTAATGATTTTTTAAATTCTCATCAATTAAACTTGAAAGATATTAATACAATTTATTTAAATAGAGGGCCTGGAAGCTTTGCGGGAATACGAAATTCGCTCTCTATAGTTAAAGCATTTAACTTAACTAATAATATTGATTACTATTGTTATAGCATTCAAGATTTTAAAGGTGAAAAAGACATAAAATACGAAAATATCCCTGATTTGTGTGATAAATTTAATATTAAAAAAAATTTGATTAACCCTATTTATTTAAGTTAAAATTATTTTATGTCAGAAACAATAGAGCAAAAATGTTTAGCAAAGGGGGTTAAATTAACCGATCAAAGAAGAGTAATTGCACAAGTAATGTCAGAGTCTACTGATCACCCGGATGTAGATGAGCTTTATAACAGAGTATCTAAAATTGATCCAAAAATAAGTATTGCAACTGTTTATAGAACGGTAAAATTATTTGAAGAATCTGGAATATTAACAAAGCATGAGTTTAAAGGTGGAAAGGCAAGATATGAGGAACTTAATGAAGGCCATCACGATCATTTAATAGATGTGAAAACTGGTGAAATTATAGAATTTGTAGACGAAGAAATTGAAAAGCTACAAAAAAAAGTTGCAGAAAAATATGGATATAAATTAGTAGACCATAAATTAGAATTATATGGGGTTAAGAAAAAATCCCAATAAATATGAATCAAAAAATATTTATTAAAACTTTTGGATGTCAAATGAATGAGTATGACTCCAATAGAATATATGACTCAGTTAAAAAAATTGGTTATGAAAAAACAGAGAAATATGAAGAAGCAAACTGTTATCTTTTGAACACATGTCACATAAGAGATAAGGCAAAAGAAAAAGTTTATCATGAAATAGGTAGAGTTAAAAAAATTTTTAGATTTAAAAAAAAACCACTTGTGATTATTGCTGGGTGTGTTGCACAAGCAGAGAATCAAGAGATGTTAAAAAGAGAACCTTATATAGATTTAGTTATTGGGCCTCAAGCTTATCATAAAATTAATGATACAATTTTAAATTATACAAAAAAAAAGAAAAAGATAGAAGAGACAGAGTTTGATGCAGTTTCTAAATTTAAATATTTAAGTAAAATTAAAAATGAAGCTGGAAAAGTTTCATCCTTTTTAACTATTCAAGAAGGATGTGATAAGTTTTGTCATTTTTGTGTAGTTCCATTTACGAGAGGACCGGAATATTCTCGACCATTTAATCAAATTTTAGATGAAGCAAAATATTTAGCTGATAATGGTGCTAGAGAAATAATTTTACTTGGTCAAAATGTGAATGCATATAATAATGCAGAATATAGATTATCAGATTTAATTTTAAATATTGAAAAATTATCTGAAATAAAGAGAGTTAGGTATACAACATCTCACCCAAAAGATATGACAGAGGATTTGATTGAAGTATATAAAACTTCTAAAAAGTTAATGCCACTTGTGCATTTACCTGTTCAAAGTGGATCTAATAAAATTTTAAGATCAATGAACAGGAAACATAGAATTGAGGAATATTTAAGCACTTATGATAAATTAAAAGAAATTAATCCAAATATAGAATTTTCAAGTGATTTTATAATAGGTTATCCTGGTGAAGAAGATCAGGATTTTAAGGATACCATTAGATTAATTGAAAGGATTAAATTTATTAACTCTTATTCATTTATATTTAGTCCAAGACCTGGGACAGTAGCTGAAAATTTAGACTTGGTTGAAAAAAAAATTTCTGTTGAAAGATTAGAAAAAATTCAAACTATTTTATTCAAAAATCAAATTCAAATGAACAAATCATTGAATGGTAAAGTTATTGATGTTTTGGGTGAAAATTTAACTGACGATAAAAGCAAAGCTTTTGGCAGATCTGAGTATATGACATCTGTAATTTTTAATGGTAAAAAGAAAGATATTGGTAAAATAGTGCAAGTAAAAATTAAAGACAGTAACAGAAATACTTTATTTGGTGAAATTATAGCTAATTCAGACAAGAAGGTTGCATAGAATTTGAGTGGAATAACAAAAAAAAATATCGATCAGTCTCTAAAATTTGTTTATTCAGATAACAATTCTTTAAGTGTTATATTTCATGACAATAACTTGTTAATGGGTGTTGTTGGGGAATTTAATAAGAATTTACAAGAATTGGAAAAAATTACAAATTGTAGCTTATATTCAAGGGGAAATTCAATTTTAATTAAATCAACACCTGAAAAGAATGAAAAAATTAAAAATGCTATTCTGTTTTTGGCTAATCAGTTTATTAATAATGGAAGCATAGAGAATAAAGATGTACTTTCATCAGTTGATAACTTTATGATTAATGAAA
>CACKZH010000020.1 GCA_902604575.1 uncultured Pelagibacteraceae bacterium
GCTGAAATAAGAATATTTTCAGTTGTTTTATTTTCTATCTCTTTTTTATAAAATTTTATTACTCTTTCATATGTATCTTTTAGGGATTCAGTGTCAGGAATTTTTTCAGGAGGAACTTCTTTGTAAGTTTCAATATTTAGGGGATGATAAGGATTTTTTTTATCTAAAGGGTCGGGTCTTAGATCCCAAGAACGTCTAAATTGATGAACTTTTTCTTCTCCAAGTTTTTTTTTTATTTCATCTTTATTTAATCCAGTAAGAGCTCCATAATGTCTTTCGTTTAATTCCCATGCATTCTTTACTTCTTTAAAATCTTGCAATTCTTCTTGTATAATTTTTAAAGTATTTTTAGCTCTTAGTTGAAAGGACGAGTAATACAGATTAACGTCAATTTTTTCTTTTTTTATTAATTCACCAGCTTTTTTTGCTTCTGATTTTCCATTTTCTGTTAGATTTACATCAACCCATCCAGTAAATTTCTTTTCAAGATTCCATACACTTTGACCGTGTCTTACTAAAATTAAATAACTCATTTGTTTATCTTTTAAATTAATTTGATAAATAAAACTATATTATTAATGATTAATTATTTTTCAAAATATAAATTTATTTTTTATTTGTGCAATTTGATTTTAATTTTTTTATATTTGTTTCCTGGTAGCGTACTAGGCTGGTTTTTATATAAAGATTTAAGTACACAGCCTCAAATAACTCCAGATTTTATTATTTCAACAAATCATTTATATGCTTACATGGTTCTTTCAGTTATTGGTTTTTTAACTTTTAGAAAAAATAATCAATTCAATATTTTAAGTTTATACTTGATATTTTTATCAATTTTACTTGAAGTATTACAATACTTTGTACCCAATAGAAGTTTTGAATTTCTAGATATATTTGGAAATCTAGCAGGTGTAATTATAGCCATAATTATATTTTACTTTTTTAAAAAAAATGAAAATTTTAAAAATTAATTATTTATTTATTTTAATAATTTTTATTTCAGGATGCTCGTCTATTCCAAAAAATATATCAAATAGTTGTTCAATATTTGATGAAAGGTATCTTTGGTATAAACACGCAAAAAAAGCTGAGAAAAAATGGGGTACTCCAGTTTATTTGCAACTTGCTATTATAAAAATGGAATCCAGTTTTAATAGGTTTGCAAAACCCCCAAGACAAAAACTATTTAAAGTGGTGCCATATAAGAGACCATCAAGTTCTTTCGGGTATTCACAGGCTGTAAAAGGAACATGGAAACAATATAAAGAAGAAACTGGAAATAAGTTTGCTACCAGGACAAGATTTAAAGATAGTGTTGATTTTATTGGTTGGTATACAAATAAAACCGAAAAAATTTTAAAGGTTTCAAAAAATGATGCTTTCAAGCAGTATATTGCTTATCATGAAGGGTGGGGTAATTATAAAAATTATAAAAATAATAAAAAAGTTATTAATTTAGCTAAAATAGTGAATAAACAGTCAAATATTTATAAGCAACAGTTATCAGAATGTAAAAATTCTTTATCAACTTCAAAATATATTATTTTTTAGAAAGTTGTTTTTTTAGTTCAATATCAACAGCATCAATTCTTTTACTATTTTTTGCAAGGGTTAAGTACATTGTTGGGGTTACATAAAGTGTGAAGAACGTTGATATTATCATTCCACCAAGTATTGTCGATCCAACAGCTAACCTAGAAGCTTCACCAGCGCCTGGTCCAATATTTCCAATTACTAGAGGCAACATTGCTATCATTGTACTTATAGATGTCATCATAATAGGTCTAAATCTTAGATCGCAAGCTTCTTTAACTGAGGCTTGTATTTCTTTTCCAGTAGTTCTAATTTGATTCGCATAATCAACAATTAGAATACTGTTTTTTGTCGATATACCGATAAGAATTACTAAAGCGATTTGAGAAAAAATATTTATCGAACTATTTAAAAATAGAATAAATACTAATCCTCCAAAAACGGCTAATGGCACTGTAAGCATAATTATAAATGGGTGGACAAAAGAGTTAAATGTTGCTGCCATTACCAAATAAGCAGTCAATAGCCCAAGGGCAAATATTAAATAAAGTTCATTTGTGGTTTCTTTTACCTCTTCTGACTCACCTTTCCAGGTTATTTGATTATTAGGCGCAACTTCTGCCATAATATTTTCTAGGTATTCAATTGCTTCAAATAAAGAGTAATTTTCATTCACATTTGCAGAAATAGTTACTGCTCTTTGTCTATCATATCTTGCTAATTCTTTTGCAGATCCCTCTTCTTTTAAATCAACTAAATTTGATAGTGAGATCAATTCACCAGTAATGCTTGATCTGACAAATAATTTACTTAAGCTATCTTTATCTTTTCTATCTACCAAATATTGCTGGAGAATAATTGGATATTCTTTTCCCAATTTGTTAAATGTAGTAACTCTTTTACCACCATATAAGGTTTCCAATGTTTGACCAATAGATCTAGTCGATATTCCCAAATCTTTTGCTTTATTTTTATTGATCACCAATTTTACTTCTGGTTTATTTCTATTATAATCCGACTCAACTCTTGATAATCCTCTATTTCTTCTTAGCTTACTTATAACTTCTTTTTGAATACTTTCTAATTCTTCATATGTACTTCCTAAAATTACCATTTGGACCGGTTTATTATAATTGGAAACCCTTATCCCTTGAGGTGAGATTGGAAAAGCTAGAGTTTGAGGAACAGTTACTATCTTGCCTATGGCTTGTCTCATGATTGTCAAAGCATCATTATCTCGTTTTTTCCAATCATCTAGTAAAGCGATAATAATAAAACTATTAAATGAATTTGCAGAGCTACCAAAACCCGGAACTCTCATGATAAATCTATTATAAGGACTATCTTCAGCCTGTAGCAATGGAAGCAATCTCTTCTCAACATCTTGAGCTCTTTGTTGTGTATAATCAAATGAACTTCCTTCATCGGTAAAACCAATAACCAAATAAACACCCCTATCTTCTTTTGGAAGAAGCTCTTTAGTTGTGTACATAAATAAAGCTACAGATCCAGCTATAATTAAAAAAATAAAAGTTATTATAGTTTTTTTTTTATTGATCCAATAATTTAATGTTTCTTTGTAGAAATTTGAAAAACCTTGAAAAAAAATATTAAATTTTTTTACAAAAATTCCATTACTTGATTTTTTTTTTAAAAATTTACTTCCAAGCATTGGAGATAAAGTTAAAGCAACAAATGATGAAACAACAATAGAGAAAGATAAAGCTATGGCAGTTTCTCTAAATAAAGTTCCAGATATTCCTTTGATAAATATTAATGGAATAAAAACAGCAAGTAAGATTAAAGTCGTTGCAATAATTGCAAAGGTAATTTGTTTTGAACCGTTGTAAGCTGCCGCTAATGAGTTTTCTCCATTTTCTATTCTTCTGTAAATTGCATCAGTCATTATGACCGAGTCATCAGTAATAATTCCAATTGCAAGTATAAAGCTGAGTAAAACAAAAATATTAATAGATAGATCAAATAGATAAATTCCAAGAAAAGATGCAATTAAACTTACAGGTAGTGCAACTGCAGGAACGATCACTGCTTTAATATTACCTAAAAATAAATAAATTATTATTACAACCAAAACAAATGCTATTGCTAAAGTTTTATAAACTTCGTCAATTGCTGCATTAACGTATGTGGCTCTATTAAATGAAACTTGTAACTTCAAGCCTTCGGGCAATGTTTTTCTTACTTCAATAATTTTTTTTTGAATTTCTTTTGAAAGCTCAACTGTTGAGGCACCACTTTTTGCGTAAATTCCTATGCCTACTGTCTTTTGATTTAAATTATTTTTGCTTTGAGCTTTAAACAATGTTTTTTCAGAAACAGGACCAAATTCTACATTTGCAACATCTGATAATCTTACAACTTTATCATTTGTTCTTTTAATAGGTAAAAATTTTAATTCATCAATATTTGTATAAGACTTATCTAAATTAATCGTTAAATCTATATTATCTGCTTCTAAAGTCCCCGCAGGCAAACTTATGTTTTCATCTCTAAGTGCACTTTCTACTTCTTGAATAGTCATGTCATTTGCAGCTAATTTAATAGGGTCAATCCAAACTCTAACACTAAGCTCTCTAAGTCCACCTAGTAGAATTCTTCCAACATTTTTTACACTTGAAAAAGAGTCTACCAGATATCGATCTGCGTAATCACCAAGCTCTAAATCTGACCAGGTTGAAGATGAAACAGAAAGCCACATTGTTGTAGTAAATCCAGCTGCTTGTTTTAAAATTTGTGGAGCATCAGCCTCAGAAGGAAGATTATCAACTACTCTAGCTACTCTTTCTCTTATATCATTAGCAGCTTCATCTAACTCAATATCAGTATCAAACTCTATGTTGATACTACTTCTTCCATTTTCAGACTTAGAGTCTATATTTTTTATTCCCTCTGCACCTCCTATAACGTCTTCTATCACTTGAGTTATTTCCTGATCTATAATTGGAGCTGAAGCAGATTTGTAATCAACTTTAACTTGTACCACAGGTGGCTGTAAACCATCAGGCAACTCCCTAACTGGTACTTCAGAGTAAACAAATAGACCAAATACAATAAGTATTAAAGATAGTACCCAAGCTACAACTGGTCTTCTTATGCTAACTTCAGTTATATACATTCAGTTTCTTATTATATTAGTTCTTATTTTCTTTTTTAGTTGATTTCTTTTTTTTACCCCAACCTGATGAATTTTGCTTTGAGCCGTATTTTATTGGTTTAATTTTTCCATTAGGTCTTGTTTTTTTTAAACCTTCAGCAACTATCGTGTCACCATCTTCTAGACCAGATTTGATTTCTACAATGCCTTTTTTTCTTAGGCCTATTTCTACTGGTACTTTTTTTACAGTATTTTCTTTGTCCACTTTATATACGTAAACATTATCACCCTCCATTATCAGGCTGGTATCAAGAATACTTAACGAATTTCTTTCATTATAATTAATAGAGATTTCTAATAACGATCCAGACAAAAGTTCATTGTTAGTGTTATTTAATTTAATTCTTACTGGTAGAGATCTTTTATTTGTGTCAATTCTACTTGCTGTAGACTCTACAATTCCAGAATATTTTTTAAGAGCATTTCCAGAAAATTTTATATCTGCATTCTGACCTTTTTTTACATAAGTTGCAAAAGTTTCTGGTATATCCACATCAACAAATAGAACAGAAGTATCTTCTAAATTTAATACAATTGAGCTTTGAGATACATCTATATCATTTGAAAAATCTCGTTTTCCAATAATTCCGTTGAAAGGAGTAGTTATATTTCTATTCTTTAATTTTGCGATTACATCTCCTTTTTTTACTTTTGTATTAAATTTAATTGGTTCCAATATTTCATATTTTTCAATATTGAATGACTTAATCCGCGCAGGCACAGCGGTACCAAATGTTTCGATGGTATTTTGAAATAATTTTTGCTCAACTACTTTAACGATTATTCCTGGAGGAGGTCTTTTGCTAAATTTCTTTTTAAAATGATTGCCAATCATAGTTCTAGCAATGATTACAGCCGCAATAATAAAAAAGAATATAAGTACAATTGATGTGATTTTTGTTGATCTTTTCATGTATTAACTCTTTCCATACTCAGACCATGAGCCATCGTATATTGAAGGCATATATTTAGCATTTATTAGAGAATAAGCTAGTGCCAATACGCTTGCTGTTACCCCAGAACCACACGAAAATACTATATTTTTTCCTTCATCAAATTTGAATGATTCAAATTTTTTTTTGATTTCATCTTTACTTACAAAAGTATGGTCTTCATTAATTAATTCGGAAAATGGAAGGCAAAAAGAATTTTTTATTGAACCACTTCTTAAACCTTTCCTTGGCTCAGCAACTTTTCCCTCAAATCTTTCTCTGCTCCTTGCATCAACAACATTAAATTCTTTTTTATTAATATTTTCATCTATCTGCTTTTTACTTTTAACGAGTTCTTTATTTTCTTTACTATAATATTTAGAATTTTTAGTGATTACTTCTTTGTCATCTGTGGCTTTGTTTTCTTTTTTCCATTTTTTTAGCCCACCATCGAGTACATGAACTAGTTTTGGATCATGGCCATAGTAAATTAAATTGTACCAACATCTGCAAGAACTAATAACATCAGAATTATCGTAAATTATAATTTCATCATTATTTTCTAGACCCATGTTGTTCATTATTTTTTCCCAAGATTCAGTATCAGTAAGCATATGAGGTAAATCAGTATCTAATTTAGAATTTTTATCTAAATCAAAAAAAATAGCATTTGGAATATGTTCTTTTTTATATTCCTCAAAACCATTTCTTTGAGTTTGAGACATATGCCATGAGCAATCAATGATTTTTACTTTATCAATGTTATTTTCTAACCAATTTGTATCAACCAAAGACATTTTATCTTTTTTCCAAATATCGTTGATGATATTCTTCAGCTGGGCAATAATTTTTGACTAAAGAAGTTTTTGTTACAACTTTTCCTGATAATTTGACGTTTTCTTTTTCTATCATTTTTTCAGCAGTGGTTTTTTGCTGATCATTTAAATAAAATATTTCACTTCTATATTGGGTTCCAAAATCTGGTCCTTGAGAATTTAAGGTTGTTGGGTCATGAATTTCAAAAAAATATTCAAGAATTTTTTCGTAAGATATCACCTTAAGATCAAAATCTAATTTTACTACTTCTGCATGATTTGTTGTCCCTGTGCATACTTCTTTGTAATTAGTTTCAGCATTGTGACCTCCACAATAACCTACTTCTGTTTTTATAACTCCATCAAGTTTACTAAACTTAATTTCTGGTCCCCAAAAACATCCTAATCCTAAAATTGCTATTTCCATTGATAATTAAGTTAATTAATCTAAAGTTAATCATATGCTATCAAAAAATCAATTAGGCTTTTTTTACATGTTTATATCAGTATGTGCATTTTCACTTATGGATGTGATTGTTAAATGGTCTGATGATTATCCCGTTGGACAAGTACTATTTTTCAGAGGATTTTGTGGAATAATTCCTATTTTATTTCTTATTCCTAAAGACAGATATTTAGATTTTTATAAAACAACTAGACCCTTTCTTCATTTTAAAAGATGTTTAGCAGGATTAATTGCTTTGGTTTCTATATTTGTGGCATTAAGAAATTTACCTTTAGCAACAGTTGTAAGTATTTCTTTTGCTGCACCAATATTTATAACAATATTTTCAATTTTTTTATTAAAAGAAAAAGTTGGTATTTATCGATGGTTAGCGGTCCTAGTTGGATTTGTTGGTATAATTTTCATAACTGAACCAGGTTTTAGCTCTTTAAATTTATATTATATTTATCCAATAATTTTTTGCTTAGGTCTATCTTACGTTGCAATTGCTATAAGAAAATTATCATCTACTGAGCCTGCTTGGTTGATTAGTTTTTTCTTTTCATTTTCTATAATGCTACTAAGTTTTTTATCTTTTTATCAGGGATGGATTTTGCCAAATTTAATTGATTTATTCTTGCTGTCCATGGTTGGTATATTAGGTGGTCTTGCAAATTTATGGTTGTCACAATCTTATAAATACTCAGAAGTGAGTTTAGTTTCCCCTTTAAAATATCTGGGATTAGTCTTTGCTATAATATTTGGATATTTTATTTGGAACGAAATACCAACTTCTAAAACATTATTAGGTGCCTTATTAGTTATAGTTTCATCTATTATTATATTTAGAAGGGAGATGTATTTGAAAAAAAAGTTATCTGTTTCACGACATGAGTAAAACTCCATCATATTGGAATAAAGCAAAAAAATATTTATCTAAAAAAGATAAAATCATGTCTTCTTTAATTAAAAAATATAAATCTCCTTCAGAGACAGTGCTAACTTCAAGAAAAGATGTTTTCTTCTCCCTCTGTAAAAGTATAATTGGTCAACAAATTAGTGTTGCTGCTGCTAATTCAGTTTTTTTAAAATTTAAGAAAAAATGTAAAAATAAAATTAATGCAAAAACAATTAATAAACTATCTACTATTCAGCTCAAAAGTTGCGGTTTAAGTAGACAGAAAGTAAAAGGAATTAAAAGTTTAGCAAAACAAGTATTGAATAAACAGTTTAATCCAAGACTGATTTCAAAAATGTCTGATGAAGATGCAATAATTTATCTTTCTCAACTTAGACAAATTGGAAGGTGGTCTGCAGAAATGATTTTGTTATTTACTTATAATCGTCCTAATATTTGGCCCATACAAGATATTGGTTTGTTAAGAGCAATATCAAAAAACTTTAATAAAAAATATTTACCACCAGAAAGTTATGTGAAGTATTTAAATAAAAAATTTTCGCCCTATTGTTCTGTTGCAACTTGGTATTTATGGAGAAGTATAGACCCCGAACCTATTCAATATTAAGTCTTTATCAGCTTACATTCCCTCAAAAATTATGTGTTCTCTAGTAGCATTGTTTTCTAGATGTTTCCTTGCCTCAACATACTCTTCAGAATTGTAACAATTTTTTGCAGCTTCTATATCTGGAAATTCTGCAAGAGCTACTCTGACCATTTCCCTACCATTTAAAGTTATATTATTTGCACTTCTTGCCAATATTCTTCCAGAATATTTTTCAACTGCTTCTTTAGCTTTAACGGCATATTTTTTAAGTCTTTCGTCATCTTTTATCTCAGTATAATTTGCAATCCAATAAGCTTTCATAATTCTCCTTTTTAAATTTTTTTAATTATGATACCAAATTTAAGTGAAAAAATTATTTTTAAATTTCTGTAGCAGCTTGTTTTTTTTAATATTTGCATCAATTATACAAGCTAATGCTGATGAATTATTTAATAAGGGAAAAGAAGTTTTTCTAGGAGCTGGCAATTGTGCTGCATGTCATATGCTCTCAGATGCTGGATCGAATGCAATGGTTGGTCCAAATTTAAATGAAATCAGACCTGATATCCAAAGAATTATAATGGCAGTTAGAAACGGTATAGGAGTAATGCCTGCGATGGAAGGTATACTGATTGATGAGGAAATAGAAGCAGTTGCCCATTATACTTCTATAGCTGCGGAACAATAATAAAAATTTTAACTATAATTTTTTATCCAATGTTTAGCTATATCTACTCTTTTGCAGACCCAAATATCTTTAAATTTTGTGATGTAATTTAAAAATTTTTTAAGGGACTGTATTCTACCAGGTCTCCCAATTAATCTACAATGCAAGCCAACTGACATCATCTTTGGTGAAGTTTTTCCTTCCTCATAAAGGGCATCGAAACTATCTTTTAAATAATTATAAAATTGTTCACCTGAATTAAATCCTTGATTGGTTGCAAATCTCATATCATTGTTATCAAGTGTGTAAGGAACCATGAGTTGTTTTTTATTACCTTTTTTTATCCAATAAGGAAGATCATCACTGTATGTGTCGCTACAGTATAAAAAACTACCATTATCAATTACTAAATCTAAAGTATTTTCACTACACCTACCAGTGTACCAACCAGCAGGTTGATTGCCAAAAATCTTTTTTATAGATTTTACTGCAAGTTTCATATCATTCTTTTCTTTTTTCTTTGATACATTTTGATAGTCAATCCATCTCCACCCATGACTAGCAACTTCATAATTTGCTTTTTTTATAGCCGAACAAACTTCTTTATTTCTTTCTAATGCCATACCAACTCCAAAAATAGTAAGTGGAATTTCCTTTTTATTAAATAGATCGTGAATTCTCCAAAAACCTCTTCTTGATCCATATTCATAAATTGATTCCATATTTAAGTGTCGACCTTGAATTGGTTTTGCTCCTATAATTTCTGATAAAAATACTTCTGAAGTTTTATCACCATGAAGAGTACAATTCTCTGCTCCTTCCTCATAATTTAGTACAAATTGTAAAGCCAACTTAGCGTTACCGGGCCACCTTACTTTAACTTTTTTGGAACCATATCCCACCAAATCTCTTGGATATTTTTTTTTCATTTTTTTAAAATAATTTTATCTTTTTTAAATTTATAAATTACAAGATTGTTTCCTTTTCCCTTTCTATCAACAATTAGAAAATTCATATTTTTCATAGAAATAAGCGGAAAGTGCCAAATACCAGCATTATAATTAACTCCAGTTTGTTTGGGGACTAAAAAGGATTGGATTTTATTTATATCTGGTTTATCTCCTCTTGGTGCTACAAATACTAAAAATTTTGTATCTTCCATTGGTATAAAGGCTTGGCTTCCTAAAGGATGTTTTTCCATCATATCAATTTTCATAGGAAACTTTCTTTTTTTCGCTTTAAAAATACTAACAATTGCCTTCCCTTTTTTTTTAGATGTATCTATGTTTATCAAATTATCAAATCTTTTTGCATACCCATCATTAATATTTATAGGATTTTTTTTAGACGTATCTATTAATTGACCAAATTTAGAAAATTTTTTTTTAGTAATTTTTTTTGCTTTTATTACTTTCATTTCACAAAATTTCCAAATGCCCTTATTCTTGAAATTCCACCGTCTGGATAGATATTTATTCTCAGATAATTTTCCTTACTTCTTTTAATTAAAAATTTTTTAAAAATATGTTTCTTGTGAGCCGAGAGTTTTGACTTATTTAAAATAAACTTCCAATTTTTTGAATTATTGACAATTGATTTATTGGACAGATCTTTTGAAATACTTGCGGTTTGAATTGTACAACTATCGGGATAGTTTCCTTTAAAATGATGGGTATCTATCTCTAGTTTTTTTATTAATCCCGGTTTTCCAAATTTTATTATTAGCCAATCAAAGTTTTTTCCTCTACTTCTTCTTGTTTCCCAACCATCTCCCATATTTTTTCCTTTACCAGGTGCTATGATATTTTCAGCCCTGCCAAAATGTTCATTATTACAACCAATAATTGAAGCACCATTTAAAACAGATGTAAGGTTTATAGTTTTGTTATTTAAAAAGTTTTTATCCATTTCAATTTTTCCATAAAGCCTTAATCTTGAAATTCCGCCATCCGGAAAAATGTTTAGTCTTATATAATTAAAAACAGATTTGTTTTTTGATTTGAAGCTATGGTTTTGGCTTGGCCCAAGTTTTTTTTTGCTCAGTAAAGAAATCCATTTTGTTTTCTTATTAGGCTTTGTTTTACTTAAGCAACCCTCTAACGAAGCATGTGCGGGTTGATTTCCGTTGAAGTGAGTTGTGTCAATGTCTATATCAAATATCTTTCCAGGTTTACCAAGTTTTAAAATTAAATAATCAAAACCTGTTGATCTTCTTCTCCTTGTTTCCCATCCATCCATCCATTTACCATGTTTGTCAAATAGTCCATCTTTAAAAACTGGAGTTTCGATGTTTAATATTCTATGAGCAGCTGCAAAAAAATCGTCAGTCTTAAATATAATTTTAGATCCAATTCTTGGATCTGCTAAGTTAATCATTTTTGCACTTATAAATTTTTTCATTTT
>CACKZH010000021.1 GCA_902604575.1 uncultured Pelagibacteraceae bacterium
TATCGTTGCTTACAAAGGTGTTGCACCAATTAAAACTAACCTTATCAAAGGAGATATTGATGTGGGTGTTTTAAACTTAGGTGAAGCATTAACTGAAATAAACGAAGGTAAACTTTGTGTATCAGTTGTATTAGCAAATGAAAGAATGGCTAAAATTGGAGATTCTCCAACAGCTAAAGAATTAGGTATACCGGTTTCTTTATCTACTGTTAGAGGATTTGTAACTAAAAAAGGTGCTCCAGCAGACAGAGTAAAACAATTAGAAGCTGGAATGATGAAAGCTATGAGCCACAATTACTACAAAAATTTCTTAACAGAGATTGGTCTTGATGAGACAAGTGTTGTAGGTGCAGATGAATGGGGTAAGCAAATGGAAGAAATGCTTACAGAAATGACTGCTCAGCTTAAAGCTTTAGGTTACATTAACTAATCTAATTTAAAGTACATTTAAATATGAAAAATGTACAAAAATCAAAAAGGGCAAACAAAAGTTTGCCCTTTTTTTTTAAGGATGAATTTAAAGTTTCATTTGTAATTATTTTTGTTTCAGTAGTTTTACTTATTACCACTTTTACATTCGATATAGTTCCTCCAATTTTAAATAGAGGAATTCAGCCAGCAACATTTCCAAAAGCATTATTAATTTTGATAATTGCTATGACATTAATTGTTTATTATTTAGCAACTAAAAATCCTTGGAAAATTGAAAAAAAATTGCCTAGATCATTTTTTTTAACAGTGTTTAGTTTTATTTTATTTATAATAGTTTCTAAAACTTTAGATTTTTTTTTAGCAATATCAGCCCTATCAATTTTTGTAGCTTATTATTGGGGTGAAAAAAGATTATTTTATTTATTATTGGTTGGAATTATTTTTCCAATAATTGTTTTTGTTTTTTTTGAGACAATTTTAGGTTTAAGATTTCCTCCAGGAATAATTACCAACATTTACTATAGCTAGATGGATAATTTACTTTTAATGTTGGTACCACTTTTTAGTTCTAAACTATTGTTAGTTTTGTTTTTTGGAACATTATTCGGTTTGATATTAGGAGTTTTACCTGGTTTAGGACCAACAACAGGTGGAGCGTTGATCTTACCTTTTACGATGACACTTGATCCATTGTCTGCAATTGTTTTGTTAACTTCTATCTATTGTGCTGGAACTTATGGAGGTGCAATAACAGCTGTACTTATTAATACACCTGGAACTCCAGCGGCAGCAGCAACTTGTTTAGATGGTTATCCTTTAGCACAAAAAGGTGAAGCAGGTAGGGCTTTAGGGATGGCAACAGTATCAAGTACAGTTGGTGGTATTTTCAGTGTCATTATATTAGTTTTCTTTGCTCCTATATTAGCGCAACTTGCTTATGAATTTGGTCAACCAGAATACTTTGCGTTAGCAATATTTGGTTTAACGATGCTCGCTTCTATAGGTGAAGGTAGTCCAATTAAAAACTTAATTGCCGGTGCATTTGGAATATTGATTTCTACAGTTGGGAAAGATTTTATGACATCTATTGACCGTTTTACTTTTGGTATTAATGAATTGACCGAAGGAATAGGTTTTATACCAGTAGTAGTTGGGCTCTTCGCAATGAGTGAAATGCTAACTCAATCAACTTTAATCAATCAAGTATTTAACAGAATTGCTTTAAAAGCAATTAAGTTACCAAGCAAAGATGATTATAAAAAAACATGGAAAACAATATTACGATCGAGTGGGATTGGTTCATTTATTGGAGTATTACCTGCAGAAGGTGGAACAGTTGCATCTTTAATTGGTTATTCTGAGGCGAAGAGATTTTCAAAAAATCCTGAAGAATTTGGAAAAGGTTCGATAGAAGGAATTGCAGGAGCAGAAGCGGCAAATAATGCAGCAACAGGTGGCGCGATGGTACCAACTTTAGCACTTGGTATTCCTGGCAGTGCAACAACTGCGGTAATTCTTACAGGACTGATTATTCATGGTGTTAGACCTGGTCCGGATTTATTTAGAGAACAACCAGATTTCTTATACGGAATATTTGGTGCTATGTTGATTGCTAATATTCTCTTTTTTGTTTTTGGATTTTTTGGAGCAAAAATATTTGCAAGAATAACTTTAGTTCCTAACAAAATTTTATGGCCAATGATATTTGCAGTTTCAGTGTGTGGAACTTATTCTTTAAATCAATCAATAATTGATGTTTGGATAATGTTATTTTTTGGAGTGCTAGGTTTCTTTATGAGAAGATATGGTTTTTCAGTAGTGCCAGTAATTATTGGATTAATTTTGGGTGAGTTAGTTGAAGGAACTCTAAGACAATCTCTAGTTATATTTGATGGTAATTGGCTAATGTTTTTCACAAGACCAATTGCTTTAACATTCTTCATTTTGTCTTTAATTGCTTTGGCTTTTCCTTTAATAAGATCAAGAAAATTTAAAAAAAAACAATGATAAAGTATGATTTAAATAATCGAGTGGCAGTTGTTACTGGTGGAGCTCAGGGGTTTGGTTTAGCTATAACTGAAAGATTTATTGAAGCAGGAGCTAAAGTTGTAATTTGGGATATTGATGAAAATGCTGCCAAAGAAACGATTGATAAAGTTAAATCAGAAAACCTAAGTCATCAGGTCGTAGATGTAACCAATTTTGAAATAGTAAATAAAAAATTAGAAGAAGTAGAAAAAAAACATGGAAAAATAGATATTTTCGTTAACAACGCAGGTATTGCAGGTATGAATACCACTGTAGCTGAATATCCATTAGATGAATGGAAAAAAGTGATGAATTTAAATTTAAATTCAGTCTTCTATTGCTGTAAAGCGGTTGTTCCTTTCATGCTAAAAAATGACTACGGAAGAATAGTAAATATTGCATCTATTGCAGGTAAAGAAGGGAATCCAAACGCAAGCGCATATAGCACTTCTAAGGCAGGCGTTATAGGTTTAACAAAATCTTTGGGTAAAGAATTGGCACAAAAAAATATAGCTGTAAATTGCGTAACTCCGGCAGCAGCTAAAACAAGAATTTTTGATCAAATGACTGAAGAACATATAAATTATATGTTATCAAAAATTCCAAGAAACAAATTTGCAAAAGTTGAAGAATTAGCTTCCTTAGTAACCTGGTTAGCTAGTGAAGAAAATTCATTCTCAACAGCAGCTGTTTTTGATTTAAGTGGTGGAAGAGCTACATATTAGTTATGCAAGTAGGTTTTGATGTAGGTGCAACTAAAATTGAGAGTGTTGTACTTGAAGAGAATGGGGATGAAAAACACAGATCAAGAATACCGTGTCCAAAGGAGTATGCCCAAATTATAACTACTATAAGAGATATCCACAGAAAATTAGAACAAGAGTTTAAACAAGAACTTCCAATTGGTGTTTGTCATCCAGGAGTTCATTCTCCTCAAACTGGATTAGTAAAAAATGCACCAAATATAACTTGGTTAGAAAAAAAACCATTTCAAAGTGATCTACGTAAAGCTCTTGGAAAAGAAGTGTTTTGTGAAAATGATGCAAATTGTTTTGCTTTATCCGAAGCAATAGATGGAGCTGGCACACATTATAAAATCGTTTATGGAATTATATTAGGTTCAGGAGTTGGAGGTGGTTTAGTAATAGATAAAAAAATTATTACTGGCTCAAATGGAGTAGCAGGGGAATGGGGACATAACCAAATACCATATTTTGCAGCTAAGAAAGAAAATTTTGACTCAAGTAATGCAAGGGAAGCAGAGATTGAAAGTTTTTTATCTGGTTTAAGTTTAGCAAAAAGATTTAAGAAACTGTATGGAAAAAATTTAAAAACAAATGAAATTTTTGAATTAAATAGAAAACATGATTTAGATGCTGAAAGATTTATAGATGATTTTAAAGTAAATTTAGCAATGTCTCTTTCAAGTATTATAAACATTTTAGATCCTGATGCTTTTATATTTGGAGGAGGAGTTTCAAACGAAATTGATTTTTTACATGAAATAGATTCATTGGTTAGAAAATTTGTCATTGGAAGAGAATATGAGGGTGTTTTTTTAAAACCGAGATATGGAGACGCTAGTGGCGTTAGAGGTGCAGCAAGATTAGGAAGAAGCGCGACATATTAAAATTTCAATTTTAAGTTGAAATTTAAAAAAAGATTTTTTTTGTAATTTAAAAAAACAAGCAAAATAAAAGAAAAAAAATTAAATCAACTAATAGTTGTAGAAAGTTTTTTTAGTTATCAATTGCTATTTATTCTACTTATAGTCTGATTTTTTAAAAAATAGTTAACTAAATAAATAGAGGAAGAGAAGATATGAAAAAACTAATGATCGCTTTAATTACATTAGCGTTCACATCTACTTCATCAATTGCAGGACCTAAGATCGAGGTGTTGCACTGGTGGACGTCTGGTGGTGAAGCTGCTGCACTTAAAGTTTTAAAAGATGATTTCGCTGCAAACGGTGGTGAATGGATGGACATGCCTGTAACAGGTGGTGGTGGAGACGCTGCTAACGTTGCACTAAAAGCAAGAATCGTTGCTGGAGACCCTCCATCTGCATCTCAAATTAAAGGACCTACAATTCAAGAGTATGACCAAGAAGGTGTTGTAGCTCCATATAACATAGATGAAATTGCTAAATCAGAAGGTTGGGACAATTTATTAGATCCAATGATTGCAGCTATTCACAAGTGTGAAAATAACAGTGGACCTTATTGTGCTGCTCCAGTAAACATTCACAGAATTGACTGGATGTGGGCAAACAAAGCTGTATTTGATGCAAACGGTATTTCAGTTCCAACTACTTGGGATGAATTAAATGCTGCTGCTGAAAAATTACAAGCCGCTGGTATCATTCCGTTTGCGCATGGTGGACAAGCTTGGCAAGATGCTACAGTATTTGAAGCAGTTGCTATGGGTCTTGGTGGAAACAACTATTACAAAAACTGTTACGTAGATCTTAAAGAAAGTTGTTTAAGAAGTGAAACAACAGTTAAAGTTTTTGATCAAATGAGAAAACTACAAGGTTTTACTGACGAAGGTAGTCCAGGAAGAGACTGGAACGTTGCTACTGGTATGGTTATCGAAGGTAAAGCTGGTTTCCAAATTATGGGTGACTGGGCAAAAGGTGAATTTACAGCTGCTGGAAAAGTTCCAGGTGTAGATTACTACTGTGCAGCAACTCCATCAAACAATGGATACTTATATAACGTAGATAGTTTTATCTTTTACAAATCTAGTGATCCAGATAAACAAGCTGGCCAAAAGTTATTAGCTAAGCTTATGATGGGTAAAAACTTCCAAAAAGTTTTCAACCTATACAAAGGTTCTATCCCGGCTCGTTTAGACGTGTCAATGGATGAATTTGATAAATGTGCAAAAACATCTAACGCAGATATTAAAACTGCTGGTGCAAAAGGTGGATTAGTTCCAAGTTTTGCTCATGGTATGGCTCAAGGTAATACTATGAAAGCTGCACTACAAGATATCATCACAGAGCACTTTAACTCTGATATGTCATCTGTAGATGCTGCTAACGCTTTAGCTGACTCAGTTTTAGCTAATATGTAGTATATAAAAATTAAAAGGCCACTTTTGACTAAGTGGCCTTTTTTTTAAATCTTAAATAAAAAATATTTATAATGTTCAAGTGGTTAGAAAAAAATTTACCTAAAATTGTAATGGCTCCTGCTGTTGGGTTAATAGGTTGGTTTGTATATGGCTTTGTACTTTGGACTTTATATATATCTTTTACTAATTCTAAAATTTTACCTAAATATGAATTGTGGGGGTTTGGGCAGTATGAAAAGTTATGGGCATCTCGAAAATGGCTTATATCAGTAGATAATTTGCTTGTTTTCACGGCTTTATTTCTAATTTTTTGTATTGTGATTGGGATAATTTTAGCAATCTTTCTAGATCAAAAAATAAGAGCAGAAGGGGTTTTAAGAACAATCTATTTATACCCAATGGCTTTATCATTTATTGTTACAGGTACTGCTTGGAAATGGATTTTAAACCCAACTCTTGGAATCCAAAAAATGTTTATAGAATGGGGATTTGAAAACTTTACTTTTGATTGGTTGGTTAATAGGGAAATGGCAATTTACACCATAGTGATTGCAGGTGTTTGGCAATCTGCAGGATTTGTCATGGCTTTATTTCTAGCGGGATTAAGATCTGTTGAGGATGAAATCGTCAAAGCTGCAAAAATTGATGGTGCTGGTTTGTTTACAGTTTACTGGAGAATATTGTTACCAATGATGAGACCAGTATTTTTTACAAGTTTTGTAATTTTAGTACATATCTCAATTAAAAGTTATGATTTGATTGTTGCTTTAACCCAAGGTGGCCCGGGTATCTCTACCACGATGCCAGCTTTATTTATGACACAAGCAGCATTTCACAAAAGTCAGGTTGGATTATCTGCAGCAAGTGCGATGATGATGTTTATGGCTGTAGCTGCAGTCATTATTCCATATTTGTATTCAGAATTAAGGAGAGAAAATGCAAGATAATTTAAAATCATCTTCTTACCAACAGCTTGAGCAAAAATCGAAATACACAAACATGTTTTTAAGATGGTTTTTGTATTTTGTATTAATTCTATTTGCTTCTTATTTTATTTTTCCATTATATGTAATGGTTGTGACTTCATTAAAAACGATGGAAGAAATACGTCAAGGAACACTTTTATCTTGGCCGAGTGGATTAAATTTTGATTCATGGGCAGTTGCTTGGGGAGGAAGAGGATATGGAGCAGGAGATACTTTTTTAAAACCTTATTTTTGGAATTCAATTAAGATGGTTGTACCTGCTGTATTTTTTTCTACCTTTATTGGAGCAATGACAGGATATGTTTTAACTAAATGGAGATTTAAAGGTGATAGCTGGGTTTTCTTATTTTTATTATTTGGGTGTTTTATACCTTTTCAAGCAATACTACTTCCAATGGCTAGAACTTTAGGTGCATTAGGAATATCAAATTCTATTGTTGGATTAGTTTTGGTTCATACCGTTTATGGTATTCCATTTACAACTTTATTTTTTAGAAATTACTATGTGTCAGTTCCAACAGAGTTAGTGAAAGCTGCAAGAATTGATGGAGCAGGTTTCTTTAAAATATTTTTCAAAATTTTACTTCCAATATCAGCACCGATAATTGTTGTAACAGTTATTTGGCAGTTTACTCAAATTTGGAATGACTTTTTATTTGGATCAACTTTTTCATTTGGTGAGGCAGCACCAATTCAAGTTGCTTTAAATAACATGGTTTTATCTAGCACAAGTGTTAAAGAATACAATGTTGATATGGCTTCAGCAATAATAGCAGGGGTGCCAACACTTATTGTGTATGTTTTAGCAGGTAAATATTTTATTAGAGGATTAACTTCAGGAGCAGTGAAAGGATAACAATGAAAACATTAAAAATTGAAGATCTATCAAAAAATTTTGGGTCTACAGAAGTGTTAAAAAAAATTAATTTAGAGATAGATGAAGGAAATTTTTTAGTTTTATTAGGTCCATCTGGATGTGGGAAATCTACATTATTAAACATTATTGCAGGGTTAGAGACAATCAACGAAGGTAACGTTTTTATTGATGATTATAATGTTAGTAAAGTAGAGCCAAAAGATAGAAATATTGCCATGGTTTTCCAATCGTACGCTTTATACCCATCAATGAATGTAAGAGAGAATATGATTTTTGGTCTTAAACAGGCAAAAACATCGAAAGAAAAAATCGAACAACAGTTAGAGAAGGTATCTAAATTTTTACAAGTTGATCAATTGTTAGAAAGAAAACCATCTCAATTGTCTGGAGGACAAAGACAGAGGGTCGCTATTGGAAGAGCATTAGTAAGAGAACCCAGAATATTTTTGTTTGATGAACCTTTATCTAACTTAGATGCAAAATTAAGAGTTGAGATGAGAAGAGAAATTAAAAAACTTCACCAACAATTAAAAACAACAGTTGTATATGTAACTCACGATCAAACTGAAGCAATGAGTTTAGGAACCAGAATTGCAATCATGAATCATGGTGTCATTCAACAAAATGATACACCCGAAATTATTTATAATAAACCAAGTAACACTTTTGTGGCTGACTTTATTGGATCACCTTCTATGAATTTAATTAAAGGAAGTTTAAAAGAAAACTCAGGTGAAATATCTTTTACAGCAAATGGATCTAATTTTGAAATTCCAGTAAAAGGATATGACTTTAAAGATAAATCTAATTTAAACAATAAGGAAGTTTTCTTTGGTATAAGACCAGAACATATTTATTTTAAAAAATCTAATGAAACTGATTTTGAAGTTACTTTAAGAGCAGATCTAAGTGAATATATTGGTCATGAACAAATAATGACTTTTGATTATGCTAATCAAGAAGTTTTAGCTAAATTTCCCTCAACAATTAAAATAGAATTAGCAAAAGAAACAAAATTATATTTTGATTTAACCCAAACATCATTATTTGATGCTCAAACTGAGGAGAGGATATAAAAATGAAAGTTAAATATTCTGATTTAAAAAATAAAAGAGTATTCATAACTGGTGGTGGTTCAGGTATAGGTGCTTCAATTGTTGAACATTTTTGCGAACAAGGAAGTGAAGTTTATTTTGTAGATATTGATTTAAAAGAAACAAAAAAACTTTTAAACAAAATTAAAAAAAATAAATTTAGAATACCAACATTTATTGAATGCAATTTGATAGATATCAATAAATTAGAAAAAACAATTAAAAATATTATTGCAAAAAAAGGTCCAATACATACTTTAATTAATAACGCTGCTAATGATGATAGACACACAACAGACCAGGTTGATGAAAAATATTGGGAAAATAGAATGGCAATCAATTTAAAACATTATTTTTTTGCAGCTAAAGCTGTAGTTAAATCGATGAAAAAAATGAAAGCTGGATCAATTGTAAATTTAAGTTCAGTTTCATGGATGCTAGGTGAAGGCGATAAAGTTGTTTATGAAACAGCAAAATCTGCAGTTGTGGGTTTAACCAGATCTTTCGCTCAAGAGTATGGAAAATATAATATTAGAACTAACTCAGTAGTCCCTGGATCTATAGCTACAGAGAGACAAATAAAACATTGGTTAACCCCAAAGTACAAAAAGCTTATTTTAGACAGTCAGGCTTTAAAAAGACAATTAAAACCTAACGATGTTGCTCAAATGGTAATGTTTTTAGCATCAGATCAATCATCTGGATGCACAAAACAAAGCTTTATTGTTGACGGTGGTATAACTTGATCTAGGTGAAAGTTGAAAGCTCTATAATTCAAAATAAATTTCTAAGAGTCCAAACTCTTAATTACGGGGCAAGTCTTTTTGAAGTTTATCAAAAGAAAAACAAAATAAATTTAATTTTAAATTTAAGATCAAAAGAAAGCTATCGGTATAAACATCCAAGTGTTGGATCTACTTGTGGAAGATATGCGGGTAGAATTTCCAATGCAAAATTTAAGATTAGGAATAAAAAATTTAATTTAAATGCAAATGAGGGAAAAAATATACTTCATGGTGGTAAAGTGGGTTTCTCAAACCTTCCATGGAAAAAATTAAATCAAACTAAAGATAAAATAGTATATCAGCTCCACTCAAGTGATAATGATCAAGGCTTTCCGGGAAATCTAGTTGTCAATTGCACTTATCATTTAAGAAACAACTTTCTAATTATAAAATATGAATATAAATCTAATAAAAGTACTCATGTAAATTTAACCAATCATAGTTATTGGAATTTAGAAAAAAATAAAAAAAATATGATCTATAATCATGAGTTGAAATTGAATTCAGCTAAATATCTTCAAATAAATAAAAATTTAATTCCAACTGGTAAATTTAAAAAAGTAAGAAAATCTATTTATGATTTTTCAAATTTTGAAAACTTAGGAAAAAAAATAAATTATTTTAAAAAGAAAAAGCTTAACATTAAATTTAAAGGTTTTGATACGACTTTTGTTCTAAAGAAAAATATTAGAAATTTAGTCGGAACTTTAAAAAATAATAACACTAATATTCAAGTTGATTTTTTTTCAAATTTGCCTGGTGTTCAACTTTATTCAGCACAAAATTTGAATTACAAAAAAAAATTATTTCCATATCAAGGCATTTGTTTAGAAACACAATATTTTCCTGACGCACCTAATAAAAAAAATTTTCCAAGTACTTTAATTAAACCTAATAAAAGGTATACATGCTTTACAAAAATTAAAATTAGTTAATTTATGAGTAAAAAAATTAATATCTCTATAGTTGGAACAGGATTAATGGGCTTACAACACATTAAAGCCATTCAGAAATCAAAGAAAGCAAATCTTCATTCAATAGTAGATATTAGTAATA
>CACKZH010000022.1 GCA_902604575.1 uncultured Pelagibacteraceae bacterium
ATATTTTTTGTTCTTCTGGTCATAGTAGCAGCATTGTAATGCTGAAGAACTCTGCTTGTTGTTAAAATTAAAGGGTAATCTTTTTTATTAGCTTCAATTTCTGATGATTCTTTCCAATCAAAGTTTTTAAGTCTACCTTTACCTAATTTAAAAGTTTCAGTATGTAAAATTTTAGTATCAGTTCCATCTTCTTGAACTGGCCATTGTAACCCAAATTTTCCAAGTCTCTCTCTAGTAACTCCCTTAAAGAAAGGAACGATATCAGCAATTTCTGCTAGAACTTGATCTGCATCATAAGTTGGCTGATCAAACCCTAATTTTTGCATCATCTCAGTTACAATTAGTCCATCAGGTTTAGTGCCTGGTAGAGGAGGCACAGCTCTGTTCACTCTTTGAATTCTTCTCTCAGTATTTGTAAAAGTTCCGTCCTTTTCTAGGAAAGTTGTGCCTGGTAGAACAACAGTCGCTAATTTTGCTGTTTCACTCATAAATATTTCTTGAACAACTAAAAGTTCTAAAGAGTTCATGGCTTCTATAACATGAGCGCTATTAGGGTCAGTTTGAACAATATCTTCACCTATAATCCATAAACCTTTAAGCTCTTTATCTATTGCAGCTTCGAACATTTGAGGAATTTTTAATCCTGGTTTTGTTGGATGTGTTACTCCATATTTTTCAGTATAGAATTCTTGATGTTTTTCATCAGCTACAGCAAAATATCCAGCACCCTGATGTGGTTGACATCCCATATCTGCTGCACCTTGAACATTATTTTGACCTCTTAAAGGATTAACTCCGACACCTTTTCGTCCAATGTTTCCAGTAATCATTGCTAAATCTGCAATTAACATTACAGTTTTAGATCCTTGTTCATGTTCAGTAACCCCTAAACCATGGAACTCCATTGAATTTTTGGCAGTTGCATATGCAATTGCTGCTTCTTTAACTAATTGCTTATCTACACCAGCTACTTTTGCTAAATGATCTACATCTTGTCTTTCAATTTCTTTTAAGAAATTATCAAAACCTTCAGTTCTATCTCTAATAAAATCTGCATTATAAAGTTTTGATTTAACAATAAAGTGCAACATCATATTTAGAACCGCAACGTTAGTTCCTGGTCTTAGTTTAATATGATAATCAGCAAGTTTAGCTAGTTCAGTTGTAACTGGATCAAGTACAATTAATTTTTTGCCTTTCATGACTTGTTGTTTTATTTTTGCACCTGTTACAGGATGAGCGTTAGTTGGATTAGCTCCAATTACTAAAAATAAATCTGCATGATATATATCTTCTGTAGAGTTAGTTGCTGCTCCAGTTCCAAAAGTTTGTTGCATTCCCCAAGCTGTTGGTGAATGACAAATTCTTGCACAACAATCTACACTGTTAGTTCCCACAGCAGCTCTAATCATTTTTTGGAAAACATAATTCTCTTCATTTGTGCATCTAGCAGAAGAAATTCCAGCAAAAGCATCTGGACCATTTTCTTTTGTAATTCTGTTCATTTCCTTTTTGATAAATTCATAAGCTTCATCCCAAGAAGCTTCTTTAAATTTTCCTTTTCTTTTTATTAATGGTGTTTTTAATCTGTCTGGATGATCATAAAAACTAAATGCATATCTTCCTTTAATACATGTATGTCCAGCATTAACTTCGGTTTGTTTAGGTGTGTCGATAGCGACAACTTTATCATCTTTAATTGAAGCTTCTAAATTACAACCAACACCACAGTATGAACATGTTGTTCTAACTTTTTTATCTACTGCAGCAGACTTTGATTGAAAAACATCTGAAATAGCATCTGTTGGACAAGTATGAGCGCAAGCACCACATGAAACACATGAAGAGTCACCAAACATCATATCGTTATCAGTTGTTATTCTAGACTCAAATCCTCTTCCACTCATTGTTAAAACAAAGGAACCTTGAATTTCATCGCACGCTCTGACGCATCTTCCACAATTAATACAATTATCTAAATTCATTCTCATGTAATCATGAGATGTATCTCTTGGGATTCCTTTATGTTGTTTTGGACTATTATATCTGTGATCAGATACCCCTAAATCGTTTGCTACTGTTTGTAATTCACAGTTGTTATTTACCTCACAAGTATCACATTCCATTGGATGGTCTGTTAATACTAATTCAACAATATTTTTTCTAAGATCTTTCAAAGATTCATTTGACGTAAATATGTGTTGATTTTCAGCAACTGGAGTATGGCAAGAAGCAACTACTCTTGTAGGACCATCTTTTTCTAAAGCAACTTCGACTGAACACACTCTACAAGCTCCATAAGGTGCTAAATTTGGATCATCACATAAAGTAGGAACTTTTTTTTCACCTACATAGCTTTTTACAAATTTTAAAATAGATGAATGATTTGGACCGATTTCATACGGTTTTCCATCAATATAGGCAATTTTTCTTTTTTCTGAACTCATTAATTATCTTTAACCATATCATTTTTCATTTCATCCCCAAAGTATTTTAGGATGTTTTGAATAGGAGTGGGAATAGCTCCGCATAAAGCGCATAAACAACCTTTTTTCATTGTAACAAGCAATTCTTCAAGCAATTTCAAAGGTATTTTGGCAGTTTTCTTTTTAGCTTGGTCAAACATCTCTTTACCTCTGTAAGATCCAAGTCTTCCAGGGAAACATTTTCCACACGATTCTTCAGCAGAAAATTCAAATAGATGATGAATGTATTCAGCCATAGAAAAATCTTTAGGAATACTCACCACACTAGCATGACCTAACATGAAACCTTTTGCAGTAAACTCCTGAAAATCTAAATTAAGATTTTCTATTTCACTTAATGGAACGACACCACCAAGTGGTCCACCAATTTGAAAAGCTTTTAACGGTTCTTTGTATCCTCCACCAATTTCATTAAATATTTTTTTCATTGGAGTTCCCATATCAATTTCATAAACACCTGGGTTGTTAAAGAAACTATCCAAACAAACCAATTTAGTACCTGCAGATTTTTTATTTCCTATAGATGAAAATTTTTCAGAACCATTTATTAAAATTCCGGTAGCAGCTGCTAAAGTTTCAACATTGTTAACAACAGTTGGTTTTTTATATAATCCTTCTGTAACAGGAAAAGGAGGTCTGACATCAACTTCTGCTCTTCTTCCTTCAATAGATGCAATCAAAGCTGTTTCTTCTCCACAAATATATGCACCTTGTCCGATGCAAATTCCAAGATCGAATGAAAAATCAGTTCCCAAAATATTTTCACCCATAAGACCTAACTTTTTAAGTTCATTGATACTTCCATTTATGGCTTCAATAGATTTTGGATATTCTCCACGAATATACAAAACTCCCTCATCGCTTCCAATTACTAATCCACACATTACCATTCCAAAAATAACTTTTAGAGGCTGATCTTCTAATAAATATCTATCTGAAAAAGCACCAGAGTCACCTTCATCTGCATTACAGATAACATACTTTTTTTCTCCTTTTGCTTTACTACAAAAATCCCATTTCATTCCTGTTGGGAATCCTGCACCACCTCTACCAGTTAAATTAGAATCTAAAAGTGATTTTATAATTTCTTTTTTATCAGTTTTTAAAAATTTATTTAATTGATCTTTAAATTGGTCAGTTGATGAAAGTTTATCATCCATTAAGAAACTTGTTGTAGCAAAACTTTTTGAGAAAAATTTCTCTTGTTTAATTTCTCTACCTTTAATTATTTGGTCAATTTTTTCTATATCCTTCCCAGCATAATTTTCTCCATTATAATGGAATGCATGGTTTTCATAACAATGTCCTAAGCAAAACATTTCTCCAACTTTATCGTCACCAAGTTTTTCTTTTAAAGTATCTTTTAACTTCTCTTGTGTGCCAGCACACATACATGCACTACCATTGCAAACAAAAGCTTTCTTTTCTCTATGAGATGGTCTTAAAAATTCATAAAATGATTCAGCTCCATGAAGTGTTGAAACCCCAAGGTTATGTTTTTTAGCAATTTCCTTAATATCCTGCGGTTTTTCGCTTAAATTATTTTCTGAAATTTGCTTAAATAAATTGTCTTTTAAGCCAATTCTACCAGATAAATTACTTATATTTTTTGACACAAATACCCTTTTCTTTATTATTTATTTCACAATAACTTTTTTGTTATTTGTGTAAATATTAAAACTATCCCTCTTTACGAAACCAATAAGGGTAATGTCAAATTTATTCGCTAAATCTATAGCAAGACTTGTTGGCGCACCAACACCAATCATTATACCAATATCTGTCATTAAAACCTTTTGAACCAGCTCAAAATTAAGTCTTCCGGAGCATGTGATAAATTGAGATTTTGGATCAAGTTTACCATTTTTTAAAGTGCAACCAATAAGCTTATCTAAAGCATTGTGTCTTCCTACATCTTCTCTTAAATCTATCAGTTCCCCACTAGAATTAAAGAGACCACTTGCATGAATACCACCTGTTTTGCTGAACTCTGATTGAGCTTCACGTAAAGTATCAGGAGATTGAACTATAATATCTTTTGAAATTTTTGGTTCAGAAGCGTGAGTTTTATTTTTTTTTACAATCTCAAGTGCATCTAATGAAGATTTTCCGCATACACCACAGGAAGAATTAGTTAAAAAATCTCTTTTTATTTTCGCTATATTAACATTTTCTGAATTTATTAAAGTTGCTAAGATTTTATTTTGGATGTTGTATTGGCCAACTTTTTCACCATAACTTTCAACAGAAGCAATATCTTCAAAAGATGTAATAATTTGTTCATTAAACAAAAAACCTGTTACCAAGTCTTCATCATGACCTGGTGTTCTCATTGTGATAGATAAATTTTGATTAATCCATTTATCTTCTGATTTATATTTTAGAGAAATTTCAAGAGGCTCTTCAATGGATATTAAATCTTCGGTATCACTAAAATTTTTTGAAGAAAATTTTGTAACTTTATATTTTGAATTCATTAAATTATTTTAAAGGATAATTTTTTTTCAAAAGATATTTGTTAACAATTATTGCCAATAATAGAATAATAATACACCCAAAAATTATTGGATTAATTAGATAATCGTAAGAGGCACTACCTATAATTACCATTATAGGATTTCCTCCAGCTGGTGGATGGACAACATTCAATAGTATCATTAAAAATACCCCGATACCAACTGCAGCTGCAATATTAATATAAATAGGTAGTGGAATAAAATGAACAAAAATCACACCAACTAAAGCTGTTACCAGATGTCCAAAAAAAACATTTTTTGGTTGAGCAAATGGGCTTTCAGGAAAACCAAATAACAAAACCATGGAAGATCCAAAAGACCCTGCTATAAAATAGCCAAGAGTACTTTTGTAAGTAAGTACTGTTAACACTCCAATTGTGAATGCTGAAAAAAATCCAGCAATTAATGCTTTCTGCAAAATGGGTTTTGAAATATTAATCATTTAAATTTTTAAAGCTTTTGCAATTGTTCTTAAAGGTAATAACAAACATTCTTTCCTAGAGAGGTTTTTTTTATCAAAAATTTCCATAAAATCCTTCCAATGTTTCTCTAAAGTTATTTTAACATCATCAAACAATTGCTCTCCAATTTCAATAAATCCTTTAATTTCTTCTATCTTTTTTTCTTTTATTTTTCTTGATAGTAAACTAACTGAAGCTTGACAATAAACACATGATTTGCACTGATAAGCCATGTCTTTTACAACTTCATCTTTAACAATTAAGCTTATTTCCATTTCATCTCCACATAATGGATTTTTGTGTTTAGATTTATGAGTATAATTTTCGAGGACTTTGTTGTTTTCTGTGTGAGAGGCAATTTCTAAAATTCTAAGGTCCATTTAATTTCTTTAATTCAAGTTTGAATGTTTTATATTTTAACTAATGCAACATAACAATATTTTAGGCACAGTGCTAGCAGGCGGAAAGTCACAAAGATTTGGTGAAGATAAATCACAAGTGACCTTAGCAAACAAGCTATTAATAGATTATGTATTGTCGGAAATAATTGATCAATTTAAAGAGGTTTTGATTGTCTCAAATAATTCAATAAATTTTCAAAATTCAGAAAAAATAACTAAAATTGAAGACTATAAAAAAGGACTTGGTCCTTTATGTGGAGTTTTATCTGCTATGAAATGGATCAAAGCAAATAAAAAAGATTACAAGTGGATAGCAACTTTTCCTGTGGACACTCCTTTTTTTAAGAAACAAATACTAAAAGATTTCATTAAAAATATTAATTTTAAGGACAGTGATTTATTTTTTATTAAATCAAATAATACAAGACATAATATTTTTGGCTTATGGTCAATAAAATTACTAGACAGGTTAGAAAAGGACTTAAATGATGGAGAAAGAAAAGTAGAGTTATGGGCAAATAATGTTGGAGTTAAAATAATTAATATGGAGTTTCCAAATAATGATCCATTCTTTAATATAAATACAAAAGAAGATTTAGAAAAAGCTAAAGAAATATTGAAATGATTAGTTACGATCAATCTCTGAAAATATTAAAAAAAGCAAAAATTAAGATTAAAGATGAGATAATTAATAGTGTTAATTCTTTAAATAGAGTTATTTCTAGCAATGTTTATTCTAATATAAATTATCCAACAGGAGATAATGCTGCTTTTGATGGATATGCGATTAATTCAAAAGATACAAATCAAATTAAAAAAAACTCCCAAAAACAATTCAAGATAATTGGCTCAATTGCTGCTGGTTCAAAAACATTAAAGAAAAAAATTAAAAAATTTGATGCAATAGAGATAATGACAGGAGGGATAATTCCAAAAGGGTTTGATACAATTATTCCAATTGAGCAAATTAATTTTTACCCGAATAAAAAAAATAAAAAATATATTCTAATTGACCAAAAAATAAATAAATATAACCATGTAAGATTTGCTGGTTCAGACTTTAAAAAAGGTGAGATTGTAATAAAAAAAAATACAATTGTTCAACCAAACCATATTTTAGCTTTTAAAAGTTTAGGTATTAAACAAATTAAAGTAAAAAAAAGGATTAACATATTATTTTTTTCAACTGGAAACGAAATATCAAATAAAGACAATATCCCAATTTGGATGGTAAGAAATTCTAACACACACTATATTAAAAACTTAAATCAAAATTTTTTATTTAATTTTAAAAGTGGAAGTATTTTAAGAGATAATCATCAAAATATTTTTAAACAAAAAATAAATAAATTAATTAAATCTAAAGATGATATTATTATTACGTCAGGCGCGGTTTCTGCAGGTAAGTTTGATTTTATACCTGATGTTGTTAAAAAATTTAAGTTATCAAGCTACTTTAAAGGTGCCGCAATAAGGCCTGGAAAACCAATAATGTTTGCAAAAATAAAAGGAAAAGAAAAGGCAATATTTGGACTTCCTGGAAATCCAATCTCTTCAGCTGCATGTTTTAGATTTTTTGTAATTCCATATATTTTAAATGCTTTAGGATTATCAGAAGAAAAATCAATTAAAGCTATTTTGACAAATGGATTTGATAAAAAAAAGAATTTCACAAGATTTATAAAGAGCCAATTAAGCACAACTAAAAATGGAAAAATAAATGTTGAAATTTTAAAAGGTCAAGAGTCTTTTAGAATTAAATCATTTGTAAAATCAAATATTTGGGTTTTGCTACCAGCAGGTAAATCAAAATTTAAAAAAGGAGATATTGTTGATTGTTTTTTCCCCAACCTTTCAAATCAAAATTTAGTTTAGAAACGTATTTTTGTTGTAGAAAATTCTATTTACAATTAGATTTCTGAATATGTTAGAGTTAAGAAATCCAAGGATAGCCATTCCTGTTGTACTTTTTGCCGGTCTATTATGGTCGTTTGGACCATTAGTGGTTCGATACATGGATAATCCGCAATTGGCACCTTGGCAGTACATTTTTGGCAGAGGTTTAACTATTTTCATCTTATTAAATCTTTATTTATTTTTCGAGGAAGGAAAAAATTTTTACAAAAACTATTATAAAATAGGTTTATCTGGAGTAATCGGTGGATCTGGGTTGGGGATCGCTATGATTACATTTATTTATTCAATTACAAATACTAGTGCCGCAGTTACTTTGCTTTGTTTAGCAGCAATGCCTTTTTTTACAGCATTATTGGCATTTTTATTTTTAAGAGAAAAAATTTCTCTCAATGTTTGGATATCAATAATAATTGCAACAGTTGGTATCATTATTATGGCACTTGGAAACACAGGTGAAAAATCATTAATTGGTTTTGTATTTGGTTTAACTTCCTCAATTGGTTTCTCAGTTTTTTCTGTAACGCTTAGATGGAGAAAAGAAACACCAAAATTCACAACGGTAGCTTTTGCAGGTTTCTTTTGTTTTGTGTTTGCAACAATTATGATTTTATCAAAAGACTTAGTTTTCTTTTCATCTAGCTATAACGGAGCTTTATTTTCTTTGCATGGGACGCTCGTTTGTTTTGGTTTAATTTTATATTCAATTGGATCTAAAGCGATACCAGCAGCTGAACTGACTTTATTATCTTTAACTGAAGTTGTAGGTGGAATTTTTTGGGTTTGGCTGCCATTATTTGGAATTAATGAAGTACCATCCACAAATACTATAATCGGTGGTTTTTTTCTTTTTGTATCTATATTTTATTACAGCTTAATAATGAGATGGAACAAAAGATATATAGCATTAAATTAATATGGAACGACCAGATTTTTTTGAACTTAAAAATGGTGAAAAAGTAAAATTACCTTTCACAGATAAAGAATATAATGATCGAGCAAGTAAACTTAGATCAGTGATGGACCAAAATGGTATTGATATGGTTATCTTAACATCTATGCATAACGTTGCATATTACACAGGTTTTATTTATTGTTCTTTTGGTAGACCTTACGGATGTGTGATCACTCAAAATAAAATTTCAACAATTTCAGCTAACATTGATGCAAGTCAGCCATGGCGTAGATCTCATTGTGATAACGTCATTTATACTGATTGGAAGAGAGATAATTTTTTAAGAGCCATTGTTTCAATTATTGGAAGAGATGAACCTCCAAAAAATATTGGAATAGAAAATGATCATGTCACGTTAGATATGCGAGATAAAATAGGGTCTATTTTTACTTTCTCTGTGTTTAGTGATGTTTCAAGAGATCTAATGAAACTTAGAATGATTAAATCAAACGAAGAAATTGAGATCATTAGAAATGGTGCACGAATTGCAGACATTGGTGGTGAAGAAATAGTTAAAAATATTAGAGAAAATAATACGGAGATCGAAGTAGCAATTGCAGCAAGAGATAGAATGGAAAGAGAGATTGTTAAAAGCTATCCTGGTGCAGAGTATATGGATACTTGGGTATGGTTTCAATCGGGTATCAATACAGATGGAGCTCACAATCCAAAGACTAATAGAAAATTAGTTAAAGGGGATATTTTATCTTTAAATACTTTTCCAATGATCTCAGGATACTACACTGCACTAGAGCGAACTTTATTTTTAGATCATGCTGATGATGCTTCACTAAAAGCTTGGGAAGCAAATGTTAAAGTGCACAAGCGTGGATTAGAATTAATCAAGCCAGGTGTTAAATGTTCTAATATCTGTAATGAACTAAATGAATTATTTGCTGAACTTGGTTATCTTCAGTATCGAACTTTCGGTTACGGACATTCATTTGGTATGCTCTCTCATTTTTATGGAAGAGAGGCTGGATTAGAATTAAGAGAAGATATTGATACGGAGTTGGAAGAAAACATGGTTGTTTCAATGGAGCCGATGATAATGATCCCAGAAGGTAATCCTGGTGCAGGCGGATATAGAGAACACGATATTTTGGTGATTGGTAAAGATGGAGCAGAAAATATTACAAAATTTCCTTTCGGCCCTGAGCATAATATTATAAAAAACTAATTTTTATGATCGAGAATAAAACTATTGTTAATAGTTGGAATGAGTGGGATCCGTTAAAACATGTGATTGTTGGAAGAGCGGATGGAACTTGTATACCAGCACCAGAGCCTGCATTAGATGCAAAAGTTCCA
>CACKZH010000023.1 GCA_902604575.1 uncultured Pelagibacteraceae bacterium
TTTGGCACTGCTTTATTTGGATTATTTCCATTTGCAGGCATAGGCATTAGTTCGTTCTCACCTAAAATTCTTGCTACTCTAGTTGTTGGTTGAGCTCCTTGACCAAGCCAATATTTAATTCTCTCAGCTTCTAGGCCCACTCTTTCTTTTTTCTCTTTTGGTAGTAGAGGGTTAAAAAAACCAACCTTCTCTATAAATCTTCCGTCCCTTGCAAAACGACTGTCGGCAACAACAACCTTATAAACAGGGCGTTTTTTTGTTCCACCTCTTGATAATCTTAATTTTAACATTTCTTCTCCTTTTTTTACTTTAATTGGTTAAATAGCTCTGGCGGTATACCCTTGTCAGACATACCTTTCAGATTTCCTTTAGACATCTTTTTCATCATTTCAGACATCATTTTAAATTGCTTAAGCAATTTATTGATAGTGGCTGGATCTGAGCCAGAGCCATTAGCAATTCTTTTTTTTCTAGAACCATCTATTATTTTTGGGTTCTCTCTTTCTTTTTTTGTCATTGATAAAATAATAGCTTCATTTTTAGTAATTATACTTTCATCAATTCCCGCTGAGTCCATTTGAGATTTAATTTTAGAAACTCCTGGCATAAAAGACATAATTCCCTCAATGCCACCCATTTTTTTCATCTGTCTTAATTGAGACAAATAATCTTCCATAGAGAATTGACCTTTTTTTAAATTTTCCTCTGCTTTTTTAAGATTTTCTTCTCCTAAATCTTGAGCCGCCTTTTCTACAAGGGATACAATATCCCCCATACCAAGTATTCTGTTTGCAATTCTATCTGGATGGAATACTTCAAGATTATCTATTTTTTCTCCTATCCCTAAAAATTTAATTGGAACGTTTGAAACATATTTCATACTCACTGCGGCACCACCTCTTGCATCACCATCAGCCCTAGTTAAAATAATTCCAGATAAATTAACTGTATTTTTAAATTCTTTAGCCACTGAGGCTGCAACTTGACCTGTTAAAGAGTCTGCAACTAAGAAAGTTTCTGTTGGATTAATGACAGCTTCAATTTGCTTAATCTCACTCATCATTTGTAAATCGATTTGAGTTCTACCAGCAGTATCAAATAAAATTATTTCAGCTCCATTTAAATTAGCAGCACTTATTGCTCTTCTACAAATATCAGCAGGTTGCTGACCTTCTATAATAGGTAAAGTTAAAATATTATTTTGTTCTCCTAAAGATCTAAGTTGTTCTTGTGCAGCTGGTCTGTAAATATCTAAACTGACCATCATTACTTTTTTCTTTTTATTATTTTCTAAAAATTTTGCTAATTTTGCTGTTGTTGTTGTTTTTCCAGAACCTTGTAATCCAACTAACATCATTGGCACAGGCGGTACTGCGTTTAAATTTATCTCATTATTTGTTGCACCTAATAAGTCTACAAGCTCATCATAAACAATTTTGACAACCATATCCCCAGGAGAGGTAGACCTTATTATCTCTTGGCCTAATGCTTTTGGCTTAACTTTTTCAATAAAATCTTTTGCAACATCCAAAGAGACGTCAGCTTCAAGTAAGGCTTGTCTAATACCTCTTAAACCTTCATCTACTTGAGCTTCATCAAGTGAAGGTGCCTTTTTCAGAGAAGAAAAAATTTCTTCAAATTTATTTGTTAAATTTTCAAACATATTTATTACGCATAGCAGTAACACACTAGTGGGCGAACCCTCGCTGACTAGTGTCGATCTCTTTGTTTCCAAAGACACCGCAAAGTTAATGTTTTTGCGGAAACGGCAACAAACTATAATAGAGGTTCAAAAAGTCAATAAATAAGTTAAATATCTATATATGGATATCAAAGCTTTTAAAATGGACGGTTTAGGTAATGATTTTGTCATCATAGATAATAGGCAAACAATTACAAATTTGACGAAAGAACAAATAGTAAAGATTTGTGACAGAAAATTTATTGGTTGTGACCAACTAATATTTATTAAAAAAAATGATATTTCGGATGCTTCACTGGAATTTTATAATTCAGATGGAGGAATGTCTGGTGCGTGTGGAAATGGTACACGATGTATTGCTGATTTATTGGGCAAAGAAAATAACAAAAAAGAAATTGTCCTAACAACTTTATCTGGCAAATTAAAATCAAATATAGTTGGAGAAAAAATGGTTTCTACAGAAATAGGTGTTGCAAAAACAAAATGGTATGAAATTCCATTATCTAAAGAATTAAATACGAATAATTTAGGAATTAAAATTAATGACAAAAATAATAAAGAATTTTCTGGTGGAACTGCTGTAAATGTTGGAAACCCACATGTAGTTTTTTTTGTTGATAATAACGAAAATTTTAAAATTGAAAAAATTGGACCAAAAATTGAAACCCACTCTCTATTTACAGAAAAATGTAATGTTACTTTAGCAACTGTTGTTAACAAAGAATTGATAAAAGTTAGAGTGTGGGAAAGAGGAGCTGGACTTACCAAAGCTTGTGGAACTGCAGCTTGCGCAACAGCTTTTGCCGCAAAACAAAACGGACTGGTAAATGATAAAGTTGATATTGAATTTTCTACAGGTAGATTGACAATTTCAATTGATGAAAACAATAGTATTCATATGAAAGGACCAGTTTCAGATATTGAGGAGATAAATTTTAAAATTTAATGGGAATTTTTGAAAAATTTAAATCAGGTTTTAGAAAAAGTGCCTCAGCTTTTACAACAGGTTTAAGAGATATAGTTGTAAAAAAAGAGATTGATGACAAAACATTAGACAAAATTGAAGATTACTTAATTCAATCCGATGTTGGTATTATTTCTGCTTCAGAAATAAGAGAAATAATTTCTCAAACAAAAATTGATCCTAATAAAGATTTAACTGATGAAATAAATAATATTTTAAAAAATTATATTATTTCAATTATGAAACCTTTAGAAAATATTGAATTCTTCAAAAAAAAAGAAAAATTAAATGCAACGTTAATTTCAGGTGTCAATGGTGTTGGAAAAACAACTACTATTGGAAAAATAAGTAAAATATTGAAGGTTAACGGAAACAAAGTAATGCTAGCTGCATCAGATACTTTTAGAGCGGCAGCTATAGAGCAACTAGAAAATTGGGCAAACAAAGTTGATGTTCAAATTACAAAATCATCTCAAGGCTCTGATCCTGCATCAGTCGCTTACAAGGCTATTGAAGAAGCATTAAACAATAATTTTAACCAAGTTCTAATTGATACAGCCGGAAGATTACAAAATAAAAAAAATTTGATGGAAGAATATAAAAAAATTGCAAACGTTACTAAAAAAATTGATCCTGATGCTCCACATGATGTTATTTTAGTTTTGGATGCAACATCGGGTCAAAATGTAATTAATCAAGTTGAAGAATTTAATAAAATTATTCCAATAACTGGTCTTATTATGACAAAATTAGATGGCACAGCAAAAGGAGGTATTCTTTTAGCTGTTGCTAAAAAATATAAACTACCAATTATTGCACTTGGATTGGGTGAAAAAGAGGATGATTTACAAATTTTTGAGGCCGAAAAATTCGCAGAAGCATTTACTCAAATTAATTAATTAAGGTACTGGAAATTAAAGGCTTATAAAAACTACATTTGTAGTGTTCTTTAAATTCATAATGTCCACAATTTTTAGCTATCGAAGAAATAATAAAATCAAATTTTCCATTTATAGGATAAAGCTCTAACTTTTTTTCAACAATATCAAATTTAAAATTAGCTTTTAAACTTTTTACAGCACTAATCATCACTAGAGTTTTGTTATCTTTTAAAAGATAATATGCAAAATCGTCTGGAAAAACTGGAAAATCATACTCTTGCAAAAAATATTTTGCCGTTTTGGGAAACCATTCATAAGAAATTAATGGCAAGGACTCATTTGTTTTGTAGTTATAAATATAAAGATCTTTTGGAAAATCATTAATATAATTTGAATTTTCTCCTCGAGCCAAGACAGCTTTTTCACGAGTTTTAAAATATAATGCAAAATTTTGATCATGCGAATTCATTTGATCAATATGAAAAAGGCTGTCTACAGATGCTAAATTTTCCTTGGCGTTTGATAAATTATTTAAAGAAAAAAGGACAACAAAAAATAATAAAAAATTTTTCATAAATTATCTTAAAAAAAAAATTTGAATTATTTTTGTTTATATTATGGCTTAATTTAAACTATCAACAAACGATTTAAGAGCTAATATAAGTTTATCATCATATTCCATCATATGGTCGTCATATTTTGTAAAATATGAATATTTAGGTTCACTTGCTAAATTAAAAATTTTTTTACCCATCCAAAATGGAACTATTTGGTCAGCCTCACCATGCATTACTAATACTGGAATATTAATATTTTTAATTTTTTCATTATTTTCATACTTATCTTTTAAAATTAAACCTACTGGAATATATGGATAAAAATTTTTTGCAGCCTCTATCATTGATGTGAAGGGCGTTTCTAAGATTAATCCTGCAAAATTTTTATTCTGAGTAATTTCAGTAGCAATACCAGTTCCTAACGACTCTCCATAAATAATCATATCTTCTTCTTTTAGACCTTTTTCTTTAAGCCAGTTTATTGCACTAGCACCATCTGTATAAAGACCCTCCTCACTTGGTTTTCCTTTATTGCCGCTAAACCCTCTCCATGCAATAATTAAAAAATTAACATCCATGTCTTTAAAATGATTTAATTTATGGATTCTGTTTTCAAGTGTCCCTGCATTTCCATGAAAATAAACTATTGTTTTATAACTTTTTAAATTTTTATTATGAAACCAGCCTAATAGATTAATATTATCTTTCGTTTCGATAGTAACTTTTTCAATATTAACTTCTAAATTATCTCCAGAATAATTATTCTCATCAGGATGATACATTAAGTTTCTTTGAAAAAAGAATAAGAAAATTAAAACAATTGAGTAAATAGCAATGATACCAATAAATAATTCCAAAAAAAAATTCCTACGTTTTATTTTCATATTTTTTTCTATTTAATGTTAAAAAAAATATATAAGAAATAATACTTAAGATTAAGAAAACTGAAAAAGCTGATTTAAAAGCAAATATTTCCGTGTGACCCATGCCTTTAACAATATCTATCACTAAGCCCATTAGCCATTGCATTATGAATGTTCCTGCAAATATTAATAAATTAAATGAAGTTAATGCTTTACCAGCAGAATAACCTGAGAATGAAAGGCCCACAGCTGGCTGTGTAACTGATAAAAAAATTGAACTTAAAATAAATAAAGTTATGTAGAATGCACCCGCTTTTGGACCTAATAATATTATTACTAACATTACAAAAAAACTAATTGGCAAACCTAATTTAAGTATTTTTTTAGCACTAAATCCTATACCTGAAATTTTTGGTAAAAAATAACCCCACAAGAAAAAAGACACTAACATAGTTACATTGATCCAAAATAATCCTGTGGCGCTTTGAAGTGGTGTATAACCAGCAACTCTAGTCATCCATGGGCCTGCCCATAAAGTTTGTATAGCCATTAAGCCCCCATAATTAAATAAACCCATTGGAATTACACTTATAAAAAATCTATTTTTCCAAACTTCTGATAAAGTTCCAGCATTACTGGACTCTTCTAACTCTTTGTTTTTAATTAAATTCCATTTTGGAATGAAAACTAACATTAAAAAAATACTAATTAAAATTAAGATAGCGATACCACCAAATATCCATCGCCATCCGAAACTAGGCAATAAAAGTTGTACAGGCAGTGTGGATGACAAAAAACCTAATGATGCAATCATTAACATCCATGAGTTTGCTCTTTGTTGTTGGTTTTCTGCATACCATATTCTGTAACCAGTTAATGGAGCCATTAAACAAGCACTAACACCTACGCCAATTAGAATTCTTGAAAATAACAATCCTGAAAAGCTTTCAGCTAAAGCAAATGATCCTGTTCCAACTAATGCAATTAATAAAAAAGAAGAGACAATTTTTTTTGGTCCATATTTATCTAACAAATATCCAAGAGGTATTTGCATGCAAGCAAAACCTAAGAAATAACCCCCAGCTAACAATCCTAAATCAGCTGCTAACAAATTAAATTCTGATGTTAATACGGGGGAAAGTGTTGCAGTAATTGCACGCAACAAACATGATAAAAAATAACCAACTGCAAATACAAAAAAAACAACAATAGCCTGTTTTTTTGGTAAAATATAATTTTCCATTAATTAAAAGTTTAAAGATATATCTCTATGAACCGAGTTACACCTCGCAACAAATTTAGCTTGTTCTTTAGTTAATCTGTTTTGAAGTCTTAGACCAATATTATGTTTTATAACATCATTATATTTAATTAATTCAGGCATTAAATTCTTATTAGCATCATCTCTCCATGAAACTTCTAAATTGAAAAGACCGAAAGTTTCTGAACTTACTTCAATTAATTTTTGTTCATCTACCTCATCATTGTCTATAACAGATATTAGGTCATCTAATTTATTTGCAAATTCTTCAGTTCCAGAAATTTCTCCTAGTTTTTCAAAAAGACTATCAATAATTGATATTGCGTTTTCGTAATTTTTATTATCGATATTATATTTTAATTCTTTTATTTCTGGCGAAAGTTCTTTTAATTTTTCTTTATCATTTATAAACATTACTATTTGATCCAGAGTTTCATAGGCTTCATCAACGTTTTTTCTATACCTTTTTGTTCTTGTGTTTTTTGCTTTATGTAATATTTCAAACTCTCCATTTTTAGCTATCCAACTTTCAGGAACTTTATTTTGAAGTTCTTTAATTTCTAGCTTGTAATTCTCGATCTTTAATTCTAATTTATTTTTATCTGATAAGTTATCATCATCTAAATTTCTAATTTCAGCTTTTGTCTTTTCAATTTTCTTACCTAATTTTCTAATTTTTTTCTCAATTTTTCTTACGCTGAAATGTAAGTCTCTATAATCTTTTGTAAATAATTTATATTCTTCCTCTGTTTTTTGAAGTTTTTTAACAATAGCAAAAGTCCCAAGCGCATTATCAAAATGCTCTTCAAAAATATCTAATTTATCCATTGGAAGATTTGTGGGAGTTAATTTCTGCATATCTTTTATTGCATTCGTAATTCTTTGTTCTTCAGTATTGTAAATCGCAAATTTGTACTCTTGTAAGCAATATTGAAGCTTTGGATTCATCGGTGGTGGAGCGACATTCGATGTTAAATATGTTCTCGCTGGTAAGTAATTTACTAATGATGGATAAAAACCAACGATTCCAAGACCTATCAATTGTAAAATTATAAATGGAACAACTCCTTTCCAAATATTTAAAGTGGTAACAAGTTTTGAAGCTACACCCTTCAGATAAAATAGAGCAAAACCAAATGGAGGGGTTAAAAATGAAGTTTGTAAATTTACCCCAATCATGACTCCTAGCCAAATTGCACTTATATTCGCTCCTGGTTCAGCTAATAATATAGGTGCAATGATAGGAACAACAACCACAGCTATTTCAATAAAATCAAGAAAGAAACCTAATAAAAAAATCACTGCCATTACAACAATGAACTGAGTCCAAAATCCTCCTGGTAAATCTTGAAGAAAATCTCTTACTAGCTCTTCACCTCCAAATGCTCTAAATCCAGAGGTTAACATTGCTGCACCCAATAAAATTATAAATACCATTGAAGTAGTTACGCATGTTTCTGTAACAACTTCTCTTAAAACATTTTCAACTTTATATGCTCTCCAAAAACTCCAAATAATTCCTATTAAAAAAGTAATTGTAAAAAATCCTGTAATAAAAATTGCTGTAAGATCTCTGGTTTCTACAGCCTTAATATTTAAATTATAATTCTTAGATATAATATAAATTGGAATGATAGATAAAATTGCAATTATAATTGGATAATAAGCATCTTTTTTTCCTTTGTGTAAACGATAACCTGCCATCATAGTTGCACCTATTGCTCCAATAGATCCAGCCTGATTAACAGTTGCAATACCCAAAAGTATAGATCCTAGAACGGCAAAAATTAATGCAAGAGGTGGAATAATTACCATCAAAACTCTAATCCAAAATTTTGAATCAAAATTTCCTCTAAATGGAACAGGAGGAGCTGCCTTGGGATTTAATCTTGCATACACAAATACATAAATCATATACAAACCAACTAAAACTAATCCAGGTAGTAGCGCCCCCAAAAACATATCTCCTGCCGAGGTTGAGCCCACTCTAAATTCTCCGGGCATATTAAATTCACCAGTTAAAATTTTGTAATCAGTCTGACGCATAGTATTTGCAACGTCTGCTGCACTAGCTAATTGATCAGCTATGATAATTAATACAATTGAAGGAGGTATAATTTGCCCAAGGGTTCCTGAGGAACAAACAATTCCGCTTGCAAGGCTTTTATCATATTTATTATTAAGCATTGTGGGTAGTGATATTAATCCCATTGCTATTACTGTTGCGCCAACAATACCCGTGGTAGCTGCAAGTAAGGCCCCAACAAAAATTACAGATATTCCTAAACCTCCAGGGATAGGTCCAAACAACTGTCCCATTGTAACTAAAAGATCTTCCGCAATTTTTGATTTTTGCAGCATGATCCCCATGAAAATAAATAAAGGAATTGCAATTAAAGTATCAGTTTCTACATCCCAGTAATTACTCCTAAAGTTTGTAATACCGGCAGTTAACCATTCTTTAGGGCCATCAACAGCAAAATAAGCACTACTATCTCCTGCAAATAAATAACCAAAAAAAGCAGCTAGACCGATTGAAATTATTGCTGATCCAGGTAATGCAAAAGCTACTGGAAAACCAGAAGCTAATGCTCCAATCATTATAATTACAAGTAATGCTAAAAATAAATGTTCCATTATTTAATTTTTTAAAAGTTTATGACTGCTACTCATAAAGAAGCTTGTGAATTGAGTTAACATACTTACTGCAAACACGGCTAAATAAACTGCCATTAGATAAAGTAAATATAATCCGTTTGAACCTTGCTGTGTAATTTCAAATGAAATTACAGGACCATTGATGATACTAGCTTTGCCCCCCATGCCTAAAAATATTACAATCAAACATAAAGGAATTCCTAGAATTAATGACCCAATTGCATTAGTCCATGCTTTTTTACGTTCGCTAAAACCAGTATAAAGAACATCAACTCTAACATGGCCCTCGTGAATTAACGCATAAGCGCTTGCAAATAAATAAAGGGCTGCATACCAAAAACGAACTAGGTCACCTTGGAATGCTTGTTCATATTGAAAAATAAATCTTGATAATACAATTAAAAATTCACTTCCAACTACTAAAACTGCTAACCAAATAAATCCTACAGATCTTGTAAAATAACCAATTACAAAAGAAGCTAATATTAAAGGAAAGTGTATATATGTAATTCTAAAAGTGGGTATTACTAAATTAATTTTAAGCTGTTCTCCAAAAATTGGCTCGACTAATTTTTCCACAACCATAAATGAGATTAAAAAATCTGCTACTCCAACAATTAATACAGCCCAGAAAGAAGATCTCACAATATAAGCTGTAATTTTTGTTAAGATCTCAGAGTCTGTCTGTAATGTTTGTTTTATAGATTTCAAAACAAAAAATATAACTCCTATGAGAGATACAAAATAAAATAGTAATTGAATATATGATAAGTTTATTGCTAGCCCCCCTAAAGGCTTATTTAATTTTTTAAATCCAAATAATTCATAATGAGCAAAAAGTTTTTTAACTCCTGGCCAATCAAACCAAACTGTTAAAACATTATTAATTAGAAAAACTAATGTTAAGGCTAAAATAGAATAACTAAATATTCTTATTAAAATAGATAAGTTATTTTTTGCCACCATATTAAATCTTTTATTGATATATAAAAAGAGGGCCCATTTAA
>CACKZH010000024.1 GCA_902604575.1 uncultured Pelagibacteraceae bacterium
AAAGATTTGAAATGCGATCATTTCGCATTAGAAATTGAATTTAAATTTATTTCAAATAGTGTTATTTACGATTTAAATAAAGTTTTAGAAAATTATCAAATTAAAATTGTAAGATATATAGATGGAAATTATGTAAAAAATTTTATAAATGATGATCTTGAGATATCAGAAAAGACACATAAGATTTTGACTGGCTACAATGAAAATGAGGTTACATTTATGCCAAAAAACATAAAAAAATTAGGTTTATTTGAGAAATTTTTTCAACTATTTAGTTAAAACTGTTTTTTATCGTAACAATAGTTGTTTTTTAATTTTTGTTAACACAAACTAAAAATATGTAGTGTCATACTTAACTCAAAAAACAATCAAAAATAATGTTCACTTTAATGGTGTAGCTCTTCATAGTGGAGCGAAAGTAAATATAAATATAAAACCTGCGAGACCAAATTTTGGAATTGTCTTTAAAAGAATTGATATAAAAGATAATAATCTAGTCTATCCAAATTTTGCAAACGTCACTAATACGTCTTTAAACACAACAATTGAAAATGAATTTGGTATTAAAGTGTCAACAATTGAACATTTGATGGGTGCATTGTTTTGTTTAGGTATAGATAATGCTCTAATTGAAATTGATAATGAAGAAGTGCCAATATTAGATGGTTCAGCTAAAAATTTTATTGAAAAAATAAGTTCAATAGGAATAGAGGTAAGCAATTCACCAATTAAAATTATTAAAATAAATAAAGAAGTAAAATTTAAAGAGGGTGAAAGGTTTATATTAATTAAACCATCAACATTAAGTTTGGATATTGATTTTGAGTTAAAATACAAAAATTCAATAATAGGTAATCAGAGAAATAAATTTAAAATTTATGAGGATGATTTATCTGATGTTTATAATTCAAGAACATATTGTCTATTTGAGGATATTGAAAAAATTAAAAAAAGTGGTCTCGCAAAGGGTGGAAGTTTAGATAATGCAATTGTTGTAAAAGATAATGAAATTTTAAATTCAGAGGGTTTAAGAAACAACAAAGAATTTGTTAACCATAAAATCTTAGACTGCATTGGAGATTTGTATACTTCTGGTTATAGAATTGTAGGAAGTGTTATTTGTTCTCAAGGAGGACATTATTTAACAAATCAATTATTAAGAAAAATTTTCCAAGAAAGAGAGAATTTTTCAATTCTAGAAATTAAAGAAAAAAATCTACCTCATACATTAATTAATAGAAATTTGCTCAGATCTATAGCATAAATATTAAAGATCACTTTTAAATTATATCTTAAATAAGTATAAATTAAGAAATGAAAATAAATAAACTTATTTCTATTATAGTTATTTTAACCTTGACTGTTTCTTGTGCAAAAGAAGAGGTTAAAGAGTCAATTATAAAAGAAAAAAGTTTAGATGCACAAATGTTTGAAGCTTATAAGGAGGGAAAAGAATCTTTAGAGGGTGGAGACGTATTATTTGCCGCTAAAAAATTTAATGAAGCAGAAAAACTTTTTCCACAATCTGAATGGGCACCAAGATCAGCATTAATGGCAGCCTACTCATATTATGCTCAAGATTATTATGGGGATGCAACCGCCGAATTAAAAAGATTTGTAAAGATTTATCCTTATCATAAAAATTTAGATTATGCTTATTATTTAATGGCAATAGTTTATTATGAGCAAATAGTTGATGAAAAAAAAGATACAGAGTCAATAATTAACGCAAAAAAAAGTTTTCAAAATGTTATAGAAAAGTTTCCTAATTCTGATTATTCAATTGATGCAAAGTTTAAACTTGATTTAATTGAGGATCTTTTAGCTTCTAAAGAAATGTACATAGGTAGATATTATTTTGATAGAAAAAAATGGATATCGGCAATAAATAGATTTAGGACAGTGGTTGATAAATATGAAACCACAATTTATACAGAGGAAGCGTTGCATCGATTAGTAGAGGTACATTATACTTTGGGTCTTAAAGAAGAGGCTAAAAAATATGCAAAGTTATTAGGTTATAATTATCAATCATCTCAATGGTACGAGAACTCATATGTAATTTTTAATAAAAATTATAAAAAAAGAAAAAAAATTAAAATAAAAAAAGAAAACAAAAAAACTATTTTTAAAAAATTAAAGTCTCTCTTTGATTAAAATGAATAATAAAAAAATAGAAGGTCTATATATAAAAAAATTAAAATTATTAGAAAAATACAATATAGAATATTATATCAAAAGTAAGCCAAGTGTTTCAGATAATGAATATGACGTTGTAAAAAATGATATTTTATCCTTGGAAAAAAAATATGATTTTTTAAAATCAAAAAATTCTCCATCTCAAATAGTCGGCCACAAACCCTCAAAAAATTTTAAGAAAGTACAACATAAGGTTCCTATGCTTTCATTATCAAATGCATTTAGCGAGGATGATTTGAATAATTTTGAAAATAGGATTTTAAATTTTTTGTCTGAGCAAAAAAATTTTAACATTTTCTATAGTTGTGAGCCTAAAATTGATGGCATTTCTGCTTCTCTTTTTTACAAAAAAGGAGTTTTTACCAAAGGTCTGTCTAGAGGTGATGGAAAAGAAGGAGAGGATATTACCTCTAATCTTTTAACAATTAAAGATATACCAAAAAAAATTCATGCAAATGATTTTCCTGATGAGATTGATATCAGGGGAGAAGTTTTTATTCAAAATAGTGATTTTGAAGATATAAAAGATAAATTTGCAAATCCAAGAAACGCAGCATCAGGATCATTAAGACAAAAAAATCCTAAAGATACCGAAAAAATTCCTTTAAAGTTTATAGCTTATACTTTCGGATATCAAAAAAATTTAAAAGTACAAAATCAATTTGATTATTTAAAAAAGTTGAGTGAGTGGGGATTTAAAACAAATCCTTTAAATAAATTGATTAATGGAGTGAATAATTTAATTCAAAATTATAATGAGGTTGAAAAACAAAGAATTAATTTAGATTTTGATATAGATGGAATAGTTTATAAGGTAAATGATTTTGCTCTTCAAAAAAGATTGGGAAATGTAGCAAATGCACCTAGGTGGGCTATAGCTCACAAGTTTTCTTCAAATAAAGCTGTTTCAAAAATTTTAGATATTGATATTCAAATTGGAAGAACAGGAGCCTTAACACCAGTAGCAAAAGTTAAGCCAATAAATATTGGAGGCGTAACAGTTTCAAATGCTACTTTGCATAATGAAGATGAAATAATTAGGAAAGATATAAGAATTGGAGATACTGTAACCATAGAAAGAGCTGGTGATGTGATACCACATATTCTTTCAGTAGATTTAAAAAAAAGAGATAAAAAAAGTGCGAAGTTTATTTTTCCAAATAAATGTCCATCCTGTGGATCAAAAACAATTAAAGATTTCAATTCAATTACTAAAAAAGAGGACGCAGTTAGAAGATGTTCTAGTGAAGGATATGATTGTGAAAAAATATCTATAGAAAAGTTAAAGCATTTTGTTTCAAAGGACGCTTTCAATATCGATGGATTAGGAAAAAAAATTGTTGAAAATTTTTGGAACCTAAAGATTATTAATTTTCCTCATGATATTTTTAGATTAGATTTTGAAAAAATAGAAAAATTAGATGGTTGGGGAGATTTGTCAGTTAAAAATTTGAATTATTCAATTAATCAAAAAAAAAAAATATCTTTAGAAAGATTTATTTATGCTTTAGGCGTAAGGCATATTGGTTTGGAGAATGCTAAACTTTTAGCAAAATATTTTATATCATTTAATAAATTTAAGAATTTTCCAAAACAAAATAAATATGAAGAATTATTAAATATTGATGGAATTGGTGAAACTCAAGTTAATTCTATAAAAAACTTTTTTTCTAACGATACTAATTTAAAAGTTTTAAATGAATTAGATAAAGAGTTAACTGTGGATAATGCTATATTGAATAAAAAAAATGGAAAATTTAAAGAGAAAACTTTTTTAGTTACTGGCAAACTATATGGAATTAGTAGAGCCGAGGTCAAATCACTAATTGAGGAAAATTCTGGTACTACGGTCAGCAGTGTTTCTAATAAATTAAATTATCTAATTATTGGAGAAAAACCAACAAGAAGAAAAGTTGAAAGCGCAAGAGAACTAAAAGTAAAAATTATTGATCAAGATGAATTTTTAATGATGCTAAAGAAGACTAGCTAACCATTTTCTCTCATTTTGTTTTAAGTATTTAGATAATTTTGAGTAAACATTTAAATGATATTTAAAAAGATAATTTTTTTCAGAAGGGGTAAGTAAATTATAATTAATTAAATCTTTTTCAATAGGAGCCATTGTTAAATTTTCAAAAAACAAATTTTTTTTTTTTTTATTTACATAAACTAAATTTTCTATTCTTATCCCATAACTATTTTTTTTGTAGTATCCAGGCTCATTACTTAAAATCATACCTTGTTTTATTTTAATTTTATTTATTTTTGTAATTGATTGTGGGCCTTCATGTACATTAAGGAAAAAACCAACTCCATGGCCTGTTCCGTGTGCGTAATCTAAATTACTTTCTCTTAAAAATTTTCTTGCTCTCTTATCAATTTTATTACCTGTATTATCTTTATTAATATTAGTTGTAGCAACAGCAATATGCCCTTTTAAAACTTTAGTAAAAATATTTTTTATATTTTGATTTTGATTTGAAAAACAAAGTGTTCGTGTTACATCAGTTGTACCATATTTATATTGCCCCCCAGAATCACATAAAAAAATATCTTTTTTATATATAAATCTGCAATTATTTTTGTTTGCTCTGTAATGAACTATAGCACCGTTTTTTCCAGATCCAGCAATTGTATCAAAACTCGGATAAAGAAAATTTTTATTTAATTTTCTAAATCTTTCTAATTTTTTTATTGCTTCTACTTCAGTTATTTTTTTTTTATTAATTTTTTTAATCCAATAAATAAACTTTGTTAAAGCAACACCATCTATTATGTGGGCATTAATCATATTATTAATTTCGACTTTATTTTTAATTGCTTTTAATAAATAAGTAGGGTCTTCTCTGCTAATAATTTTAAATTTTGATTTAATTAAATTTTCATAAAATATTGAGCATGATTTATCATCTACAATGAAATTATTTCCATTAAGCTTTAATATCTCTTCTTGAAATTTATCAGTGTTTAAAATTTGATTTGGTTTTACTAATTTGTTTTTTATTAACTTTTTACATTTTTCTATTTTGCTTACCAACATTATCTTTTTTGCTTTGCTTATTATTAGTCTAGAATTAGGAACAGGGCTATTGGGCCCATCACCGCCTCTTATGTTAAGTATCCAAGCAACATTTTCAGGTGCACTTACAAAGATATAATCTGATTTATTTTTTTTTAAATATTTGGATATTTTGTTTATTTTAGAATTTACACTTTCCCCAACTATTTTTTTATCTAATGAAAAAAATGGGATAGAAGAATTATTTTGTTTTTTTTTAATTTCATCAATAAGATTTCTATTAATGTATTTAACGTTATTATTTTTTAAAAAATAATTATTTATTTGAGTGTTTGTAAATAATTTTGGATCAATACCTAAAGTAAGATTTTTAAATAAATTACAATTTATTAGTTTGTCAAATCCATATATATAGAAATTTTTTCCACATTCAATTTGACTTTGTAAAGTGTACCTTCCATCAGTAAATAAATAGTTTTTGTTTTTTAATATTATAGCTAAACCAGCTGAACCACTAAAATTTGAGATAATTTTTAACCTATTTATTTTTGAGTATTCAGTGAAATAATCGTCATTTTTTGGAATTACATATCCATCTAAATTATATTCTTTAAATTTTTCCCTTAGTATTTTTATAAATTTTTTCATTTAATTCTCTTCTGGTACCTTATCCAGCCTGGACTTCTTGTAGATTCTTCAATTTCAAAGTCTTGGTTAAATTCAAAATCATCTTTATTGTTAATTTCCTCATCAAAGAATGAATTTTTTCCTATATGTTTTTCAGGTAATTCATCTATAAATCTTGACGCCATACTATCTATCCAGTCTCCTTGATAAAATCTATTCATAGAAAATGATATTATAGCTATTTTCTTTGCTCTAGTAATTCCCACGTATGCTAAACGTCTTTCTTCTTCAAGTCCATTTTGGCCTTTTTCTTCAATAGATTTTTGATGAGGAAACAATCCTTCTTCCCAACCTGGAAGAAAAACAACATCAAACTCTAATCCTTTTGCAGCGTGCATAGTCATCATATTAATTTTCTCACCATCCCATTCTTGATCAATTGATGTAGCTAAAGACACATGTTCTAAAAAACTTTCTAAATTATCAAATTCTTTCATCGCACTTAATAATTCTTTAATGTTTTCTAGCCTATTTTCATTATCTACATCTTTTTTATTTTTTAACATTGCTGAGTATCCAGATTCATCCAGAACAATTTGCAATAATTTAATATGATTTGATTTTTTTATGATTAAGTCATTTCTCCACTTTGATAAAGAATTTAAAAATAGATTTAAACCAATTTTTGCTTTTGGTTTAATTAAATTTTGCTCAAGCATTTTTATTGACGCTCTTTCTAAATTTAAACTATTATTTTTTGAAAATTCGTGAATATTTTTTAGTGTACTGTCTCCTATAGATCTTTTTGGGTTATTTACAATTCTTTCAAATGCAAGATCATCCTTTTCTTGAAAAATTAATCTTAAATATGCGACACAATCTTTTATTTCAGCTCTTTCATAAAATTTTGTTCCACCCAATATTCTATAGGGCATACCAATTTTCAAAAAGCGTTCCTCAAACTCTCTTGTTTGAAAAATAGCTCTAACGAGTATTGCAATATTATTATAAGAAAATTTTTTTTTAATTTTATTTTCTATTTCATCTGAAACTCCAATTGCCTCATCTTTGCCATTTTTATAGCAATTAAGTTTGACTAAATCCCCTTCCTCCTTAGTTGTAACCAATGTTTTTCCAACTCTATTTTGGTTATTAGAAATAAGACTTGAAGCAACAGATAAAATATTTTGTGATGATCTGTAATTTTGCTCTAATCTTATTACCTTAGTATTTTCATAAATTTGATCGAATTCTAAAAAATTTTTTATTTCAGCTCCTCTCCAACTGTATATTGATTGATCATCATCACCAACACAGCAAATATTTTTATTTCTTTCTGCTAGAAGATTAAGCCATTTACTCTGAATAAAATTTGTATCTTGATACTCATCCACTAAAATATACTTGAAATTTCTAGAATAAATTTCTCTTATATCTTTATTGTTTTCTAATATTTTCACAGCATGAAGTATTAAGTCACCAAAGTCACAAGAATTTAAATCAGTTAGTTTTTGTTGATAAATATTATAAAGAGGTAAAATTGTTTTTTCATAAATATCTTTATTGTTGATTTTAACCTCACTAGGGTAATACCCTTTATTTTTCCATTTATCTATTATTGCTAGAATAAATTTTGGAGACAATTGTTTGATGTCAATGTTTTCAGCCTTACAAATATTTTTAATAAGTCTAATTTGATCATCAGTGTCTATAATTGTAAAATTATAATTAAGATTTGCAGCAGACGCATGTTTTCTTAATAGTTTTGCACAAATAGAATGAAATGTTCCAAGCCAAGAAAGTCCTACTGCTTCAGACCCTAAAATATTACTAACTCTAGACTGCATTTCTTTTGCAGCTTTATTAGTAAAAGTAACTGCTAATATTTGATTTGGGTAAGCTTTTTTTTCTTTAATAATATGAGCTATTCGAGAGGTTAAAACTTTTGTTTTTCCAGAACCAGCGCCAGCAACGATAAGAAGTGGACCTTCTAGGTTTAATACAGCTTCTTTTTGGGCCTCATTTAAACTTTTTAAATAATCATTGTTTATCATTTAAAATAATACTTTATAACACTTGTTGTTAAATATGAGCAAACCAAATTCATTTGTCAAAAATTTTAAAAACATAAATAAAATTATTAATAATCTATTAGAAGCAAATTTAAACAAGTTAAAATTTCAA
>CACKZH010000025.1 GCA_902604575.1 uncultured Pelagibacteraceae bacterium
TTTTAAAAATACTTTTTTCCCAAATTCTAGATTAAATTTTTGTGAAAATTTACTTTCAAAAAACACAAAAGAAAAAGCAATTACTTTTATTAGTGAAAATGGTTATCGTGAAATACGAAATTGGAATGAATTAAATAAAAATGTAAAAAATATTTCAAGTAATTTAAAAAAATTAAATATCAAATCAAACGATAGAATAGCAGCTTATATGCCAAATATACCTGAAACAGTAGAGGCATTTTTAGGCTCTGTTGCTATTGGAGCTATATGGTCATCTTGTTCACCCGATTTCGGAATTAATGGTGTTATAGAAAGATTTTCTCAAATTAAACCGAAAATTTTAATTATTACCAATCAATATTTTTACAATGGAAAAAAAATTAATATTTTAGAAAGAATTCCTGAAATAATAAAAAAAATTCCTTCTATTAAGCATGTAATTATATCTACTTATCCGGGTCAGCCTATTTTAAAAATACTTCCAAAATACAAACATATTAAAACACACAAGTGGAACAATATTATTAAGGAAAATTTTTCGAAATTTAAATTTCCTAAGTTTGAATTTGAACATAATTTAACAATTCTTTACTCTAGCGGCACAACAGGTAAACCCAAATGCATTTGCCATAAAAATGGCGGTGTATTAATTCAGCATTTAAAAGAACATCAGTTACATTGTAATATTAAAGAAAATGACAATGTTTTCTATTTTACAACATGTGGATGGATGATGTGGAATTGGCTAATTTCAGTTCTAGCTTCAAAAGCTTCAATTGTATTATTCGATGGTTTCCCAATGTATGAACGTGATGATCTACTTATAAAAATAGCTAATAAAGAAAACATAACTCTCTTTGGAGTTAGCGCTAAATATATCGATGCTTTAAGAAAAACAAAAAAAAATTTTAAGAAAAATTATAAGTTAGAAAAACTTAGAACTATTTGTTCTACTGGGTCTCCGTTATCATCAGATTGTTTTAAATTTGTATATAGCAATATTAAAAAAAATGTCCATTTAGCATCTATTTCAGGAGGAACTGATATTGTTTCTTGTTTTGTTTTGGGTAATTTATATCAATCCGTTCATGCAGGAGAAATACAAAGCAAAGGTTTAGGTATGGATGTTCGAGTATTTAATGAAAAGGGAAAGTCTGTTTTCGATCAGAAAGGCGAATTAGTTTGTGTTAATCCTTTTCCATCAATGCCTTCAAAATTTTGGAATGATCATAAAGACACTAAATTTAAAAAAGCTTATTTTAATAAATATAGAAATATATGGCATCATGGTGATTACGCACAAATTACAAAAAATAATGGATTTATAATATCAGGAAGATCAGATACAACTTTAAATCCTGGTGGTGTAAGGCTTGGCACGGCCGAAATTTATTCTGAGGTAGAGCGGTTTAAAGATATTAGCGAGTCCTTAGTTGTTGGACAATCTTGGGACAATGATGTTCGCATAATTTTATTTGTAATTTTAAATCCAAAGTATCAACTTGATGATAAATTATTAAAAAAATTGAAATTACAAATTAAAAAAAATTTATCACCCAGACATGTGCCAAGAAAAATAATTCAAGTAAACGACATACCAAGAACCAAAAGTGGTAAAATTGTTGAGTTAGCAGTCAAAAATATAATTGAAGGAAATACAATAAAAAACAAAGAAGCTTTGGCTAATCCAGAAAGCTTAAATCAATTTAAAGATATTAAAGAGCTACAATATTAATTTTTTAATATAAGTTTTGAGCTATTACCATTGTAAGTAACATTGGTAATGATAACAAAGTATTTGTTCTTGAAAATAACATTGCTGTTTTTGCTGACTTTGCTTTTGTATCAGGATCACTTTCAACAATTCCTAAAGCTCTTTTTTGATTTGGCCAAATTACAAACCAAACGTTAAATGCCATTATAATACCTAGCCACATTCCAATTCCTATTGCGGTATGTTTTGGAACGCCTGAACCAATACTTAGAGTCATTGCATCATGAAGATATCCATTAAGAAGAGCAAGAATTAAACCTGAAAGAACAGTTAATGCTGCAGCCCATCTGAAGTAAAATAATGCAGCTGGGGCTATTACTTTACCAATAGCTGGTTTTTGCTCATCTGGAATTTTTCCCATATTTGGGATTTGAACGAAGTTAAAATACCAGAGTAATCCAATCCACATAATTGCAACAATTACATGTATGTATCTAAACAACCAGCTCCAGAATAATGTATCAATAGCTATTCCATCATTTAAATAAAACAATCCTAAAAACAATACTATTGCTAAAGCAAGTGATGTGTGAATTGTTTTTGATAACGATGTTAGTAAATTACTCATGATTCTTAATAACTATACACTAATTTTTGAATATTTTTAAGTTGTTAAATTTAGGCCAAAAGAGGTTTTAAAAATTGACCGGTATAACTCTCCCTAACTTTGCATACTTCCTCAGGTTTTCCTTCGGCGACAATATTACCACCTTTTACACCACCTTCAGGACCCATATCCACAATGTAATCTGCTGTTTTAATTACATCTAAATTATGTTCAATAACAACTACTGTATTACCAAGTTTTACAAATGTATGAAGTATCTCTAAGAGTTTTTTAATATCATGTTGATGCAAACCTGTAGTTGGTTCATCCAATATATACATTGTTCTTCCAGTTGATCTTTTTGAAAGTTCTTTGGCAAGTTTAATTCTTTGCGCTTCACCTCCTGATAAGGTAGTTGCTTGCTGACCAATTTTTATATAACCTAATCCAACTTTTTTAAGAGTTAACAATTTTGTTTTTATATTAGATATATTTTCAAAATACTCACACCCTTCGTCAACTGACATATCCAATACATCTGCAATACTTTTACCCTTAAATTTGATTTCCAAAGTTTCTCTATTGTATCTTGTTCCTTTACATTCGTCACACTGTATATAAACATCAGGTAAAAAATGCATTTCATATGTAATTACACCATCACCCTCACAAGCCTCACATCTACCTCCTTTTACATTGAAAGAAAACCTTCCTGGTTTATATCCTCTTGTTTTAGACTCTGGCAGGCTTGTAAACCAATCTCTTATAGGCCCAAAGGCTCCCGTATATGTTGCTGGATTAGATCTGGGAGTTCTACCGATAGGAGACTGATCAATATCAATTATTTTATCAATTAATTCTACTCCCTTATAGCCTTTAAATGATTTAGGTGTTTTTCTTGCTTTATTGTTTAATGTTAAATTTAAAGCATGAAATAGTGTTTGTAATATTAAAGTAGATTTACCGCTACCCGAGACACCAGTAACACAGGTAAAAGTTCCGGTTGGAATTTTAAGATTAACATTATTTAAATTATTTCCGCTTGCACCATTGATTTCTACAAATCTTCCATTTTTAGCTAGACGTCGTGATTTTGGAATTTCAATTGTTTTTTTATTTGCAAGATATTGACCTGTAATACTATTTTTATCTTTTTTAATCTCATCATATGATCCTTGTGCTGTTATCTCGCCGCCATTACTTCCAGCTTCAGGACCCAGATCAATAATATGATCTGCATTTTCCATTGTCTCTGTGTCATGCTCTACAACAATAACAGTATTGCCTAGATCTCGTAATCTTTTTAGTGCATTAATAAGTTTAACGTTATCTTTTTGGTGTAATCCAATTGAAGGCTCATCTAAAACATATAATACACCTGTTAACCCAGATCCAATTTGTGAAGCCAGCCTTATTCTTTGAGCTTCACCACCTGATAAAGTTCCAGACTCTCTAGATAATGTTAAATAATCTAAACCAACATTTAAAAGAAAATTTAATCTTTCATTGATTTCTTTTAGAACATGTTCAGCTATTTTAAATTGTCTTTTATCAAGGTTATCTTCTAAATTTTTAAACCATTTTGCTGAATCTAAAATTGATTTTTTTGTTACTTCACTAATATTAAGATCATTAATTTTTACACATAATGCTTCTTCTTTTAGTCTATCACCATTACATGCTTCACAGGCAGTATCAGATTGATATTCAGCAATTGCCTCTCTCTTCCATTCACTATCAGATTCTAAAAATCTTCGTTCAAGATTATTTATTACACCTTCAAAAGTTTTTTTGTAAGAATATTTCTCGTAACCATCATCATAATTAAATTTAATTTCATCTTCGTCAGAACCATAAAGAATAATATCTTTAATTTTTTTTGGTAATTTTTTCCATTTTTCATCTAAAGAAAAACCATAATATTTAGCTAAAGAGGCTAAAGTTTGTGCGTAATATAATGTAGTTGATTTTGACCAAGGTTCAATTGCTCCATCAGCTAAACTTTTTCTTTCATCAGGAACAACTAAATTTGGATCAACATTTAATTTCATTCCAATGCCCTCACACTCTTCACAAGCTCCATAGGGACTATTAAATGAAAATAGTCTTGGTTCAATTTCTTCAATTGTAAATCCACTTTCAGGACAAGCAAACTTTGTAGAGTATATTAATTTTTCAATTTTTCTAAATTTTTGAGGAAGTGTTTCATCTTCATATTCTACAAAAACTAAACCGTTGGCTAAATTTACAGCTGTTTCAATACTTTCTGCCAATCTGTTTCCAAGTTTTGAATTTAAAACTATCCTATCGACTAAGATTGAAATATCATGTTTAAGTTTTTTATCTAGATTGGGTGATTTTTCTATATCATATAAAATATTATCAATTTTAATTTTTCTAAATCCTCTTCTTTTGTAGCTTAAAATATCTTTTTTATATTCACCCTTACGACCTCTTACTACAGGAGCATAAATATATATCGTAGATTTTTTTGGTAATTTTTTAACTAAATCTACTATTTGTGTTATTGTTTGAGATGTTATTGGTTTGCCTGTAAATGGTGAGTAGGGGATTCCTGCTCTAGCATATAATACCCTCATGTAATCATAAATTTCAGTTACAGTTGCGACAGTAGATCTTGGATTTTTTGAAGTATTTTTTTGTTCTATCGCAATTGCTGGGCTTAATCCTTCAATTAAATCAACATTTGGTTTTTTCATTTTATCTAAAAATTGACGTGCATAAGCAGATAAACTCTCTACATACCTTCTTTGACCTTCGGCATAGATAGTGTCAAAAGCTAATGATGATTTTCCTGAACCTGATAGACCCGTTATGACCACAAATTTGTCTTTTGGAATCTCAACAGTAACATTCTTCAAATTATGTTCTTTAGCGCCCTTAATAACTATCTTTTTCATCATAATTTTAGTTGCTTTGAGTTAATAAAATTAATATTCAGAAGAATTGTGATATAATTCTAATTAACTAATTTAACAAATATTAAATATTATGGCTGGAAGTTTAAATAAAGTATTATTAATTGGTCGTTTGGGCGCAGATCCTGAAATTAAGCAAATGGTGAATGGTAAAAGTGTTGCTAGATTAAGCCTTGCAACTAGTCAATCCTGGAAAGATAAAAACACTGGTGAAAAAAAAGAAAAAACTGAGTGGCACCGTATAGTTGTATTTAACGAAGGTTTAGTAAATGTTGTTCAACAATATCTAAAAAAAGGTGCACAAGTTTATGTTGAGGGACAACTTACTACAAGAAAATGGAAAGACGAACAATCTGGACAAGATAAATACTCAACTGAAATAGTTATACAAGGATATAATTCTTCACTTACGATGTTAGGTGGAGGTAATTCTGGTGGTGGAATTCAAAACGACACAACTCAACAAAATAATATTGAGGATTCTTCACAAGTGTCAGATATGGACGATGAAATTCCATTTTAGTTTCTATGAAAAATACTGAAGAGCTTAAAGATAAAAATATAAAATTAATCTCAATGCATGATGAGATGAGCTCATCATATCTTTCTTATGCAATGAGTGTAATTGTAAGTCGTGCACTTCCTGATGTAAGAGACGGATTAAAACCAGTTCATAGAAGAATTTTATATGCAATGTATAAAGGCGGATATGATTGGTCTAAACAATTTAGAAAATCTGCAAGAATAGTTGGAGATGTTATTGGTAAATATCACCCTCATGGTGATCAGTCTGTTTATGATGCTCTGGTAAGAATGGTGCAAGATTTCTCTATGAGCCTACCGTTAATTCAAGGTCAAGGAAATTTTGGTTCTATAGATGGCGATCCTGCTGCAGCAATGAGATATACTGAAACTCGTTTGTCAAAAGTTTCTCAATTTCTGATCGATGATATTGAAAAAAATACAATTACTTTCAAAAGTAATTATGATGAAACAGAGAAAGAACCTAGTGTTTTACCAGCACAGTTTCCAAATTTATTAGTAAATGGAGCTGGCGGTATTGCTGTTGGTATGGCAACAAGTATACCTCCTCACAATTTAGGTGAAATTATTGATGGTACTTTGGCCTTAATAGATAATAAAGATATTAAAATAAGAGAGTTAATGAAACATATACCTGGTCCAGATTTTCCAACTGGTGGTGTAATTATAGGTAAAGATATAATTAAACAAGGGTATAACAATGGAAGAGGTTCCTTTAAGATAAGAGGTGAAATTTCAATTGAACAACAAAAAAATGGTCGTGAAAGACTGGTAATAACTTCAATACCGTATCAAGTTAATAAATCTGTTTTAAATGAAAGATGAAAATGATAATGTAGAAGTTTTAAAAGCTGGGAAAGTTCCAGATTTCAATTTTAAACCCAAATCACATTACGATCTTGGTGAAAATTTAGGCATGCTTGATTTTGAACTTGCAACAAAAACAACTGGATCAAGATTTGTTTTTGTCAAAAAAGAGTTAGCGTTATTAGAACGAGCTTTATCTAATTTTATGCTAGATACTCATATTGTTCAAAATGGTTATCAAGAAATCTCACCTCCATTAATAGCTTCTGACAATACAATGTATGGAACTGGTCAATTACCAAAATTTGAAAACGATCAATTTGAGATAAAATTTGAGGAAGGATCTGATAGAAAATTTTTAATTCCTACTGCCGAAGTAATATTAACTAACATTGTTAAAGATAAAATTGTTGACCAAAAAGATTTGCCTATGAGATTTGTAGCATCAACCCCATGTTTTAGAAAAGAAGCAGGTAGTTATGGTAAAGACACCAAAGGAATGATTAGACAGCATCAATTTTATAAAGTTGAAATGGTTAGTATTGTAGAAAAAGAAAATTGCCTAGAGGAATTAGAACGAATGACTGATTGCGCGACAGATATTCTGGATAAGTTAAGGTTACCTTATAGAAAAGTAATTTTATGCTCAGGTGATATGGGTTTCAGTGCTGAAAAAACATATGATATTGAAGTGTGGTTACCATCAGAAAACAAGTATCGTGAAATATCATCATGTTCTTCTTGTGCATCATTTCAGGCACAAAGAATGAAATCAAGATATAAAAATAAAAACAATGAAACTGTTTTTGTTGGAACATTGAATGGAAGTGGTTTAGCTGTAGGTAGAACTTTAATTGCTGTATTAGAAAACTATCAACAAAAAGATGGTTCAATTATTATTCCTAAGGTACTGCGACCGTATATGAATAATTTGGAATTGATTTCAGCTAAATAAAGTTGTTTTAATTACATAGATAGTATAAGTATTCTCATAATTTATAAGGAGATTTATGGAAGGTTCAGGAATAGGACAATTTATACCGTTAATTTTAATTTTTGTTATTTTTTATTTTTTCTTAATCAGACCACAGCAAAAAAAAGTTAAAGAACACAAAGCAATGGTCGAAAGCCTTAAGAGAGGTGACAAGGTTGTTACTTCTGGTGGAATTACAGGTACTGTGGAGAGACTTATAGACAACGATAAAGTTGAAGTAGAAATTGCTGAAAACGTAAAAGTTGAGATAGTTAAATCTACG
>CACKZH010000026.1 GCA_902604575.1 uncultured Pelagibacteraceae bacterium
TTAAAGTCTGACTCATTGTTAAGCACCAATGACGTAATAAATACTAACAATTGTTATATTTCAGTGTGCAAATCTAAATACAGCAATAAAATAATCATTTTATCTGCTATTGATAATTTGATTAAGGGTGGAGCAGGTCAAGCTGTACAAAATCTGAATAATAAATTTAATTTTTCTGAAACGACTGGATTAAAATGAGAAAATTTATAATAATTTTTTCTTCTTTAATATTAGCAAATTGTTCATTAAACAAAGATTCTCAATATTGGACAGAAAATTCTATCATAAGTAAAACTAATCAAAAAAAATTAAATGAGATATTAAAAAAGTCAGACGATATAACATCAATGACATTAGAGGAATATGAGATTTATATAGATGACTATATAAAAAAAAGTAAATATCCAGATATAAGTAAATGAGTAAATTAATTAATATTGCAGTAGTAGGACTTGGTCAGGTTGGTAATTATTTGCTAAATGAATTAAATACAAAAAAAAAAGATATAGAGCTTAAAACAGGTAAGAAAATTAATGTGGTGGCTGTTTCTGCGAGAAGTATTAATAAAAAAAGAAAATTCAAAGTTAATAAAAAAATATTTTACAAAAATCCTTTAGAAATTTTTAAGAAAAATAATATTGATATATTATTTGAAGCAATAGGTTTATCAGATGGTATTTCTAAAAAAGTTGTCGAAACAGCTTTAAAAAGTAAAATCCATGTTATTACACCTAATAAAGCTTTAATCTCAAAACATGGTAATGAGTTAGCAAAACTTGCAGAAAAAAATAAAGTTAATTTGGAATTTGAAGCATCTGTTGCTGGGGGTATTCCAATATTAAGATCTATTAAAGAAGGATTAGCAACAAATAAAATATCAAAAGTTTATGGAATTCTGAATGGTACTTCAAATTACATTTTATCTGAAATGGAAAATTTAAATGAAAATTTTGCAAACGTTTTAAAAAAAGCACAGATACTTGGTTATGCCGAACCTGGTAATCCTAAATTAGACCTAAATGGTTTTGATGCATTTGCAAAAGTTAGAATTTTGTCTGCTTTAGCCTTTAACAGTAAGATTTCAAAACATAAATGTTTAATGGAAGGAATAGAAAAAATTGAATTAAAAGATATTAAAATTGCAAATCAATTAGATTTAAGAATAAAGCTACTGGGAATTTCTGAGTTAAAGAATAATCATCTTTTTGAAACCGTTCATCCATGTTTAGTTAGTAAAAAATCTTATATTGGTAATGTTAACGGTGTAATGAATGCAGTTATTCTACAAGGTAAACCAGTTGGAGAAAGTATTTTACAAGGGGAGGGAGCTGGACCAGGTCCTACTTCTTCATCATTACTTTCTGATTTATTATCAATTTTGCGTGGAAATATAAAAAAACCTTTTGGTGTTAGTGTTTCTAAGCTTAAATCTTTAAAACCATATAATATAAATAATTATATAAATTCATTATATTTGAGATTCGAGGTAAAAGATAAGCCTGGTGTATTATCTGAAATAACTAATCGTTTAGCTAAATATAAAATTTCAGTTAAAAGGCTAATACAGACACCTGATAAAAAAAATAATAAAGCAACAATTGTTATTATTACGCATAAAACAACTGATATTAATATTAATTATTGTTTGTCTATTTTCAAAAAAAATAAAAATATTTTAAAAACACCAACATTAATTAGATTGCTTGGTTAATGGAAATTTATTTAAAGCTTTTTGAAGTTTTATTTCCAGTATTCCTAATAGTAGGACTTGGATATCATTTGGGTAAAAAAAATCCGGATTTTGATACATCATTTATAACAACATATGCTGGTAATTTTGGAACTCCAGCCCTCGTTATTTTTGCTATTACAGCAGGAAGGGTAACTTTTGAGCTATTTAGTGAATATTTTGGTTACGCAATTATCTTATTAACATTATTTGGTATTGTAGGTTTAATTTTTCTTGTTCTTATGAAGAAAGATTATATCCGAGAGTTACCAACTTTTATTTTACCAAACACTGGAAATATGGGTATTCCAATTTGTTTATTTGCTTATGGTGAACTAGGAATGGGAATAGCGGCTGCAATATCTTCTTTAATTGTTTTGCTACACTTTACTTTAAATATTTTTTTAGCAAAAAGAGCTTTTGATTTTAAAACAATATTAAAAAGTCCATCATTTTATGCAATTTTAATAACAGTACTCTTTTTGTATTTTGAAATTCCATTTCCACAATTTGTATTAAACACGGTAATGCTTTTAGCTTACGGAATGATTGTAATGATCCTTATGTCGTTAGGCGTGGCTCTTACACAAATGAAAGTATTTTCTTTTAAAGATGCCTTAATAACTTCTTTCGGCAGAGTAATCTTAGGTCCTATTATAGGATTTGCTGTAATTAAATTTTTTAATTTATCTGGTATACCAGCCGGTGTTCTGTTAATTCAGTCTTGTATGCCTAGTGCAATCTTGTGTTATTTGATTGCTCACATGTATTCTCCAAAAGAAATTGTAGATAATATATCTAGCACAATAGTAGTATCTACAATCATGTCCTTATTCACTATTCCAATTACATTATTCTTTGCTTTAAAATACTTCTATTAAGATATATCCTTCTTTTATGAGGGCCATAATTTTAAATGCATCAGCTTGGATGATTGTTCCTGTAATGGATGCTTTTGCTAAGTATTTAAGTTCATCAATGGATGTTCTTCAAATTACATGGGCTAGATATTTTTTTACAGTGGTTTTTACATTGTCTCTGATGTTGATTTTTTACAGACAAACTCTGGTATGGACAAAAAAGCCAGCACTACAATTAATCAGAGGATTGATTTTTGTTTTTTCAACCTACCTTTTCTTTTATGCAATATCAGAAATTTCACTTCCTAAAGCATTAACCTTAGCTTTTGTAGCTCCAATTTGTGTTACAGCTTTATCTCCATTTTTTTTAAATGAGAAAGTAGGGGTGAAGAGGTGGACTGCCGTATCATTAGGATTTATTGGAACTTTAATTGTAATCAGGCCTGGTTTTATTGAGCTTAACTTGGCTACTATGGCTGCTTTAGGTAATGGAATTTGCTATGGGTTTTATCTTATTATCACGAGGAAGCTAAGTACCTCTGATAATCCTCTTTTAACCCTTTTACTATCGGGTTTAATAGGAACCATAATAATTAGCCTATTTATGCCTTCAGTTTGGGTTAATCCTACGTCAAATCAGTGGATTTTAATGGCTTTAATCGGCCTTATAGCCTCTGTAGCGCATCTTTTTCTTATATTATCACTCAAATACGCTGATGCCTCTAAATTAGCTCCTTTAGGCTATACAGAGATAATTACCAATATACTAATTAGTTATTATTTCTTTCATGAATTGCCTGATAACTGGACTTATTTAGGTTTATTTATCATTGTTCTCAGTGGTCTATATATTTCTAGAAGAGAATATTTGCTTACTCGTTCTAATTAATAGTAAATAAATAGTTACTAATATATAATGTAATACTTTAATATATTAATTTAAACTATTGTAATTATTGTTTTTTTTATTATTTTGTATATAGATTAATTAGTACAAATTATCAAATTAATAACAATTATTTTAAATAAATAAAGCCACAAATAGCAATCTTAATAAAAAAATAAACCATAACACTTAAAAAGTGTTTAATACCAATGGTTATATTAGCTAATTAAACGCAAAATTCAAAATTCTTATTTTAATATGTGGGCAGGGGAACAAAAATTTTTAAAAATTCTATGAAATTTGACACTAGATTTAGCCTTGGTATCATTTAAAAGTAGAGCAATGCAGTTATAGAATATATGTTTTAAAGGGCCGTAGAGGTGCTTTATTTTGTTATATCTTGATATATAGTGCAACTGAAGGGTGAATATTATTATTCATGTTAAAATAAGCTTAAATATTGAAAAAACGTTGATTTTACTAGTGTTTTTGACCATAAAATAGGCCAAAAAAGCCACTAAATATCAACTTTTTCATATCTCAATAAACGAAGTTTTGTCTTAATTCCACCTCTCCCTGAGTATCCACCAAGGCCTCCATCGGACCGAATTACTCTATGACAGGGTATTTTGGGGGCATAAGGGTTTTTTCCACATGCATTAGCTACAGAACGCGCTGATTTAGGGCTTTTTATAGCTATTGCTACTTGTTTATAGGTTTTAACAGTGCCTTTTGGTATAGTTTTTAGGTAATTCCAGACTTTTAATTGAAATTTAGTACCTTTCATCAATAAAAATTTAAAATAATGAAGCAGATTATAAAGAAAACAGTTAAAATTGAAAGATAAATAGTTTCCAGAGTTTTTCCAGATTTTCTATAATTAATAAAGCTTAATATTGCAAAACCAAAGGATGTTATTAAGAAATATATCGGTTCAATTACTCCATCTATGCCCATTTTTAAATAATATTTCATACTTATTGTCTGCACAATGGCATTAATTGTCCTTTAAATTAATAAATTATTTTATTTGACATTATAAAATACATGATATATTACTAACGATAATTAATTGTTATCAATAGTAATTATATGAATGAGTTAACTACAGACCTAAAATCACTACATGAAGAAACTTTAAGTAACCTAAAAAGCTCTAAAGCTAATAATACTTTAAGAGCTTATAAGTCTGACTTTAAAGACTTTGGTGTTTTTTGTTCAAAGCATGGGTTAAATTCATTACCAACAGAGCCAAAAATTGTTTCAATATACTTAACACATCTCTCTAAAAACTCAAAAATAAGCACTTTAAGACGAAGATTGGTGTCAATAAGCATAGTTCATAAGCTTAAAGGTTATTACTTAGATACCAAGCATCCGATCATTGTTGAGAATTTGATGGGGATAAGAAGGGTTAAAGGAAGTATTCAAATAGGTAAAAAACCATTATTAATCAATCATTTAAAATTAGTAATTAATGTTATTAATGAACAAAAAATTGATGATTTGAAAAAGTTAAGAGACAAATCAATTATTTTGGTTGGGTTTGGAGGTGGTTTTAGACGTACAGAACTTATTTCAATCGACTATGAAGATTTGGAATTTGTGCCTGAAGGACTCAAAATTACCATTAGAAAGTCAAAAACTGATCAATTTGGCGAGGGTATGATAAAGGGTCTACCCTACTTCACAAATAAATACTATTGCCCGGTAGTTAATCTAAAAAAATGGTTAGAAATATCTAAAATCAAATCTGGACCTATATTTAGAAGATTTTCTAAAGGATTATCATTAACTGACAATAGATTAACTGATCAATCTGTAGTTTTGTTAATGAAAAAATATTTAAATTTAGCAGGGATAGAAAACAAAAACTTTGCAGGTCATAGTTTGAGATCAGGTTTTGCTACTGTAGCAGCCGATTCAGGTGCAGATGAAAGAAGTATCATGGCAATGACTGGTCATAAAACCACTCAAATGGTAAGAAGATATATTAGGGAAGCAAATATATTTAAAAATAATGCATTAAATAAGATTAAAATATGAAAAAAAATATAGTAATAATAGGCTGTGGTTACTGGGGCACAATTGTTATTAACTGTATTAAAAATCTAAAAAAATTTAAAGAAATTTATATCTGCGACGAAGATCCTGAAAAAATTACAATAATCAAAAAAAGATTTGGAAACTTTGTTAAAAATATAAAATTTAAAGATATATCAAATAAAAAAGATATAAAATTTATATATCTTGCAACACCTCCAAGTAAAAATTTAAAATTAATCAGAAAAATATTACCATTAAACAGAAATATATTATTAGAAAAACCTGGATTTAGTAAACTAAATGAATTTAAAATAGTAAGGAAAGAACTAAAAAAAACAAAAAGTAAATTAAGGTTTGGTTACATATATCTTTATCATAATTATATAAAATTATTAAAACAACTTATAAATCAAAAGCATTTTGGAAAAATTAAATACATTAAATTTCAAAGACAAAATTTTGGACCAATTAGAAACGATGTTAATTCCTTTGCAGACTTGGCTACTCATGATTTAAGTATATTAAAATTTTTACTCAGAAAAAAAATTGAATTAAAAGATTATACAAAACATGATGTTTTAAGATACAAAAGTGGAGATATAGTGAATGCAAACTTTATAGTCAATAAAATACCAGTAGACATTAATGTTAGTTGGCTTAATCCAGAAAAAATTAGAAAAATAATTATTATTAGCAACAAAAATATGATTTTATTTGATGAGATGAGTAATGATAAACCAATACAAATATTTAATAATTTTGCAAATTATCCAAAACTCTCAAAATTTACTAAAAGTTATTTTTCTGAAAAAGCTTTTATTTACAAAGGAAAATCTAAGAAAATAAAATTAAATGTCAAAAACTCACTAGATAATGAAATTTTAGATTTTATAAATGATAGAATAAATATTTCAAACATTGATTTTGCTGAAGATATAATCCGTATTTCTAATAAAGTTATTAATTAATAATTATTCAAAACTAAACAAATTTTTTTTTGATCTTTTAGGGTTAAGTTTGGATCAATTGGCAAACTTAAACAGCTGGAGGCTATAAATTGAGAATTTATAAATTTTTTATTTTTGAAAAAATTTTTAAAGCAATTAAGTTTATTTATTGTTATTGGATAATGCATACCATATTGGATGTTATTTTGTTTTAGAAGTTTGATTAAATTATTTCTGTTTTGTACTAAAATAACATATTGGTGAAAAACTGAGTTTTTAGAATATTTGATAATATTAATTTTTTTATTTTTAATATTTTTATTGTAAAATTTTGCAATTTTTTTTCTTTTCGAGTTTAAATTATGAAGGTTTTTTAATTTAAGGTTCAATAAACTGGCCTGTATTGTATCTAGTCT
>CACKZH010000027.1 GCA_902604575.1 uncultured Pelagibacteraceae bacterium
CATGGCACTCCATTTAGAAGAGCCAGAGAAGAGGGTTTATTTTTAGATGATGCTTCTATGCATGTTGGAATTCGAGGTCCTCTTTATAGTAGGGATGACATTAAAAATGACGAAAGTTTTGGCTTTAAAATAATTCATTGTGATGAATTTCAAACAGAGGGGACAGATAAAATTGCTGAAAGGATAAGAAAGAGAGTAGGAGATAATCCACTTTATCTATCAATAGATATTGATGTGTTGGATCCTGCATTCGCACCTGGTACAGGAACACCAGAAATTGCAGGGATGACAACGAGAGAAATGGTAAATGTTTTAAGAGGTTTGTCTGGATTAAATTTAGTTTCTGCTGATGTGGTAGAAGTTTCTCCCGCATACGACCATGCAGAGGTTACATCCCTTGCTGCCGCAACAATAGTTTACGAATTAACAAATTTATTTGCAAAATCATAAAGAAAGGATACTTTCAAAACATGTTAGATAAAAAAAATTTTTATATTAACGGAGTATGGGTTAAACCAAATAGTGTTGAGGAAATTAAAGTCATTGATCCTGCTACTGAAGAAAATTGTGCTGTAATTTCTTTAGGAAACAAAACAGATGTTGATCTAGCAGTTAGTGCAGCAAAAGATGCTTACGAGTCTTGGGCATTTTCCTTTAAAGAAGAAAGAATTTCACTATTAGAAAAACTTTATGAAAATTATAAAAAAAGATGGGCAGATATTGCAGAAGCTATAACTCTTGAAATGGGAGCTCCAAAAAATTTTGCTACAAAATTACAAGCAGGAACAGGAGCAAGTCATATTAAATCATTCATTAGATATTTAAAAAATTTTGAATTTGAAAAACCATTAGGAGAACACGCTCCCAACCAAAGATTAATTTATGAACCAAAAGGTGTTTGTGCATTAATAACGCCATGGAATTGGCCAATGAATCAAGTTTGTTTAAAAGTAATGCCAGCAATCGCATCAGGATGCACTATGGTTTTAAAACCTTCTGAATTAGCACCATTATCTTCAATGATACTTGCAGAAATTATTGATGAAGTAAAATTTCCAAAAGGAGTATTTAATTTAGTTAATGGTGATGGAGCAGTAACAGGTGATGCTCTAACAAGTCATCCAGATATTAATATGATTTCTTTTACTGGATCAACAAGAGCAGGAGCTCTAATTTCACAAAATGCTGCTAAAGATTTTAAAAGAGTAAGTTTAGAATTAGGTGGTAAAGGGGCAAATATCATTTTTAAAGATGCTGATCCGGAAGCAATTGAAAGAGGCGCTCTCAGGTGTTTTAGAAATTCTGGACAATCTTGTAATGCGCCAACAAGAATGTTGGTTGAAAAATCAATGTATGATGAGGCTATTGAGAGATTAAAAAAATATACCGAAAGTTTTGAAGTTGGTGACCCTAAAAAAGAAGGTGAACATATTGGTCCAGTTATTTCAGAAACTCAATATGATAAAATTCAAACTCTTATTCAAAAAGGAATAGATGAAGGAGCAAAATTAGTTGCTGGTGGAACAGGAAAACCAGATGGATTAAATAAAGGTTATTTTGTTAAACCAACAGTATTTGCTGATGTAAATAATGATATGGAAGTTGCAAGAACAGAAATATTTGGACCTGTTTTATCTGTTATTCCTTTTGAAACAGAGGAAGATGCAATTAAAATTGCAAATGACACTGCTTACGGATTAACAAACTATATTCAAACTCAAGATTCTGAAAAAGTTCAAAGAGTTGCAAGAAAATTGAGATCTGGAATGGTTGATGTAAATGGAGCAGGGATTGCTGTTGACGCTCCATTTGGTGGTTTCAAACATTCTGGAATAGGCAGAGAAGCAGGCGAACACGGCCTAGAAGAATTTTTAGAGGTAAAAGCAGTAGGTGGTTGGAGTTAATTTATTGAAGATTTTTCTTTAATACCTTCTAGGAGTTTTAAGCATTTTTTTAACTCATCTAAAATTATAAATTCATCAATTTTATGAGCTTGTTCAATTGAACCAGGACCACACACAACTGTGCTAATACCTATTTCCTGAAATAGACCTGCTTCTGTTCCAAAAGAAACAACTTGTCTAGAATTATCTCCAGTTAAACTTGATATTAATTCACATGCATCTGATTTGCTCTTTCTATCAAATCCAATTATTTCACCTATGATGTTTTTTTCAATTGAAGCATTAGGAAATACTTTTTTCATATCTGGAAGCAAAACTTCATTTGCATATTTATCTATTTCTTGATTTAAAAATATACCATCTTCTTTTACAACAGGTCTTGTTTCCCAATTAACATGACATTTATCTGCGATTACGTTGTGGGCTATACCGCCAAATACCCCACCAATTGATAAAGTAGAAAAAGGTGGATCAAAAATAGAGTCTTTTGGTTCTCTTTCTTTTAGTTTTTCTCTTAATTCGATTAATTTATTTACATATCTTGATGCGTACTCAACAGCGCTTACACCTTTATGAGGTGCTGAACTATGTCCTGCCAGACCTTTAAAATGTGTTGTGTATTCATAACATCCTTTGTGTGCATCAATAATCTTCATGTTGGTAGGTTCGCCAACAATACAAATACCATCTTTAATATTTCTTCTTTTTAACTCTTCAATTAATATTGGTGCTCCAATGCATGCTGTTTCTTCATCAAATGTGAAAGAAAAATGAATATCTCTATCTAAATTAGATTTTGAATAAATCGGAGCATATGCCAATGCACATGCAATAAAACCTTTCATATCACATGAACCTCTTCCATACAATTTATCATCTCTAATTGTCGCAGTAAAAGGATCTGAACTCCAACCCTTTGAAACCGGGACAACATCTGTATGACCTGACAAGATTATAGGTTTTTTATTCTTTGAACTTTTAGATTTAAGAGTTGCAAATAGATTTACTCTCTTTTTTTCTTCATCATAAGTTCTAAAAGAAGTAGCACCTAATTTTTTTAAGATATCATCGCAATAATCAATTAATGCAGTATTATCCTCGCCAGATATAGTTTTAAAACCAATTAGGTCTGTTAAAATTTTTACGGATTTATTAAATAAAAGATCTAAATTATTTTCTGTACTCATATTTTTCATCCATTATATATTAATTATATGAAAGAACAAATTACCTACGATATATTTGATAAAATTGATATTAGAGTTGGCACGGTTATTTCAGTAAAAAAAAATGAAAAAGCTAGAAAACCTTCTTTAGTTATTAAAGTAGATTTTGGTCATGAAATAGGAATTAAGCAATCGTCTGCACAAATTACAGACTATTACAATGAGGAAAACCTCAAAGGCAAACAGGTAATAGGCGTTTGTAATTTTTCAGAAAAAAATATTGCTGGTGTAGTTTCTCAAGTTCTTATTCTTGGATCAATTGATAAAGAAGGAAAAGTAATATTAGTTCATCCGTCTCAAAAATCAGAGAATGGTTTACCTATTGCTTAACTATGCATCCTGAAATTTTATCAATCACTTTATTTGGAATAGTTGCAGCCTTTACCCCGGGACCAAATAATTTTGTAGCATTCTATTCTGGCTTTAATTTTGGAATAAAAAGAACACTTCCACATATCTTCGGAGTAACATTTGGTTTCCCATTTCTTTTATTATGTGTAGCTTTAGGATTAATAAATATATTTAAACTTTACCCGATAATTCAAGAAATCTTAAAGTACCTTGGTACCTTATTTTTAATTTACTTAGCTTACAAAATATCTTTTTCAGTATCTGCAAATCAAGAAAACAAAAATTCTAATCCTGTTAAATTTATAGAAACCTTTATTTTTCAGTTTTTAAATCCAAAAGCAGTAATTGCATCTATAATTGTTGTTTCTACTTACGTTAGTCCAGGAGAGTCTTTTGTAAGTTACACGACTCAAATTATCATCATGGCTTTAATTGTTTCAGTGACGAGCATAACTCTATGGACCTTTTTAGGTAAATTTTTTAGGAAATTCGCGACAAATCAGAAATTTATTAATTACTTTAATTATGCTATGTCACTGCTTCTTTTAACAAGCATAATAACTTTTTATTTATAACATGACTCCAGGGAACAAAAATTCTTATAATTCACTTAAAAAAATTCAAGTTAATGGGAAAGAGTATAATTATTACTCTTTAAATGAAGCAGAAAAAAATGGACTTGAAGGAATAAACAAACTTCCAAAATCACTAAAAGTTTTATTAGAAAATTTATTAAGATATGAGGATGATTTAAGTGTCACAAAATCTCAAATAGAGGCGATTAAAAACTGGCTGAAAATAAAAAAATCTAAAACTGAAATTGCATATAGACCAGCAAGAGTTTTGCTTCAAGATTATACAGGAATACCTGCGGTTGCAGATTTAGCTGCAATGAGAGAAGCAGTTAAAGCAAAAAATAAAGATCCAAACACAATCAATCCATTATCTGCAGTTGATCTTGTAATTGATCACTCAGTACAAGTCGATCAGTCAGCAAAAGCAGACTCTTTTGAAAAAAATGTCGATATAGAATTTGAAAGAAATGGTGAAAGATATTCTTTTTTGAAATGGGGACAACAAGCATTTGATAATTTTAGAATAGTTCCACCAGGAACAGGGATTTGTCACCAAGTAAATCTAGAATATTTGTCAAAAGTTGTTTGGTCAGAAGATTTTAAAGGAGAAAAATATCTTTTTCCAGATACTTTAGTTGGAACAGACAGTCATACAACAATGGTAAATGGTTTATCTGTTTTAGGATGGGGTGTTGGAGGAATTGAAGCTGAGGCAGGAATGTTAGGTCAACCGATTTCTATGTTAATACCAGAGGTTATTGGTTTTGAACTAAAAAACAAAATGCCAGAGGGAACTACTGCAACTGATTTAGTCTTAACCGTTGTTAAAATGTTAAGAGATAAAGGAGTGGTTGGTAAGTTTGTTGAGTTTTTTGGAGAAGGTTTAAAAAATTTAACACTTGCTGATAGAGCAACAATTGCAAACATGGCGCCAGAATATGGCGCTACTTGTGGTTTTTTTCCTATCGATGAAGAAACATTAAAGTATTTAAAATTTTCTGGTAGAGATCAACAAACTGTCAATATAGTCGAAAATTATGCCAAGGAACAAGGTCTATGGGCGAGTAACGAAATAGAATTTACTGACATTATATCTTTAGATATGTCCACAGTTGTACCAACTATTTCAGGACCTAAAAGACCTCAAGACAAAGTTCTTTTAACAGATGCGCCTGGTTCATTTAAAAAAGTATTGAAGGAAGCTACAAATAAAAATGAAAAATCAATTTCAAAAGTAACAAATACAGATTATGAAATTAAAGATGGTTCAATATTAATTGCAGCAATAACTTCTTGTACGAATACTTCTAATCCAAATGTTCTAATTGGGGCCGGTCTATTAGCTAAAAAAGCTATTGAAAAAGGTTTACAGGTTAAACCTTGGGTAAAAACCTCTTTAGCACCAGGATCTCAAGTGGTTACAGATTATTTAGCAAAAGCTGGATTAAACACTTATTTAGATCAGCTTGGTTTTAATTTAGTTGGGTATGGCTGCACAACTTGTATTGGAAATTCAGGACCACTTCTAGAAAATATTGTAAAAGCAATCCAAAAAGAAAATATTTATGCTGTTTCAGTTTTATCCGGAAATAGAAATTTTGAGGGAAGAATTTCTCCACATATAAAAGCTAATTACCTAGCTTCACCTCCACTTGTTGTTGCATATGCAATAGCTGGGCATATGGAAGTTGATTTATACAAAGATCCGTTAGGAAAAGATAAAGAAGGAAAAGATGTATTTTTAAAAGATATTTGGCCTTCTAATAAAGAGATAGAAGATACTTTAAAACAGTCACTTAATGCAGAAATGTTTATACAAAGATACTCAAATGTTTCTGAGGGCCCAAGTCAATGGCAAAAAATTAAAACTGATAAAAGTAGCATCTATAACTGGGAAGAGGGATCAACATATGTAAAAAAACCACCGTTTTTTGACTCTTTACCAGATAAACCAGAAGGATTTAAAGAAATTAAGGATGCAAGACCGTTATTAATTTTAGGTGATATGGTTACTACCGACCATATATCACCAGCTGGCAGTATTCAAAAAGATAGTCCAACTGGTGAATATTTCATGGAACACCAAATTTTACCTAAAGATTATAACTCATATGGTTCAAGAAGAGGTAATCATGAAGTTATGATGCGAGGAACTTTTGCAAATATAAGAATTAGAAATGAAATGGCTCCTGGCACAGAAGGTGGTTTTACAAAGTTATATCCAGAAGAAAAAGTTCTTCCTGTCTATGATGCAGTAGTTGAATATAAGAAAAGAGGAACAGATTTAGTTGTAATTGGTGGAAAAGAGTATGGAACTGGATCGTCTAGAGATTGGGCAGCTAAAGGAACAAAATTATTAGGCATAAAAGCAGTAATTGCTGAAAGTTTTGAGAGAATTCACCGATCTAATTTAATTGGAATGGGAATATTGCCATTACAATTTATTGATGATGTAAATAGAAAAAATCTAAAATTAACTGGTTCTGAATTAATTAGCATTCTAAATATAGAAAAGGGTGTAAATCCCTCAGATGAAGTAACTGTTGAAATTAAATATGC
>CACKZH010000028.1 GCA_902604575.1 uncultured Pelagibacteraceae bacterium
TAACTTAACTTTAGTTTTGCCTAAAGCCATAGATACAGCATGACCTGTAGTCCAAGTTAAAGTATGATTTCCATCAGCAGGTAAAGACATCATGTAGTCCATAGATGTTGCCCCACCACCACCTTTTTTGTTTACTAATTGCATATCCTGCTTAAGAACTCTTCTTGCTCTTAATAACATCATTCTAGTAGTAACGTCAGTTCCACCACCAAATCCAGCATGAGTAATTGCTTGAATCGGATGACCGTCAGCTTTAGCTGAAGTGATCATTAATGGAAGAGCTACAACAAAAAATTCAGTTACTAAAAAAGCAGCTGCTAAAAATAGTTTAAAGCTTTTTTTCATTATTTTCCTCTTTAGTTAATTTATATTTAATAATTTAAACATAATCTGCTACAAGACGTAAAGAAAAAAATGACTCAAAATAAATCTAACATTGCTTTGCTACTTGGTGATCCAGCGGGTATAGGCCCAGAGTTAATTTCAAAACTTTTAAAAGATGAAATGACTAAAAAAGCAAACATCGTTATCATTGGTGAAAGACAAGTATTTGAAAATGGGAATAAAATTACTGGTATTTCCCATAATGTAGACATAGTTGAAAATTTTGATGAAATTGATTTCAATAAATCAGATAGATTTTTATTAGATATTTCTAAAGGAAAAAATCATAAATATACATTAGCAGAACCATCGAAAGAATCTGGTGAAAGTGTATTGGAAGCATTAGAATTAGCATTAACTCTTGCTAAAGAAAAAAAAATAGATGCAATTAATTTTGCACCAATGAACAAAACAAGTTTAAAACTTGGAGGGAATAAACATTCAGACGAACTACAATTAATGGCTGAAAAACTTGAGGTAAATAGTTTTTGTTGTGAATTTAATGTCATAGATAATTTTTGGACCGCAAGGGTTACATCTCATATTCCAATAAAAGAGGTTGCTCAACATATTACAAAAGAAAATATTATGAAGCCAATAAAGCTAATTAATGAAGTTATGGAACTAAACGGTGTAAAAAATCCTCGAATTGCTATTCAGGCACTTAATCCCCATGCTGAGTTTGGCACAGAAGAGAAAGATGAAATTATACCTGCAATTGAGGAGGCAAAAAAACTTGGTTACAATGTTGATGGTCCATTACCATGCGATACATCTTTTGTGGTAGCCTATAAAAATAAAAATCATGATTGTATGGTTGGTATGTATCATGATGCACTACAATCTGGTCTTAAAGCATTTGGTTTTGATAGAGGAGTTACAGTTCAAGGTGGATTAACTATACCAGTGACTACTACAGCTCATGGTTCCGCATTTGCTATTGCAGGAAAAAATGAAGCAAACTTAGCGCCAATTTTAAATTCTTTTAAAATAGCTTTATCGATGGCTGAAAATAAAAAGAATTAAACTTAATTATCTGTTAATTCTTTAGCAAAAGGCATAGATGCAGCTGCGCCTAATCTTGTCGTTGAAATACCAGCAACTTTATTTGAAAAAGTTAAAGCCTCTTTTGTATCTAGATCATTTGCTAAACCAACAGCAAAAGCTCCGTTAAATGCGTCCCCTGCTCCTGTTGTATCTATAACAGGTTGTTTTAGTTTATATGCTTCCAAGAAAAAGTTTTCTTTTCCGTTTGCAAAATAAATACCTTTTTCGCCTAAAGTAATAATCACATTTTTTATACCCTTTTTTAAAAACTCATTAGCTGCATTTTTTATATCTTCTCCTGTTTCAATTTTTTTATTTAAATAAAATTCAGCCTCTGTTTCATTAGGAGTAAAAAAATCTATTAATTTAAAATTTTTCTCATCAATTTTACGTGCTGGGGCTGGATTTAAAATAGTAATACATTTATGTTCTTTCGCTTTTTTTAATGCATAAATAGTAATTTCATCAGGTGTTTCCATTTGTGTTAAAAATATTTCTGAATTTTTAATTGTATCAATTTTATTGTCTATATCTTCAATAACTAGATGTTCAGCTGCTCCGGAAACAACATTAATTGCATTGTTTCCATCTTTATCTATCATAATACCAGCGACTCCTGTAAAAAGTTTTTCATCCTGAATAATTGAATCAGTTTTTAATCCAGCTTCCTTATAAAGATTAAATGCCATTTCAGAATGACTATCTTTACCAACTTTGGTTATAAAAGTAACATCTCCATTCAATCTAGCAGCTGCAATTGCTTGATTTGATCCTTTTCCACCTGGACCTACTAAATATTTTTTTCCTAAAATTGTTTGACCTTTGCTTGGAATTCTATCTCCAATAAAACATAAATCTGCTACAAAGACTCCTAATATAGAAATAGATTTCATTAATTAAATTTTTATGCCCAAACCTTGCCGTCTGGTAAAATTACACCTTTGGTCAAAACAAAACATCCAAAAGGTCTGGCATCTGTAGTTGTAACTATACAGTATGCTTTTTTTGCTTCTTCGTAAAAATTTTGCCTAGATATTGAACCTACTCTCCAATTTTCACCAGAAACATTTTTAACTACATCGATAAATTCCTTATGTGTCTCTGTTAATTCATCTGGTTTATCATCCACTTCCATTCTCAACGCTGGGGATCCACCTTGTGTAACAATAAAACTATCAAGAGGAAAAACTGAAAGGATTGCTGAGGCTGCTTCTTTAATCCCAACTCCATCTAATCTTATTACCTTGTCATTAGAGGTATTGGCAGGAAAATTTGCATCAGATAAAATTAATTTTTCCCCATGACCCATAGATCTTAGATGAAATAACAATTCAGGGCTTAAAATTGGATTAATATTTATTAACATCAAAATATTATATTACATAAAAAAAAAGGGTGGAATTAAATTCCACCCTTTTTAATTTAATTTAAATAACGATTATTTAAAATCGTTAGCGTTTTCTTTTGTTACTAATTGTGTTCCAGTATCAATGTTTGGATCAATACTTCCACCATTAGCTAACTCAAGTGCATACTTAACGCCATAAGCACCCATATTGTAAGAAAATTGAGCAATTGTTGCTGTCATTTCTCCTTTTAGGATACTTGTAGCTGCATCTGGAGTAGCATCAAATCCTACAACTACAACGTCATTCATGTCCGCATCTTTAAGAGCTTGCATAGCACCTAATCCCATATTGTCGTTAGAAGCAAAGATCGCTTTGATGTTAGGGTTTTTCAAAATTATAGATTCTGTTACAGATCTACCTTTTGCTGTATCCCATTCTGCAGTTTGTGTAGCTACAATGTTTAAACCACAATTTTTAAATCCTTTAATAGCACCGTCTCTTCTAAGCAAAGCAGTAGACTGAGACTCAATACCAGTTAAAATTGCAACATCAGAACCTTTTGGAGTTTTATCGCAAATAAATTTTGCAGCTAACTCTGCACCATTCATATTGTTAGTTCCAATAAATGTTACACCTTCATTTATTCCTTTGGTATCAACAAATACAACTGGTACACCACTTTTAATAGCATCATCAACAATTGGTGCAAAAGCATTAGGATCTCCAGGCGCTAGTGCTAAAGCATCAACACCTTTTGCAAGTTGGTCCTCAACTTGATTTATTTGTGCCTGAACATCACCTTCTTGCGGAGGTGCAATTAAAATTAGTTTAACTCCTAATTTTTTAGCTTCTTCCTCAGCACCTTTTGTTACAGATGCCCAGAAAGGATTTCCAGATCCAGGACCTTTGATACTAAATAAGATTTTTTTACCATGTCCATCAGCAAAAGAAACTGAACCTAAACTAATTGATAAAAATATTGCTGTAAAAAAAACAACAATTTTTTTTGTTAAGTTTTTCATTTATTTTTTCCCCTATTGTTATTTAAATAAACTAAATTAAATAAAAATTTTTGAAAAAATTCAACTGTTTAAAAAGTCAAAACAACTTTTGCGTGTAAAGTATTTGTAATTATTTTCTGGTTCCTAAGTCTCTTCTTAGAACATCTATATAGACAGCTATTACAATAATTGAACCGATTAAAACCTGTTGCCAAAATGAACTTACATCCATTAAGTTAAGACCATTTCTTAAAATCCCCATTATCATAACACCAGCAAAAACTCCTAGGACCGTTCCTCTTCCACCAAAAAAACTTGCTCCACCTATAATACATGCTGCAATAGCATCTAATTCGGATTGTAAACCTGCATTTGGATAACCGGAGTCAGTTCTTCCTGCTAAAATTAATGCACCAATACCAGATAAGAAACCACAAAGAGAATAGACTATTATTAAAATTTTATTTACATTTATACCTGATGCTCTAGCAGCACTTGGATTACCACCTATTGCATAAATCCACTTTCCAGTTCTACTGTGATTGAGGAAAAACCAAAAAATAATATAAACAATTGCAATTAAAACTAAACTAACAGGAAGATACTGTGATTTCTCTAATCCAAGCCATTGTAGATCAATTCTACCATGTCCTAGATATCTAACTTCGTCTGTGAATCCACTTATTGGTGTTCCACCTGAAATTAAATTACCTGTTCCTCTAAATATATATAATGTTCCCAATGTCATTATAAATGGATGGGGCATCCTCAATAGAGTAATTCCAGCTCCATTAAACAAACCACACAAAAATCCAGCTATTAAAGGAGTTATAACAACTATAAACCAAGGAGCTCCTGCTTTAGCTACAATTGCTAAAACCATCAATGACAACATCATTATTGAGCCAACAGAAAGATCTATTCCTGCGGTCACGATTACCATAAAGACACCCAACGCCAACATTGATTGCCAAGAGATTTGTTTGAAAACATTGGTTACATTTCTCCATGATAAGAAGACATCTGGCTGTAAAATGTGCATTACCAGGATCATAAGGACAAGCAATAAAAGAATGCCATACCTTTCAATGTAGGGCATTAATTTTAAATACAGACTATCTTTTTTATTATCTTTTTCTTCCATTTTTATTTTTTACCCATAATCCATCCAATAACTTCATCTCTTGAGGTACTTGAAAGTTCAGACTCTGCAAAATTTGTACCCTGAAATAGCGCCATCACTCGATCACAAACTGAAAAGATGTCATCCATTCTATGACTTATAACTATTACACCAACACCTGTTTTTTTTAAACTATTGATTAAATCTAAAACTTTTCCAACCTCTTTGATTGCTAAAGCTGCAGTTGGTTCATCCATGATTACAACTTTTGCATTAAATGCAGTTGACCTAGCAATTGCTACTGCTTGTCTCTGGCCACCAGAAAGCTCTTCTACTTTTTGATCGGCACTCTTTACATTTATTTTGAGTTTTCCTAGATGAGCATTCGTTAATTCTTTTATTTTGTTAAAATCTAAAAATTTTAAAAAACCAATATTTTTAGTCGGCTCTCTTCCTAAAAATATATTCTCTCCAATTGGAAGATTTCCAGCTAAAGCTAGATCTTGATAGACCATTTCTAATCCAAGATTTTGTGAATCCTTTGGGCTTTCTAAAATTTCCTCTTTTCCTTGAAAATATAAAGAGCCAGAACTTGGTTTGTATAAGCCAGATAAAACTTTCATCAATGTAGATTTTCCAGCACCATTATCCCCAACTACACCTAAACACTCTCCTGCATGAACTTTTAAATTTACATTTTCAAGTGCTGTTATTGTTCCAAAATATTTTGTTATCCCTTTTGCCTCAAGCAGTAGTTCATTTGAAGTTGACATAAATAATGAAATTATAAAAATATCAGTTAATTGCAACAGGTTTTGATGCTAATAAACCTACAGTTTTGCTTTGAGCCTTTTTACAAAATTTAGGTTGTAAATTTTTAGACATCAAGGCCATATCTTTTAAAACAATATTTCCCATATCAAAAAAGGCTTTTTCTAAAGCGCCCGCTCTATGTGCTGAAAATAAAATATTTTTTACTTTTCTTATTGGGTCATTTTTTCTCACAGGCTCTTCTGGAAAAACGTCAGTTGCTACAAAAATATCACCTTTTTTAACTCTTTTTATTAAATCTTTAAAATTAACTACCGCAGCTCTACTCATTAAGATAAATAATGAATTTGATTTCATTTTATTTAATAACTTTTTATCAATTAAATTCTTATTCTTCGTAGTTACAGCAGCTAAAACGTAAATAATTTCACATGACTTAAACATTTGATTTAAGTTCACTGGATTGAATCCATAACTTTTAATCATCTTCTTAGATAACCAAGGATCATAAATATTTATATCTTTAGTAAACGGAAGCAACATTGGATACAAA
>CACKZH010000029.1 GCA_902604575.1 uncultured Pelagibacteraceae bacterium
TCTAAAAATTCATATAAATAATTTAATGTTTCGTATGTAAGTTCATTTGGTAGCCTTAATAAAATATCATCTTTAAGCTTTAAGTCCCATCTATTTGATGGAAAAAAATACAAATTTTTAATTTGTTTATACGAAAATTTTGAGTCATCTATAATTTTTTTAAATTTAAGAAACTCGTCAATTTTTGGTTTTCCAAAAATATAAGGTAACTCACTTTTATCAGATCTACTTGATGTAAGCTTACCATTTGATCCAATTAAAAAAGTTTTTCCATTCTTATTTATTTTTGCAAAAAATTTGGTTTTCTCAATTTTTATATGGATTGTAGATGGGTATTTTTTGAATACATCGTATCTTTCAACTAATGAATTTCTGTTTATTATTTTAATAATTTCACTTTTATTAATAAAAAAAATATTTCCTAAACTAAGATTTTTAATTTCGTTCAAAAGTATTTGATTATCACTTTCATACAATCCAGAAATATTTATTTTTTTAATTTTATTAAAGTTATAATTATTTATTGAGTTGTTACTTATAGAAGAAACTATTATAAGTAAAAAAAAATAAATTAATACTTTTTTACTTTTTCTTTGATGCATCTTTCAACATCCATTCAATTAAATTTATAAAAGTTATGCCTTTGTACAATGCTATCTCAGGAACTAATGATAATTTAGTCATTCCTGGTTGAGTATTAACCTCTAATAAATAAAAATTTCCATTTAAATACTTAAAATCTGACCTTGTCACACCACTACATCCAATTATTTTATGAGCTTTAAAAGCTGCATTCATTAATTGATTAAATTTAAATTTAGGCAATTCTACAGGAATGATATGTTTAGTTTTAGACTTTGAGTCATATTTTGCTTGATAGTCATAAAATTTTCTTTTTGGTTTAAGCTCAATCGCTCCTAATTTCCTATCTCCCATAATCGCAACTTGTATCTCTCTTCCATCTATAAATTTCTCAATCATAACTTTTTTGTAACTTTTAAGCTTATAAAGAATTTTTCCCAAATTTGTCTTATCACTTATATAAACATTGACACTTGAACCTTCATTCAAAGGCTTTACTACGACTGGAAATTTTAATTTTCTTTTTATTTTTTTAATTAAATCAGGTTTTGAAATTTCGTAAGAGTATGTAAAATATTTTGGAGTTTTTATTTTATTTTTAATAAATATTTTTTTTGAAATTTCTTTATCCATTGCAATTGATGAAGATATTACACCAGAATGTGTATATGGAATTTTAAACCTCTCTAAAATAGATTGAATATATCCATCTTCGCCAAATTGACCATGTAATGCGTTAAAAATTACACTTGGTTTAAAGATTTTTATATTTTTTTCTAAATTATTATCTGGTTCAGAAATTTTTACTTTATAACCATTTTTTTTTAACTCTTTAGCAACTTGATATCCTGTATCAAGACTAATTAACCTCTCTTTTGAAATTCCACCAGATAGTATAAGTACTTTTTTTTTCAATTTATTCTAATATTTTTATTTCTGTTTCTAATTTAATCCCAGTTTTTTTAAAGACACTTTCAGATACAAAATTAATTAATTTTTTCATATCATCGAACTTAGCATTACCTTTATTTACAAAAAAATTACAGTGTTTTTCAGAAATAGATGCATCTCCAAATGATTTTTCGAGTGGAACAGACTCTTTTATCAACTGCCAAACTTTTTTGTTTGATTGATCTATTGGGTTTTTAAAAGTACTACCACTAGTTTTAATTTTTGTTGGTTGAGCATTTTCTTTTTTTTTCTTTAATATCTTCATTTCATTCTGAATTAAATCTTTATTTCTTGTGAACCCTTTAAAAGATGCACTTAAAAAAATTAGATCATCTGGTAATCCGCTATCTCTATATTTAAAGTTTATTTTATTAGAAGGAATAGTTATAACTTGTCCATATTTATCTAAAGCTTGAATTGATAATAAAATATCTTTGAACTCCCTTTCAAAACAACCCGCATTCATTTTAATCCCTCCTCCAATTGTTCCTGGTATACAAGATAAAAATTCAAAGCCACCTAAGCTATTCTGCATTGCAAAATCTGATAAAGATTTATCAGTAACAGCACTTCCTGCTATAATTATTTCATTATTAAGCAAAGAAATGTTATTAAAATTCTTTGAAAGCTTAATTACAACGCCATTAAATTGTTTATCGGTAATTAATGTGTTGGAGCCAGCTCCTAATACAAATATCTTCTCGTGATTTTGAATTTTTTTAAGAAATTTAATTAGCTCTTGCAGGCTATCCGCTTTATAGAAAGCTTTTGTCTTACCACCTATATTAAACCAATTTTTTTTTTTTAAATCATAATCCAACTTTAAATTATTATTAAATTCTGGAATTAAATCTTTTAAATCAATATTCATGATAACAATTTAGGCAATTCTCGCATCCAACTTGAGATAGTTCCTGCACCCATCCCTATAACAATTTTTTTTCCATATATATTTGCTTTTATAAATTTTGCTAATTGGAATTTGTCATCTACTAGAAATAGCTCAACTCTTGAATTTTTAATAATTTCTCTCGCAAAATTTATATAACTAAATCCGAGCTTTAACTTTTCACCAGCAGTATAAACTGGAAACAAAATAACTTTATCTGCATTTTTAAATGCAAATGTGAATTCTTTTTTCAAATCTCTTAATCTTGATATTCTATGTGGTTGAAAAATGCATATCTTTTCATAATCTTTATAAACTTTTTTTACACCATCCATTACTTCTCTGATTTCTGTTGGATGATGAGCATAATCATCATAAAAATCTACATTGTTAAAATTAAAGATTTTATTAAATCTTCGTTGAACGCCTTTAAAATTTTTTAGTCCTTTTTTTATATTATTAATTGGTAGACCTACTGTTAACGCTAATGCTACAGCTGCTACAGAATTTTTAATATTGTGAGTTCCTAATAAAGGTATTTTAAATTTTTTAATTAATTGATTTTTTTTATTAGGTAGTTTTATATTTAAGTCAAACTCAGAGAATTCTTTTAACTGTTTTACATTTTTTATACAAAAATTTGATTTTATATTCAAACCATATGTATAAAAGTTTTTATTTTTAATATTTTTAATTAAATTTTTGTTATTTTTGTCATCTAAACAAATAAATGATTTTCCGAATGAAGGAACCTTCTTAACAAAATTTTCAAAATATTTGTTTAATTTATTCATAGTACCGTAATAATCCATATGCTCTCGATCTATGTTTGTGATTATTGAATAAGTTGGGGGTATAAAAACAAAACTTCCATCAGACTCGTCTGCCTCTAGTATAGACCAATCACTTTTCCCAAGCTTTGCAGAATTATTAATTGAATTTATTACCCCTCCATTAATAATTGTAGGATCAATTTTTGTTTCTTGAAATATAGATGCTATCAAAGATGTTGTCGTGGTTTTGCCGTGTGATCCAACTACTACAATATTTTTAGTTAAAGAAACAATGTTAGCCAGCATTTCTCCTCTTTTATAAATGGGTAATTGTTTTTTTTTAGCCTCAATATGCTCAGGATTATTTTTTTTGATCGCTGAGGATACAACCAGGATAGTTGCCTTATTTATATTTTGTTTTTTTTGTCCAATAAAGACTTTTATTTTTTCTTTTCTTAATCTTTCAATATTTTTATTATTTGAAATGTCACTTCCCTGAACTTTAAAACCTTTACCTTTCATTATAAGGGCTAAGCCACTCATACCTATTCCACCTATTCCAACAAAATGTATAAGTTCTGATTTCGCTAATTTAATTTTCATTAATAATTTTTAGTATTTTTTGATTAACATTATTCCAGGTGTTTTGATAATTTAATTTCTGTAAATTATTTTTTTTTGCCATGTAATCCTCACTTTTTTTTACCAATTCTAGTAAGAATTTTTCAAAATTTTGATCATCAAATTTTTTTTGATCTATTATCCAACAACAATCCTGTTCCTTATAATATTTTGCGTTTTGATACTGATGATTATCTTTTGATGATGGAAGTGGTATTGCTACAAATGGAATATTTAAGTAGGATAATTCAGCTAAACTAGATGCACCCGCTCTTGTAATGCATAAATCTCCCTCTTTTAGAATTTCGCTAAGTTTATGATCAAAACTGAAAACTTTGCTCTCAATATTATTTTGAGAATAAAAATCTTTTACAAAATTCACATTTTTCACGCTTGTTTGATGAATAATTTTTATAGAAACCTGTTTTGCAATACTTGCAAGGGATTTATTTAAAAGATCATCAAAAATTTTTGCACCCTGGCTACCTCCTATGATTATAATTGTGAATAATTTATCCTGTTTTTGATATATACTAGACTCATAATATTCTTTCCTTATCAAAGGCTTAATAGTAACTATTTTTTCATTACTTTTAGATGGTAAATTAATTAAATTTTTCGAATAACATATTAATTTTCTTGAAAAATTTAAAAAGAATTTATTTGCTCTTCCAAGAACCATATTTGGTTCAATTAAGAAAATTTTAATGCCCAATATTTTTGCTGCCAAACATAGTGGCAACGACATATAACCACCTGTAGAAATTAAAATAGAAATATTATTTTTTTTTAAAAGAAAAAAAGATTTAACAGTTAGAAATAATATTTTTAAAAATGAAAAAGGAAGTAGGAAATAATTATTTAATTTTGGGGTGTTGATTACTAATGTGTTATAATTCTTATCCAAATATGCAAGACCTCTTATATCAGTAGAAATCAAAGTTTCATGAGTATTCTTTAGATGATTATAAATTGTAATTGCTGGTATCACGTGACCTCCAGACCCACCTGTAGAAATTAAAACTTTTTTTATCATTTTTAGGTAATTTTTCTTTTTGTTAAATTTAAAATTATCCCAGCTAATATTGATGTACTTATTATCGATGAACCACCATAACTTAGAAAAGGTAACGTCATTCCAGTAGTTGGAAATAATCTTATATTGACCCCAATATGAATAGTAGCCTGCATTAATATTAAACTAATAGATCCAATTAAAATAAGTTTAGCTTTATCATTTGTCTCAAAACTTATTTTTTTAAAAACCATATAAATCAAGATTAAAAACAATAATAATATTAACATTATGGCAACAACACCAAACTCTTCAGAAATTACTGAAATAATATAGTCGGTATGAGCTTCAGGAACTCTATTTTTAAGAACTCCTTCACCTATACCTTTTCCAAAGAAACCTCCACTTGTAATTGACTCTATTGCTTTATCAGATTGAAAATTATGAGTTCCTGTTTCTCTATTAAAAAATGAAATAATACGTCCTTGGATATAATCAAACTTAGGAAAATAAATAATAAGATAAGCAAGCAAAGATGCACCAACAATAAATACTGCTAAAAGAATATATATATTAATTCCTGATGTGAAGATTAGAGCTGCCCAACAAAATATTACTAATAAAGTTTGACCAATATCTGGTTGAGCTATTAAAAATAAAGAAATAACAGATATCAAAATAATAGATATCAAATACTTAAATAAAATATTTGATCTAATATCACAAAAAATAGTTGCTAAAATTATTATCAAAAATGGCTTTAAAACTTCTATAGGTTGAAATCTTGGTAAGAAAAATAAGTCTATCC
>CACKZH010000030.1 GCA_902604575.1 uncultured Pelagibacteraceae bacterium
AGCATTTGAAATTATTGTAGTTGATAAAATTACGTAAAATGCTCTTTTGTAATTTTTAATATTTTTAATATTTCTATTGTATTCTATTAAATTTTTGTGAATGTTATCTAATTTTATCCCAGAATAAAATAATCTTTGATATAACTCATAATCTTCAGCAAAAGGAATTTCTCTATATAAAAATTTTTTAAGAATTTTTGTTTTTATCATTATAGTTGGATGAACTATTGGATTTGTGTATACACTTCTATCAATGTCAGTTTTATGAACATAAGAAAACTTTTTATTTTCCATTACCTCACAATTTGAAGATAAAAATTGAGAATTATTTTTTTTTAAATATTTTATCTGTTCTTCAAATCTTTGAGGTTTACAGATATCATCTGCATCAATTCTTGCACAATATTCGCCCTTAGAATTTTCAATTAGTAAATTTAGTGCTGGTACAATATTTTTTTCTTCGTTCTTAAAAAATTTAATTCTTTTAATTTTTTTGTATTTTTTTTTAATTTTTTTTTCAAACGAAAGTGAATTACCATTCAAGCAAATTAATATTTCAAAATTTTTATATGTCTGATTAAGTATAGAATTGATAGCATCATATGATTTTGCAGTATTATTACTTATTGGCAGTAATACTGAAATTTTCATGAAGATTTTAGATTAAAGTCATTAATAGAGTTTTTTATCCCAGAGCTTAACATTATTTTAGGCCTCCATCCTAACTTTCTAATTTTAGAATTATTTAAAACTTTTCTTGGTGTTCCATCTGGATATTTCTTATTATATATTATCTTGCCCTCATAATTAGATATTTTTTTTATTAACTTAGCTAAATTTGAAATAGAAATTTCTTTTCCACTTCCAACATTAATTGGCTCGTCTGAGTCGTATTTCTTTGCAACCTCTATTAAAGCGTCAGAAAAATCATCTACGTGCATAAATTCTCTTAAGGGTTTTCCAGATCCCCAAATTTCAACTTTTTGTTTATTTTTTTTTTTAGCAACAACGAACTTTCTAATTAATGCTGCCATTACATGACTATTTTTTTCATCATAGTTATCATTTGGGCCATACATATTGCACGGCATAACAGATACAAAATTACACTTATATTGTTTTCTAAAACCCTGTATCATTTTTATACCCGCAATTTTTGCAACTGCATACCACTGGTTCGTTTCTTCTAAGGCCCCCGATAAAAGATAATCCTCTTTGATTGGCTGCTTAGATTTTTTGGGATATATGCATGAAGATCCAATAAAAATTAATTTCTTCACATTAAAATTTTTACTTGCATTAATAATGTTAGTTTGTATTTGTAAATTTTCATTAATATAATCAGCAGGATATTCATTGTTAGCAAAAATTCCTCCAACTTTTGCAGCAGTCATAAATACTATGTCTGGTCTATTTTTTTTAACATATTTATTAATCTTTTTGGAATCTAACAAGTTTAGTTCAATTCTATTAGGTTTTAAAATTTTACAATTTAATTTTTTTATTTTTTTTATCAAACTGCTACCTACCATTCCTGATGCACCTGTTATCCAAACTATTTTATTTTTAAAACTAAATTTTTTCATAATAATCAAATGCTTCCTTTATATTATTTTTTTCAGTACATATACCATTTTCAAGAACATAGGCTCTTGAACAAATTGATTTTACAACTTCTCTTTCATGGGAAATGAGTATTAACGATTTTCCATGGTTCAAAATCAAATCATTCAATTTAAAAATACATTTTTCTTTAAATGCCTGGTCACCGACAGATAATATTTCATCTGCTAAAAAAATATCTACATTTAAATGAACTATTATAGAAAATGCCAATCTAGAATTCATTCCAGTAGAATATCTTTTAACAGGAGTGTCAACAAATTTTTCTAATTCAGAAAAAGATATAATATTATCAATTTTTTCCTCTATCTCTTCTTTGGTCATTTTATACATAGCACCTATTAAATATATATTTTCCTTACCAGTTAATTCTGGATTTATAATGGAAGAAATATTTAAAAATATTGGTGCTACTTTTCCGTATAATACTATTTCTCCACTTGTGGGATAGCATATTCTAGAAATACATTTGACTAATGTTGTTTTTCCTGATCCATTTTTACCAATAATTGCAACTGCCTCACCTCTCTTAACCTCTAAATTTACGCTATTTAAAGCATAAAAATATTTTTTTTTTTTGGTTTCAGAAAAAAACAAATTATTATCTTTATCAACATTCATGTAAATTTTATTTTTTTGAAAACTATTAGAAATAAATTCTGAAAAATCATCTACTAAAGTTGAATAATTAATAGTTCCATATTTATAAATTTTTGAGAGATTTTTAATTTGTATTAGAAGTTCTTTAGACATAGTCATCTATTTTTTTTTCAACATATTGAAAATATTTAATTGATAAAGGTAAAGAAATTAAAATAAAAATTAAACTTGAATATAAATATTTTATATCAGGCAAAACTGATCCTATAACTAAATATTTAAAATAACTTATTGGATACACCATAGGATTAATTAAATAAAAAAATTCATAATTTTCAGGTACCATGCTAATTGAATAAACTATTGGGGTTCCATAAAAAACAAATTGCATTCCAAAATTTACTATAAATTTTATATCCCTATACTTTGAATTTAGGCATGCGCCCAACAAACCCAGAGAAAAAGATAAAATTGAAACATAAAATATTATTAAGAATAATTTTATAATTGAATAAAAATTAAAAAATACAGAATAATCTGTTTTTAAGATATAAAACAATATTGCAAATATCAAAACCAGTAATTGTATAAAAAAAATAAATAACCTTTCCATTATTACCGAAATAGGATTTAGGATTCTTGGAAAATAGGCATTTTTGTACATTGCAGAGTTGCTCTGAAAATTATCAACATTATTCGATAGAGATGTTTGAAATAAAGACCAAAGAACCATTGAGGTTAAATAGAATAAAAAAGGTGGCGTTCCGTCTGTTGGTAATTTTGCAATTTTGCCAAAGATAATTGTAAATACTCCTGTAAAAACTATTGGATTAATAAAATTCCAAAAAGGGCCTAATACTGTTTGTTTGTAAAAATTTAAATAGGCTTTTTTAAATAGCTGAAATAAAAAATATCTCCACTCTAAAATTAATACTAAAGTATTTTTTTCTTTTAAATTCCCCTTGTTATTAATAATTTCTTTTTCTATCATTTTTAAGTTATTTTATAGTCTGAATATTTTTTCAAAAATATCATAACTTTATCCTTTGTTTACTTTTTTTTCTCTTTGAAGTCTAAAACATAATCAGAGAGAATTATTACTTATAATTATTTATAAATAAATTAATTTTTGAGTGAATATATTTAATGTGTTGATTATTTAAACCTTGGTGGCACCCAATTAAAATACCATTTCTCATAATATAATCTGAATTTTTAAATTTATTGATTTTATTTCTGGAGTTAACTAAATTTTTAAATGCTGGATGTCTTAAAATATTTCCAGTAAAGATTGGTCTAGTTTGAATTTTATGATTTTCTAAATAAATTTGTAATTTTTTTCTATTAAACATTTTGTTTTCTTTTATAATGATTGGATAAGCTAAAAAATTAGTTTTTATATTTTTTTCTACTTTCGGAACTATAAAATAATCTTTATGTTTGTTAAAAAAATTAAGGTGAAGATTAAAATTAATCTTTCTAATTTTATTAAATTTTTTAAACTTTTTGAGCTGAACGAGTCCGAAAGAAGCACCTATTTCTGATGGTTCGAAATTATATCCAACCTCAGAAAATACAAATTTATTGTCATAGTCATAACCCTTTAATGAAATACTAAGTCTATTTTTAATATTTTCTGAATCTCTATATAAACTTGACTTTCTTCCCCAGCTTCTTAAGACTTTAGCTCGTTCATAAATTTTCTTATCATTTGTAAGAAACATTCCGCCATTGCCGGCACAGCTAATTATATGTGATCCATAAAAACTTGTTATTGATATGTCACTATATGTTCCAGTAGGTTTAGAGTTAATTGTTGCACCAAGCGTATCTGCTGAGTCTTCAATTATTTTTAATTTATATTTTTTTGCAATATTTCTAATAGCTTTCCAATTTGGAATATTACCTATCAAGTTTGGTACCATTATAGCTTTTGTTTTTTTTGTAATTTTTTTTCTTAGTTCATTTATATTAATTTGTAATGTTTCGATATCAATATCAGTCAAAATAGGTTTTGCACCACAGAGGATAATTGCTGAAACTGCTGTTCCAAAATTTAAGCAAGGTGTAATTATTTCATCGTCTTTTTTAAATTCTAAAACATTTGTAGCAAGCATTAAAGCTGATGAACCAGAATTCACCATTAAACCAAATTTTTTTGAAAAAAGTTTTGCAATTTTATTTTCAAATCTCTGAACAGACTCGCCCATTTGAGTTGTTTTTTTAAGTTTACTTAAAACTGCTTTTATTTCTTCGTGGTTATAAACGTTTTTACCGTAGGGTATTCTCATCTGAAATATTCTATAATATGTTTTTCACAAATTCCTTTAGCATTTTTTGATTTTTTGTACAGCTTGTTCCATCCAAATATACATTCATATTTTCGTTGAAGCTCTACATTCATTAAGATTTTTACAATTATTGGGAATTATTGCTGTTTTATTCAAAATTTTAGTTTCAAGATAGTTTTTTTCAAATTAGTTTCCATTAATAAAAGATCAGCATCAAATTTATTAATGAATATAAAATTTTCTATTAATAATTTTTTAAATATATTTTTTTAATTTTTGATATCCATTTAAATAATCAAATTTCTTTAATCTTTTAATTAGATTGAGCTTTAAATCTTTATCAATTGAAATTGGATGCATATTTTTGTAAAAATCATCAATAGTCATTTGATTATAAAACAGGCCACCTGGTGTAAAATGGTTTTTTACTTTTTTCTCATCATCTAACATATAGCCTAAATGATAAATATTTAAATTTAATTTTTTTTCATTAGGTCTATAAAAATCATTCCTTCTGAAACCCATTCCATCATCAGTACTGACATAACAATTTCTTTTAAAAATTCTCATGAAGTCATTATATGCAGCATATTTTGGATCTCTTATATAATTAAAATTTTTAACAAGATGTAAAAAATTTAAATTATAATGATCGTAGTCATCTTTATTTAAATCTATTTGATCTGTATTTAATTCATCAAATAATTCATCAGCATTCATACATAGTAAATATTCTGATCTGCTTTTATTACTTAAAAAGTTAAAAACATCAGCAACCCATCTACCATGGGCATGAATATTGTCTGTTGTCTCTGTTTTAAAGTCTAAAAAAATAGTCTTAATTTTATTTTTATATTTTGTTTGTTCCAAAAAATCATTTAATATTTTTTCATATTGTTTATTGAATGATTTAATATCTATACCAATGATAAATTCTTCTACAAAACTAAAGATATCAGTGAAACAAAATTATTAAAAATTAGCTCAAAAAAAATAAACGATCAATTAGGATGGAGTTCAAAAT
>CACKZH010000031.1 GCA_902604575.1 uncultured Pelagibacteraceae bacterium
AATAATATGGGAGGTGTGTGGAAAAAGTTACCATATACCTATGCTTTAATGATAATAGGAACACTTGCTTTAACAGGTTTTCCATTTTTATCAGGATTTTATTCTAAAGATGCAATTATAGAATTTGCATATTTAAAAGGTAGTACCACTGGTTATTATGCGGCTGGGATTGGAATAATTACTGCATTTTTAACATCTATTTATTCATGGAGATTAATATTTAAAACTTTCCATGGTGAGTACAATAATAAAGAAACCAAGATAGAGGAAACGCATGAGTCACCTTTGGTAATGCTTGTTCCATTATTTATTCTTTCAATAGGAGCTGTTTTTGCTGGTTTTCTATTTAAAGGACTATTTATTGGTCATGGTGAGAATTTATTCTGGGCAGAATCTATCAAGTTTTTAAAGCCTTTAAGCATCGAACATCCTCCTTTATGGTTTTTGCTTTTAACTCCTTGTTTAGTTTTGTTATCTATTCCAATTGCTTACTACCTATTTGTAAAGAATAAAGAATTACCTACCTCAATAGTTTCTATGAATAAGCCTCTGTATAATTTTTTAGTCAATAAATGGTACTTTGATGAATTGTACGACGTGTTGTTTATTAAATCCTCAAAAAAACTAGGCTTATTTTTATGGAAATTTTGTGATGGAACTATAATCGACGGTTTTGGTCCTGATGGAATTTCTTCTTTTATAAAAAAATGTTCAATTAAAGCAACTAAATTTCAAAGTGGTTTTATCTATCAATATGCATTTGTAATGTTGTTAGGTTTCTCTGCTTTACTAACTTTTTTAATATTTAAATAATGAATTTTCCTATTCTTTCATCTTTAATATTATTGCCAATAGTTGGTACTTTATTTTTATTTTTTACTAAAGATAAAGATGGAAATAATTTAACTGCTAAATATGTTTCTTTATTTACAACTGTTGTTAATTTTTTAATTTCAATTTATCTTTGGATTTCTTTTGACCAATCAACGTCTATTTTTCAATTTGTAGAAGAAAGAACATGGATTGAAGGATTTATTAATTATAAAGTTGGAGTAGATGGTATTTCAATTTTATTTATTATATTAACTACATTTATAACTCCACTTTGTATTATATCTGTAAATAATTCTGTTAAAAATAGATTAAGAGATTTTTTAATTGCAATTCTAGTCATGGAGAGTTTCATGATTGGTGTTTTCTGTTCACTTGATTTAGTTGTATTCTATTTATTTTTTGAAGCTGGATTAATCCCCATGTTTTTAATTATTGGTATCTGGGGAGGTGCTAGAAGGGTTTATTCAGCATTCAAATTCTTTTTATATACATTACTAGGATCTGTTTTGATGTTGGTTGCAATAATTTCAATTTATTGGATTACAGGAACAACTGATGTAATTCAACTATACGAAATTGGTATTGACGTTAAATATCAAAATTTATTGTGGCTAGCATTTTTTAGTTCATTTGCTGTTAAAACACCTATGTGGCCAGTTCATACATGGTTACCCGATGCACATGTTGAAGCTCCCACTGCTGGATCTGTTTTATTAGCTGCCATATTGTTAAAGATGGCTGGATATGGTTTTATAAGATTTTCTTTAGGTCTTTTTCCTATTGCATCTGAAGTATTTACACCATTAATTTACACCTTGAGTGTTATAGCAATCATATTTACCTCACTGATAGCTTTAATGCAGGAAGATATGAAAAAGTTAATTGCTTATTCATCAGTTGCGCATATGGGTTTTGTAACTTTGGGTATATTCACTTTGCAACAACAGGGAATTGAAGGAAGTATAATTCAAATGATTAGCCACGGATTAGTTTCAGCAGCATTATTTTTAACTGTTGGTGTAGTTTATGACAGAATGCATTCTAGATTGATAAGTACATATGGTGGATTAGTTTCTGTAATTCCAAAATATTCAATATTATTTATGTTATTTGCTTTGGCATCCCTAGGTTTACCTGGAACCAGTGGTTTTATTGGTGAGTTTTTAATATTAATGGGAGCTTTTAAAGATAATTTTTTGGTGGCTGTTATAGCAAGTATTGGGGTGATTTTAGGAGCTGCATACATGTTGTGGCTCTATAAAAGAGTAGTGTTTGGAAAATTAATAAACGAAGATCTTAAAAAAATTTTAGATTTAAATAGATCTGAATATTTTATTTTAAGTTGTTTAGCCGCACCAATCTTGTTTTTTGGTTTTTACCCTGATCCATTAATAAACACTATTGAAGTATCTGTTACTGATTTAATTAATATGCATAACACAAATATAGCTAGTAAATAATATGGAAAATTTAAATTTAGTATTACCTGAAATTTTTATCTCTCTTTCAATAATGTTTATACTTGTTTTGGGTGTGTTTAAAAAAGATAGTTCTAAAATTACTTTTAATTTGTCTTTATTTGTAATTTTAATTACAGCAATAATAACAATAAATGAAACTTTCTCTGTTAGTAGGGAAACTTTATTTAATGAAAGTATTGTGGTTGACAGTATGTCTTCACTAATGAAAATTATAACTTTAGGTGGAGGTTTTTTAGTCTTAGTTATTTCATCAAGCTATTTGAAAACTTTTAAAATATACAACATAGAATACCCAGTTCTTATTTTGAGTTCAATTTTAGGTATGATGGTAATGATTAGCTCAAATGATTTAATTGTTTTTTATATGGGTTTAGAATTACAATCATTAGCTCTTTATGTTCTAGCCACATATAATAGAGATCAATTAAAATCATCTGAGGCTGGTTTAAAATATTTTGTTTTAAGTGCATTATCATCAGGATTATTGTTGTATGGATGCTCATTGGTATATGGTTTTTCTGGTTCAACTAATTTTGATATAATATCAAATCAATTAAAATCTGATGAATATGTTTTAACATTTGGAATTGTATTTATCTTAGTTGGTTTAGCATTTAAAATTTCTGCAGTACCATTTCATATGTGGGCACCTGATGTTTACGAAGGTTCACCAACAACTGTAACTTTATTTTTTACAATGGTTCCGAAAATTGCCGCTTTAACTGTATTTATAAGATTTTTATATGTTCCTTTCCTAAATTTAATTGATCAATGGCAAATGATAATTGTTTTCTTGTCAATTGCTTCGATGATTTTTGGAGCAGTTGCTGCAATAGGACAGACTAATATTAAAAGACTAATAGCTTACAGTTCTATAAGTCATATTGGTTATACTTTAGCAGGATTAGCCACAGCATCTAATGAAGGAATTCAAAGTTCAATAATTTATATTTCAATATATGTGGTAATGAATTTAGCTCTTTTTTCTTGTCTATTGATGTTAAAAAGAAAGGATCAATATTATGAGGATATTGGTGATCTTTCAGGATTATCAAAAAACCATCCATTATTATCTTTATGTTTACTTGTAATATTGTTTTCTTTAGCAGGTATCCCACCCCTGGCTGGTTTCTTTGCAAAATTTTATGTTTTTAAAGCAGTGTTAGAACAATCAATGTATTTCTTAGCCATAGTAGGATTGTTATCTACCGTAGTTGCAGCCTTCTATTACTTACGAATTATAAAAATTATTTACTTTGATCAAGAAAAAGACAAATACGATACTGACCATAGCTTATGGTTAAAATTTTCACTTACAGTATCAACGATATTAATTCTTTTATACTTCATATTTCCAAGTCATTTAATAGAAGTTGTTTCAAGAATTAATATTATTTAATGAAACTTAATAAATTTAAATTTAAAAAAGTTAAAAGCACAAACAATACTGCGATAAGAATTATTAAAGAAACTAAATATGACTTAGGTATGGTTATTGCTGAAACACAAGTAAATGGAAGAGGACAGTATGGGAGAAAATGGATATCATTAAAAGGAAATTTATTTGTTTCATTTTTCAATGAGATAAATAAAATAAATTTATCTATTAACTCTATAACCAAAATTAATTGTCTTTTGGTTAAAAAATTACTCTCGTCATTTACAAGAAAAAAAATTTTATTTAAAAAACCAAACGATTTACTAATTGAAAAAAAAAAAATTAGCGGGATTTTACAAGAAGTCATATTTGCAAGAAATAAAAAATTTTTAATTACTGGTATAGGTATAAATATAAAAAAAAATCCAATTACAAAGAATTATCCTGCTACAAACTTGCAAGAGGTAACTAAAAAAAGTATTAGTAAACTAAGTGTAGAAAATAAACTAAAACAACTTTTTGAAAAAAATTTATCTAAACTGTATAAAATTAAATAATGTATATTCTAGGTGATATTGGTAATACGGAAACAAAATTATGTGTTGTTTCTAAAAATAATAAAATTTCAAAAAAAATTACTTTTTTGTCAAAATCTGTAAACAACAAGGAGCTTAATATTTTATTTAAAAAAAATAAAATTCAATTAAATAAAATTGAAAAAATATTATTTTGTAGTGTTGTTCCAAAAACATTTTCTATTATTAATAAATTTTTATCAAAAAAAGTTAAACTAAAATGCTATGAGGTTAAAAAATTAAACCTAAAATCACTTATAAAAATCAAAGTAGATTATAAACAGGTAGGCTCAGATAGAATTACTAATGCCATTAGTTTAATGAACAATAAAAATAATTTTATAATTTTAGATTTTGGTACAGCAACAACCTTCGATGTGCTAATAAAAAATACTTATTATGGAGGAATTATTGCCCCAGGTGTGAGATTATCTCTTAATACTTTGTCTGACAAAGCAACTTTGATTCCAAAAATAGATTTAAAAAAGATCAATAAAGTTATTGGCAGCAACACAATGACAGCTGTTAGATCAGGCTTTTTTTGGGGTTATGCGGGTTTAATTGACAATATTATTAATTTAATTAAGAAGGAAACTGGAAAATCTTTTAAAGTAATTATTACTGGTGGATTTTCAAATTTATTTAAAAACTCAATAAAAACAAAAGCAAGTCACAACCAAGATATTACAATTAAAGGTTTAATGAAGATTTCAAAATTAATTTAATAACATGAAAGATGAACTATTATTTTGTCCCTTAGGTGGATCAGGCGAAATAGGAATGAACATGAATTTGTTCGGTTACGGACAACCTAGTGATCATAAATGGATTATGGTCGACATAGGTGTAACATTTGCAGATGATACTATTCCAGGTGTTGATTTAATTTATCCAGATCCTGGATTTATAGTTGAAAGAAAAGATAATTTATTAGGAATAGTTCTAACTCATGCTCATGAGGACCATATTGGTGCAATTGCTCATTTGTGGCCAAAATTACAATGTAAAATTTTTGCAACTCCTTTTACAGCTGTATTAATCAGAGAAAAATTTAGAGAAAAACAAATTGATATTACTAATGATTTAAAAATTGTTGAGTTA
>CACKZH010000032.1 GCA_902604575.1 uncultured Pelagibacteraceae bacterium
AGTTGAAATTGCTGAAATGTATAAAAATCCAGTTTTAAATCTTTTAAAAAAAATGAACTTTAGTGTTCTTAACATTATTGAACCAGAGGCAAAGAAAAATTTACATGGTTCAGACTATTATTTAGCCAATTTTAAAATTTATTAGATTTATTTTATTTGATATTCTTAGGATCTGGCATCCCAACCTTGTTATATCCAGCATCTACATAATGAATTTCACCAGTAACACCGTTTGCAAGGTCACTTAATAGATATAACGCTGAATTTCCAACATCATGGATATCTACATTTCTTTTTAAGAAAGAATGGTCTTCATTCCATTTGTATAGGAATTTTGCATCACCGATTGCAGATGCAGCTAATGTTTTGATAGGTCCTGCACTTATAGCATTTACCCTCATGCCTTTAGAACCCAAATCTCTAGCTAGGTATTTAACACTAGCTTCTAAAGCTGATTTACAAACACCCATTACATTATAATTTGGAATAGCTTTAGTAGACTCGTAAGTTAAAGTTAATAAACTTCCACCTTGTTTCATCACATTTGATGCTTCTTTTGCTACTTCAGTAAATGAAAAGCATGAAATTAACATACTTTTTAAAAAGTTTTCTCTAGTCGTATTTAAATATTCACCTGACAATTCCGATTTATCAGAGAAAGCAACCGCATGAACGACAAAATCAATTTCACCCCATTGAGATTTGATATCCTCAAATAGTTTTACCACTTCTTCTTTTTTTTCAACGTCACAACTAAACGTAACGTTTGAATTTAATTTTTCTGCTAAAGGAACAACTCTTTTTTTTAAAGCGTCACCCAAATATGTAAATGCTAGCTCTGCTCCAGCTTCTGAAAGTTTTTGAGAAATACCCCAAGCAATAGATCTTTCATTGGCAACGCCCATGATCAAGCCTTTTTTACCTTTCATCAAACTCATTAGCTAAACCTTCTCAAAAATTAAAGCTGCGTTAGTTCCACCGAAACCGAAACTATTTGTCATTACTGTATTCAAAGTTACACCTATTTCAGTTTTTGCAACGATTGGAAATTTCTTAGCATCATCATCCATATCTGTAATATTTGCTGATCCTGTTATGAAATTATTTTTCATCATTATTAAACAATAGATGGCCTCATGTACTGAAGCGGCTCCTAGAGGATGACCTGACAAAGATTTTGTTGAACTTATTTTTGGAATGTCTTCTCCAAAAGTTTCTTTAATAGCATTAAGTTCAGTTATATCTCCAACTGGAGTAGATGTTCCATGAGTATTAATGTAATCAATTTTATTTTTTGCAGTTGCCATTGCCATTTTCATACATCTACCAGCACCTTCGCCTGATGGTGCTACCATATCGTACCCATCTGAAGTTGCTCCATAACCAGTTAATTCTGCGTAAATTTTAGCCCCTCTTGCTTTAGCATGTTCGTATTCTTCGAGTACTAATACACCTGCACCTCCAGCGATTACAAATCCATCTCTAGTTTTGTCATAGGCTCTTGAAGCTGTTTCAGGTTTATCATTATATTTTGAAGACAATGCAGTCATCGCGTCAAACATTGCAGTCATTGCCCAATGAATTTCTTCACTTCCACCAGCAAAAACAATATCTTGTTTTCCCATTTGAATTAATTCCATAGAGTTTCCAATGCAGTGTCCACTTGTTGCACAAGCAGAACTCATTGTGTAGTTTGTTCCTTTGATTTTAAATGGAACTGCGAGAGTAGCTGATGCTGTACTGGCCATAGTTCTTGGAACAATAAAAGGTCCCATAAGTTTTGGAGTTTTAGCTCTTGTCTTGTCTGCTGCCAGAATTACATTTTCAATTGATGGACCGCCAGAACCCATAACAATTCCGGTTTTAAAATTACTCACATCCTTTTCTTCTAATCCAGAATCTTCAATAGCCTCTTTCATTGCAATATAATTATAAGCTGAGCCTGAACCCATAAATCTAATTGTTTTTCTATCAATATGATCTTCAAGTTTAATATTAGGTTTACCATGAACATGGCTTTTCAAATTATGTTCTTTATAATCCTCCGCATATGAAATTCCTGATTTCGAATTTAGTAAAGATTGGCGAACTTCTGCTTGGTTATTCCCTAAGCATGAAACAACTCCCAATCCTGTTATTACTACTCTTCTCATTACTTAAATAACCCTACTTTTAAACTTTCAGCTGAATATATTTTTTTATTATCTGCAAAAACAATTCCATTTGCAAGCCCAACAGTTGTTCCCCCAGGAGACATAATTTTTTTCATATCTATTTCATACCTCACATTTTTTACACTTTGCAAAACTTCACCTGTAAATTTTACTGTACCCACCCCTAAAGCTCTCCCTTTTCCAGGATTTCCTAGCCAACCTAGAAAAAACCCTACCAGTTGCCACATAGCATCTAATCCTAAGCAGCCTGGCATAACTGGATCTTTTTTAAAATGACAATCAAAAAACCAAAGATCTTCTTTAATATCCAATTCAGCTTTTAAAGAGCCTTTATTAAATGCTCCATTATTTTCATTGATTTCTGTTATTCTGTCAAACATAAGCATTGGTGGAAGAGGTAATTTTGCGTTACCAGGACCAAAAAGGTCCCCATTTCCGCAAGTTATAAGATCATTGTAGGAGTATGAGTTTTTTTTCATGATTTTGAGCTCCCTTAATACTTGATTTAATGCTAATATAATATAATAAAACGCTATATTTTTATTCTCACTTTAGAATAATTATAAACAATTATGGCAAAAAACTGCAATTTTATTGACAAATTAAGAGAAGTAGGACTTAGACCCACTAAGCAAAGAGTTAAAATGTGTGAAGTTTTGTTTAATAGAGAAAAAACTTTTCATTTCACAATTAATGATCTGGTAAAAATGATATCTGAGCAAATGAATCAAAAAATATCTCTTGCTACAGTTTATAATACGGTTCATGCATTTGAAAAAAAAGGATATCTAAAAGAAATATCAATTGATAGTCATAAAAGTTATTTCGATACAAACACTTCAATACACCATCATTTTTTTGATGAAGATACGCATGAGTTAATTGATTGTGATGAGAGTGATATTGATCCAGTAAATATTAAAAAAAATATTACTGGAAAAAAAATAAATTCAGTAGAAGTTTTGATAAAAGTTGCGAGTGATAATCAAACTCAAAAATAATTTAATAAAATCAATTACTTAAAATATACATTATAATAGTTCTAAACTATTGACATACTCTCAAGATACATTATATCAGTTGTTAATCATTAATAAGGAGAAAAAAATGTCTTTAAAAGGAAGTAAAACAGAAGAAAATTTAAAAGAGGCGTTTGCTGGTGAAAGTCAAGCAAACAGAAGATATCTTTATTTTGCACAAAAAGCTGACATAGAAGGTTACAATGATGTAGCCGCAGTTTTTAGATCAACAGCCGAAGGTGAAACTGGTCACGCGCATGGTCATTTGGAGTATCTAGAAGAAGTTGGTGATCCAGGAACTGGTATGCCAATTGGCGAAACAAAAGCTAACCTGGCTTCTGCGGTACAAGGTGAAACTCATGAGTACACTGATATGTACCCTGGTATGGCCAAAACAGCTAGAGAAGAAGGCTTTGAAGAAATTGCTGACTGGTTTGAAACTTTAGCTAAAGCTGAAAAATCACATGCTGGTAAATTTCAAAAAACTTTAGAGTCTATTAGCTAATCAAATTTCTTAGTGGGCGTTAGTCGCCCACTAAAAGTAATTCGAATTTCAAATAACTAAATTATATGAGTAAAGAAGGAAGTTTAGGTGCACCTATAAGACATCCAATAGATTTTGAGCATCCCGATTTTTTAAATCCTGAAAAATTAGATGCTGAAATGAGAAGAGTATTTGATATCTGCCATGGGTGCAGAAGATGTTTTAATCTTTGTGATTCATTTCCAAAGTTATTTGATATGATTGATGAATCAAAAAATGAAGACGTTGAAAGCTTATCTAGTGATCAATTTTCCCCTGTTGTTGATGCATGTACTTTGTGTGATATGTGTTTTATGACTAAATGCCCATATGTTCCACCTCATGATTTTGATTTAGATTTCCCACATTTAATGCTGCGATATAGAACAGCTCAAAAAAAATTAGGTAATTTACCAAGCATACCAACACAATTAGCACAAATAGACCGAAACGCTAAAATTGGTGTCATGTTCTCAAAAATAGTTAACTGGGCATCAAATATTAAAAATAAATTAATTAGAAAAATCTTAGAATTAATTACTGGAATAGATAAAAGAGTTCAGTTACCAAAATATAACTCAGAAACTTTTTCAAATTTCTTCAAAAAAAATAAAGATAAGATAAATTATAAAACACACTCTAGAGATAGAAAAGTTGTTATCTATTCAACTTGTTTTGTTAATTTTAATAAAAAAAATACAGGTGTTGCTGCTTTAAAAGTTTTGAAAAAAAATGGTGTAGAAGTTCAAGAGGCTTACCCGGGTTGTTGTGGTATGCCATTTTTAGAGCAAGCAGACCTTCCAAAAGTTGTTGAACAAGCAAAAAAAGTTTCTAAGGATTTAATCGAATGGATTGATAAAGGATATAAAGTAGTAACTTTAACAGCGAGTTGTGGATTAATGTTAAAATTTGAATGGCCTTTGTTATTACCAAACGATCAAAAAATAAAAAAATTATCTGCAAATGTTATGGATATTGATGAGTATGTGGTTGATATAGCAAAGAATGAGGGATTAGCAGAGGGATTAAATGAGATTGATGGAGGAGTAACAGTGCATCATGCTTGTCATGCAAGAGCACAGAACATAGGTATCAAAGCAAGAGATATGTTAAAATTAATACCAAACGTTAAAATTGATGTTGTTGAAAGATGTGCGGGTCATGGAGGAACTTTTGGAGTAATGAAAGAATCGCATGATTTAGCAAATAAAGTTGGAAGACCAACAGCTAGACAAATTAAAACTAAAAATAACAAGTATATGGCTTCGGATTGTCCTCTAGCTGGTAAACATTTAAAACAGTTAGAAGTTGATACAAATATATCTAATGATGAGGCACTACACCCTATCGAATTAATGGCAAAAAGTTATAACTTATGATCATGCCTAGAGAAAAAAGAGTAATTAAAAAAGAAGACATCATGCCTCTGGATATTTATACAGGGAACAGACGTGAACTAAGAAAAAATATTGTTGATTATAAAAAAAATAGAAGAGTTGCTTTGGGTCCTTATGCTACTTTTTATTTTGAAAGTTA
>CACKZH010000033.1 GCA_902604575.1 uncultured Pelagibacteraceae bacterium
GTAGAGGAAAAATTAACCTTAGATGCATATTGGAATCAGATTATTTACAATAAATATAATAACAGAATTAAAATCGACAAAAAAAAAATACTTAATGAAATTTCAAATAGAAAAAATAAATTTTATAGTATTTCAGAAATTATGTTTAATGTTGAAAAAAATGAAAATATTGATCAAAAGTATAGTTTAATTAAAAATTCAATTAATGAAAATGGTTTTGAAAATACAGCTTTAATTTATAGTGTATCTGAGTCATCTACAAATGGTGGTGATTTGGGTTGGGTAAATGGTAGTGCTATCTCACCACAAATTGAGACTAAATTATATTCTATTAAAAAAGGAGAGATTACAGAGGCTATTACTATACCTGGAGGCTTTCTAATTCTAAAAGTAAAAGATATTAAAGAAGAGAATGCAAAAATAGATATAAATAAGGAGTTAGAAAAAATAATCAGAATTAAAACTAATGAACAACTAAATCAATTTTCAAACCTTTACATTAATAAAATAAAAAAAAATATTACTATAAATGAGTTATAATCCGATTTTGATAGTGGCTGGAGAGCCAAACAGTATTTTTTTAGAAATTTATTTTAAAACATTAAATAAAATTAAAATAAAAAGACCGCTAATATTAATTGCATCAAATGAAATAGTTAAGTTACATATGAAAAAACTAAAATTTAAAAAAAAAATTAAAATTTTAGGTGACAAAGAATACCTGAGTTCAAAATTAAATAATAAATCAATTAACCTTATAAACGTTAATTATAAAACTAATGAAGCTTTTGGAAAGATTTCATCAAAATCTAATAATTATATTGAGAATTGTTTCGAAACAGCATTTAAAATAATTAAAAAGACAAATATAGATAGTTTAATTACAGGTCCAATATCAAAAAAAACTTTTTTGAAAAAAAAATATTTAGGAATTACAGAATATCTATCTAAAAAGTTCAAGGTAAAAAAGAGTGCAATGCTAATATTTAACAAAAAATTATCTGTATGTCCTTTAACTACTCATTTGCCATTAAAGTTTGTATCAAAAAAATTAAGTAAAAATTTATTAATTGAAAAAGTAGTATTACTAAATGATTTTTATAAAAAAAAATTTAAAATTACTCCAAAAATAGCTGTATTAGGTTTAAATCCACACTGTGAAAGTATAGATAAATTTAATGAAGATGAAAAAATATTAAGACCATCTATAAAATATTTACAAAAAATAAATTATAAAGTTTTTGGGCCATTTCCTGCTGATACCATATTCTTAAAAAGTAACACAAATAAATTTAATATTATTTTGGGTATGTATCATGATCAAGTATTAACTCCAATGAAAGCACTTTTTGAATATGATGCTATTAATATCACACTCGGTCTACCTTTTTTAAGAATTTCACCTGATCATGGTCCAAATGAAAAAATGTTAGGAAAAAATATTTCAAGTCCACTAAGCCTTATCAAAGCAATTTCTTTTTTGGAAAAATATTGATTAAAGCAAAAAAAAGCCTTGGCCAAAATTTCTTAACAGATAAAAATGTTATTAATAAAATTATAAATTTAACACCAATAGAAAATAAAATTATCTTGGAAGTTGGGCCTGGAACTGGAAATTTAACATCACATATTATAAAAAAAAAACCTAAAAAATTTTATGTTATTGAGAAAGACAACAACCTAGCTTCCATTCTTAATAATAAATTTAAAGATCAGTTAATAATTATTAATGATGATGTTTTACAAGTTGATGAAACTCTACTATTCAAAGACCCTGTAACTGTTTTTGGAAATCTTCCATATAATATTTCAACTGAAATATTGAGTAAATGGATTATAAATTTGAAAAATCATTTCTGGTTTAATAGTCTTATTTTAATGTTTCAAAAAGAGGTTGCAGACAGAATAGTTGCGGAATTTAATACCTCAAGTTATGGACGTTTATCAATTTTAAGCAATTGGAAACTTAATATAAAAAAAATTTGTGACATAAAACCTGAAGCATTTTCTCCAAAACCTAAAATAGATAGTTCTTTATTATTTTTTTCTCCTAAAAATAATTATGTAAAAATCAAAAACCCAAAAAATCTAGAAAAAATTACCAGAATATTTTTTAATCAGAGAAGAAAAATGATTAAAAAACCCTTTAATCAGCTTTTTAATGGAGATCAAAAAATTTTAGATAAATTAAAAATTGCTTTAACTTTGAGACCACAAAACTTAAATTTAGAAACTTATTATAGACTAACTTGTGAATATGAAAACTTAAGAAGTTAATTTTTCAACGTGGCTTCTTACGTAGTTTAAATCATAATCTTTAGAACCATTACTTATTACTGCATCAATTAAATTCATAATTTTTAAATAACATTCTTCTAAATCGTTATTTATTACTACGTAATCATAATTTATCCAGTGTAAAACATCTCTTTCAAATTGATTCATTCTTTCCTCTGCTATTAATTTATCATTTTCATGACGTTTAGATAGTCTTTCAAATAAAACTTCTTTACTGGGAGGTAGTATAAAAAAAGTAATTAATTTATAATCTAATTTCTTATTTTTTATTTGATCAGCACCTTGCCAGTCAATATCAAAGAGTACATTTTTACTCTTATTTAATTTGTCTATTACTGGTGTTCTTGTTGTGCCATAAAAATTATTGAAAACTTTTGCGTATTCAAGAAATTCCTCGTTTTTAATTAATCTCTTAAACTCTGATTCATTAACGAAAAAATAATCCTCATTCTGATTTTCGTTTGGCCTAGGTTGTCTTGTTGTATGTGATATTGATATTTCAAAATTATTATTTTCTGATAACTTTTTTACAAGAGTAGTTTTACCTGCTCCTGAAGGAGAAGATAATATAATCATTACCCCATCTTTTTCTGATGGCATTAAAATTTCTAGTTAGCTTTTCCTTCGATAAATTTAACTGCATCACCAACAGTTAAAATTTTCTCAGCTTCACTGTCTGAAATTTCAGATCCAAACTCTTCCTCAAAAGCCATCACCAATTCTACAGTATCTAAACTATCAGCTCCTAAATCATCAATAAAACTTGACTCTTCAGTTACTTTTGCTTCATCGATACCTAGGTGATCAGCTACAATTTTTTTTACTTTGCTTGAAACGTCTTCTGACATATTGATCCTTTTTGTTATAATTCGTTAATAGTTTAAAAACCCATTTTGTCAAGCCATATACATGCCCCCGTTAACATGTAGGGTCTCACCATTTATGTACCTTGATTGACTTGAGCATAAAAAAAGGACAGCATTTGCAATATCATCTGGCTCTCCAAGTCTGGCAGAAGGAATTTTTGATATTATAGCCTCTTTAAATTTATCATCTAATTTATCCGTCATAACTGTTTTGATGAAACCAGGTGAAATACAATTTATATTTATATTTTTTTTGGCATATTCTATTGCCAAACTCTTCGACATTGCAATTATACCTGCTTTAGAAGCGGTGTAATTGGCCTGCCCTAAATTACCGGTATGCCCGACTACTGATGTAATGTTAACAATTTTTCCAGATTTATTTTTTAGCATTTTTTTAATTGCTGATTTACTCATTAAAAAAGTTGATGTTAAATTAATATCAATTACTTTTTTCCATTCATCTAAGCTCATCCTTATTGCTAAATTATCTTGGGTGATGCCTGCATTATTAACTATGCAGTCTAAACTGCCACCAAGTTCTTTAGTTGCATTTTCAACAAATTCCTCAATTTTATCGCTTTGAGAAATGTCAAACTGTAATGTTTTAATATTTCCATATTTTCTTTTTAGTTCCTCAAGTTTTTCTATTCTTGTACCTGAAGCTAAAATATTTGCTCCTGATTGATTTAATTTTTCAATTATTGAATTTCCAATCCCACCTGAAGCACCTGTAACGATAATATTTTTACCTTTTAAATCATTCATATTTTTAGACCTGCAATATCGCTTTGAGAATTAATTGTGTCAATTTTTACATTTTTATTAATTCTTTTTACCAAACCTGACAAAACTTTCCCAGGTCCAATTTCTATAAAATGGTTTACATCATTTTCTATCATATTAATAATGCTTTCTCTCCATCTAACTCTATTCTCTATTTGCTTTATTAAGAGATTTTTAAGCTCTTTCGGATCTTTAATTTCATTAGCGGTCACATTTGAAATTAATTTATTTTTTCCAATTTTAAAATTAAGCTTATTTAATTCTTCTGTCATAATTTTTGCAGCATTATTCATTAAATCACAGTGAAAAGGTGCACTTACTGGAAGTTTAATGTTTTTTATTGAATTATCCTTTAAAATTTGGATTAACTTTTCTAAATCCTCTGTTTTTCCACTTAAAACAATTTGACCTTCAGAATTATCATTTGCAATTTGTACTTTTAAATTTTCTTTATTTTCTCTCAAAATTTTTTCAATCATATCAACTGTTGAGCCTAATACCGCAACCATTCCTCCCTGCCCTTTAGGCGCAGAATTTTGCATAGCATCTCCTCTTATTCTTAATATTCTTAAAGTGTCTGAAAAATCTAAATAACCCGCACATGATAAAGCCGAATATTCGCCTAAAGAGTGTCCTGCAAAGTATTTTGCTCTATTCAAATCTATATTGAATTCATGTTTTGCTAAATTAAATATTGAATAACTTATTAAAAATATTGCCGGCTGTGTATTCGCTGTTAGGTCTAACTCTTCTTTTGGTCCTTCCAGAACAAGCTTTGAAATAGAAAAATTTAGTATTTCATCTGCCTGTTTAAACAGGTCTTTAACTATGTCAAAATTATCATAAAGCTCTTTTCCCATCCCCACTATTTGAGATCCTTGACCTGGAAAAATTACTGAAAACATATAAAAAAAACTAATATTTTTGCCTTTTTAACTATTGTAATTGAACTTTTATAATAGTATATCCTCACTTTTTATTAAAGAACTTAAATGAATTTATACGAACACACTATTATAGCTAGGCAAGATTCTTCACCAAGTGAAATAAAGCAATTAACAGAGAAATATTCTAAAATTGTTGAAAAAAATGATGGTGAAGTTGTTAAAACTGAAAACTGGGGATTATTAAACTTATCCTATCTTATTAAAAAAAATAAAAAAGGCAGTTACATTCACTTTAAAATAAAAGGTAAAGGAAATGTAATTGACGAATTGGAAAAAAATGAAGCTATAGATAAAAAATTATT
>CACKZH010000034.1 GCA_902604575.1 uncultured Pelagibacteraceae bacterium
AAAATTCTAAAAATTATGAAAAGGCAATAGATCGTTATACGGAAATTATTTTAACACTAGATGACAATTCACTTATTAAATCAGACGTATTATATCGTAGGGGAGGCAGCTACGAAAGAATGGGCAATTATGAAAAGTCAGATGAAGATTTACTTCATGCGCTTAAAATTGATCCTAGTGATGCATATATTTTGAATTATCTTGCTTACTCATGGTTAGAGCGAGATTATAAAATTAATGAAGCAATAGATATGTTGAAAACAGCATATGATTTAAAAAGCAATGATCCATATATTATTGATTCAATTGGGTGGGCTTATTTTTTAATAGAGGATTATGTAGAAGCAGAAAAGTATTTAAAAAAGAGCTGTAGAATTAATGCCAGATGACCCAATCGTGAATGATCATTATGGAGACATTTTATGGAAATTAAATCGAAAAATTCAAGCAAGATATTTTTGGAACAACGTCTTAACTTTTGATGAAACCGAAGAGGATATGAGAGAAAAAATCAATATTAAAGTAATTGAAGGTCTTAAAAATTCCTAGATGAAAATTAATAAAATTAAATCTAATGCAAAGCTAAATTTAGCACTAAATATTACTGGAAAAAAAAAGGTTTTACATAAAATTGAAAGTATAATTAGTTTCATAGATCTACATGATGTTATTTCAATCAATCAACATAATGGAAAAAAACATCATATTTCTTTTTATGGAAAGTTTTCTAAAAATATTGGAAAAAAAAATACCATTCAAAAATTATTTCAAATACTAGATAAAGAAAATTTATTAAAAAATAAAAAATTCAAAGTTAAAATTAAAAAATTAATTCCTCAAGAAGCTGGGTTGGGTGGGGGATCGATGAATGCAGCTAGTGTATTTAATTATCTGGTTAAAAAAAAAATTATTAATCCTAATCATCAAAAAACTCGAAGTATTTGTGACCTGGTTGGTTCTGATGTTATTCTAGGAACCATTTCATCCAGCTGTGTGTTATCATCAGGCGGTAGAATTAAAAAGATTTATAATATTCCAAAATATTACTCTACTTTAGTAAAGCCTGACTTTGGGTGCTCAACTAAAAAAATATATTCTGCTGTTCGAAAGTATACAAAATCAAAATATAACAAACCTAAAAAACATGTTTGAAGTAAATTATTTGATTAATCAACAAAATGCCCTTGAAACAATAGCACTCAAAAAATATCCAAAACTAAAAAAAATAAAGTTGTTTTTAGAAAGTATCAATAATCCATTATTTGTAAGAATGACTGGTTCAGGATCAACAATTGTTGCCTATTATAATTCATTAAAGAGTTGTAAATTGGCAAAAGCTAAATTTAAAAGAAAATATAAAAATTATTGGTGTGTTACAGCAAAAACTATATGAATTTTATATTTTTATGTTATAGGAAGCTAGTATTGGGGCGTAGCCAAGCGGTAAGGCACGGGTTTTTGGTACCTGCATCCTAGGTTCGAATCCTAGCGCCCCAGCCATTTATGAAAAATTTTTTAGATAAATTTTTTTCCCGATCAAAAAATCTTGATTATATTAGTCAAAATTTAAAACAAATTACTTTAACAACACCTGCAAATAAAATTTTTGAAGCAATTAATAATTTTTCAGAGAAAAGTGAAATCAGATATGTGGGTGGGTGTGTAAGAAAAGTGATAAAAAAAGAAAATCTTGATGATATTGACCTAGCAACAAATTTAATGCCTTTGGAAGTTTGTGAGGCTCTTAAAAACAAACAAATAAGTTATTACGAATCAGGAATTGAACACGGAACTATAACTGCAATAATTGACAAATATAAATATGAAATTACTTCTTTAAGGAAGGACGTTTCAACTGATGGAAGGCATGCTGAAGTAGAATTCTCTTTAGATTGGAAGGAAGATGCCTCTAGAAGGGATTTTACTATCAATTCAATTTATGCAGACGGTGATGGTAATTTATTTGATCCATTTAACGGTAAAAAAGATTTGGAGGAGGGTCATATTAATTTTATTGGTAACGCGGAAAAAAGAATTCAAGAGGATTATTTACGTATTTTAAGGTATTTAAGATTTTATTTAAATTACTCAAATCATAAGCACCAACCAGAAATAATAAAAAATATAAAAAAAAATATTGATGGAATTTCAAATATATCATCTGAAAGGTTAATTGATGAACTAAAAAAAATAACGAGTTCAAATGGATTTTTAAAACTGTTTAAAGATAAAGAAAGTTTAGAAATAATAGAAATAATTTTCCCTCAATTTAAGAATATTAAAAATTTTAAAAAAAAAAATTCTTATGCCGAGGAGAGTTTTTTAAAAATTGATTTTATATTCTTAATTGCGCTTTTAGTGATTGATGGGACTGATAATGCTGATTATTTTCTTTATAAATTTAAAATATCTAACAAAGATAAGAAAAGATTAAAATTGATAGATCTTTTTTATAGAGAAAGAGTAGCTCTAAACAACTTTACAGAGAAAAATTTGAATAAATTTTTTTATTTTAATGGGCGACAGGCTGTAATAGATATAATTAATTTTAAAATTTTTACCTCGAACAAAGTAGAGAAAAAACTAATCAAACTATTAGACACTTTTAAAGAGAAAGTAATTCCAACTTTCCCAATAGGGGCTGATCTACTAATGTCTAAATTTCAAATTCCTGAGGGTAAAACTTTAGGTAATAAATTAAAAAGGATAGAAGAAATTTGGGTCCAAAACGGATTTCAAATTTCAGATAAGCAAGTACAACAAATAGTTAAAAGTTAAATATATTTAACGTCTTTAATTTCAAAATTTTTTACACCAGAGGGTGTATTTATTTCAACTAAATCACTTTTATTTTTCCCAATTAAACCTTTGCCAATTGGTGATTGAAAGAAAATTAGTTTCTGTTTTAAATCTGCCTCATCTCTCCCAACAATTTTATAGTTAATTTTTTCACCAGTATCTAAATCTTCCAAATAAACTGTTGATCCAAAAATTACTTTTCCTTCATTGTTTAGTTTTGTAACGTCAATAACATTTGCTCTTGCAATAATGTCGTTAATTTCTGTTATTCTTCCTTCATTGTGAGATTGTTCTTCTTTAGCCGCATGATATTCAGCATTTTCTTTAAGGTCTCCATGAGATCTTGCTTCAGCAATTGCAGCTACTATTTCAGGTCTTTTTTTTTCTTTTAAAAAAACTAATTCTTTCTTTAGTTCATTTAATCCGTTTAATGTTATTGGCTCTTTATTCATTTTTTATTTCCATTTTGCAATTGGAGGTAATGACATTAAAATTCCTTCAACATTACCACCAGTTTGTAACCCAAATTTTGTTCCTCTATCATAGAGTAAATTAAATTCTGCGTATCGACCTCTTTTAATATACTGAAACTCTTTATCTTTCAAAGTCCATTTTCTTTTTATTTTTTTTTTAATTATTTCATTAAATAGCATTTGAAATGTAACACCAATATCTCTGACAAATTTAAAATCATTTTCAAAATTATCATTTTTATAGTCAAAAAAGATTCCACCTATACCTCTTGCCTCTTTCCTGTGAGGTAGATAAAAGTATTCATCACACCACTTTTTATATTTTTTATAATAATTTTTATTATGTCTATCGCACATTGCTTTTAATATTTTATGAAAATTTTTCTTCTCTTTTTCATCTTTTATAGTTGGGGTTACATCCATTCCTCCACCAAACCAATTCTTTGTTGTACAAATAAATCTGGTATTAAAATGCATTGCAGGAATATGGGGATTTTGCATATGCATTACTATTGATATTCCTGATGCCCAAAATCTAGGATCCTTACTTGCACCTGGTATATTCTTTTGAAATTGCTTAGGAAATTTTCCATAAACTTTTGAAAAATTTACCCCTACCTTCTCAAAAATTTTTCCATCTTTAAGGATTTTATACTCACCGCCACCCTCATCTTGTTTACTGCTTCTTTTCCAAGTAGTTGATTTAAAATTTACTTTATTCTTTTCAATTTTTAAAATGTCGTCGCATATTGCATTTTGTAATAGCTTAAACCAATTACTAGCTAAGTCTTTTTTAATTGAAATATCCATTTTATATTAATTCTATTTGACGCAAACTTTCCGCCAAAACAATGGCAACCGAAGATGCAATATTAAGAGATCTTACCCGGTTATTCATTGGTATTTTTAAACGATTTTTAATTATTTTATGAACCTCCGCAGGTACTCCAGCACTTTCTCTTCCAAACAAAATAGTATCATCTGGCTTAAATTTAAATTTAGTATAATTTATTGAACCCTTAGTTGTCATCAATACGATTCTTTGTTTCTTTTTTGCCTCAAAAAATTTTTCTGAACTTTGATAAAACTCTATTTGACTATAGTCCATATAGTCCATAACCACTCTTTTAAAGCGTTTGTCTGATAATAGAAAGCCACATGGTTCAATTATTTCTAATTTGGCACCTAAACAAGCACAAGTTCTAATGATTGCAGCAGTATTCTGAGGTATATCAGGCTCATACAAAGCTATTTTGGGTCCTAAAATTGTTGAATTATGTGTCATTCTTTCAGTAGTAAAATAATTATTTTATATTATATGAATTCGTATATTAACTGTTTAAATCAAAGAGAGATAATAACAAAAGCTACTAAAAGTGTCTGAAAAAAAAACAAAAAGAAGAGATTTTTTATTTACAGCTACCACAGCTGTGGGAGCCGTTGGTGCTGCTGCAGTAGTATGGCCAATGATAGATCAAATGAATCCAGATGCTTCTGTCAAAGCATTAGCTAGCACAGAAGTTGATATAAGTGCATTAACACCAGGAAATACTTTAACTGTTTTGTGGAGAGGTAAACCAGTCTTTATAAGAAGAAGAACTCAAGAAGAAATTGATGAAGCAAGAAAAGTAAAAATGGAGGATTTAATTCATCCTGAGAAAGATGAAGATAGAGCTAAAAATCCCGAGTGGCTTGTAATGTTAGGGGTTTGCACACATTTAGGGTGTGTACCCTTGAATGACAAAGGCGATTACAATGGATGGTTCTGCCCTTGTCATGGATCACATTATGATACTTCTGGAAGAATTAGAAAAGGACCAGCGCCTTGGAATATGGAAGTGCCAAAGTATGAATTCGTTGATGCAAACACAATTAAAATTGGATAAAGAAAAATGAGTGACC
>CACKZH010000035.1 GCA_902604575.1 uncultured Pelagibacteraceae bacterium
GAATCCAATTTCTTTATAAAAGACAATAGACATTCTTCCCATAAATGCCTCGCCTATTTTAAACAGAAAAACAAATCCTAAAATTCCAGCTGCAATGGCAAAACCATTTTTTTTAAAAAAACTAATAATAGGTCCGCCTATAGTTCCTGTTATATATGCGATAAAATTTGTAATTATATTGCTAGATCCAAGTTTTCCTTCAATTAATTTGTCTGTTTCTCTCTGTTTTGCTTGTCTATTTGTGTCTATAGGTTCATGAACAAACATTAAACCAATATTCATTAAAATTATTAAAATACCTAAAATTAGAAAAGTAGCTTGCCAGTAGTCAGCTACCCCTATGTTTTCAAAAAATTCTGCTGTGAATAAAGCAACAACTCCACCTAATTTATAACCTGTCCACCAACCAACAACAGCCATAGCTGCACCAGCAGCCATTGATTTACCTTCATTTTCACTTATCTGTTCAATTCTTAATGCATCTACAGTTATATCTTGGGTTGCTGACGCAATAGCAATAATTAAACCTACAGTAATTAATAAAGCTAAATTTTCAGTTGGATTAATTACACTCCAAACAACAAGACTTAACAAAATAATTAATTGCATCAAAACTATCCAGCCTCTTCTATGGCCTAATTTTTTTGTTAGTATTGGAATTTGAATTCTATCTATAATGGGAGCCCACAAATAATTGAAAGCGTATACTCCAAAAATTAAACCTGCCCATCCAATTGTCGATCTACCAAGACCCTCTTCTTTAAGCCATAGACTCAAGCTGCTTGCAATTAATACCCACGGGAAACCACTTATTGCACCTAATAAAAGAATTCTTACCATTCGAATATCTTTATAAACTGTAAAAGAATCAAGCCATGTTTGCTTCTTTGTTTCAGACATAATTAATTTCTCCAAAAAGATGGTAAGAACAACACTAATATTGCAAATAACTCAAGTCTACCTAAAATCATACCTACAGTTAAGATCCATTTAGAAATATTAGGTAAAGCTGAAAAATCTCCATTAGGCCCAATTATAGGACCCAAACCTGGACCCACATTTGATATTGATGTTGCTGCTCCAGAGATAGCAGTTATAAAATCGAGGCCTGTTAACGATAATAATGCGGCTAATATAAAAAAAATAACAAAGTAAAAATAAATAAATGAAATTATTGATGCAATAAATTTATCATCAACAGATCCTTGATCGTATTTAATTATAAATATTCCCTTGGGATATATAATTTTTTTTAATTGATTTATTATAAATAAATATAGAATTTGAATTCTAAAGATTTTAACACCACAAGTAGTTGATCCAGCGCAGCCCCCAATAAACATTAATGCAAGAAATATTGTTATAGGAAAACTTCCCCAACCATCAAATTCAGCATTTACATAACCTGTTCCAGTTAATATTGAAATTGTATTAAAAAAAATAGATCTTAAACTAAAGTTTCCGTTATTATTAAATAATAAATAAATTGATAGTATAATAATACTTAAAATTATTATTTTAATAAATGTCCTGATTTGAATATCGTTTAAAAATATTCTTTTATTACCATTAATAAATTTTATGTATGCAATAAATGGAATACTTCCTAAAATTATAAAAATCATCGATGATATTTCTATAGTAACACTATTAAAATATCCTATAGATTGATTGTAATTAGAAAATCCACCTGTAGCTATAGTAGTCATAGAATGAGTTAAGCTATCAAATTTTCCCATTCCAAATATCCAGTATGAAAATGCACAAAGAGCGGTTAGACCTGAATAAATATAAATAAGTCTCAAAGCTATTTCTTTCGATTTAGGAAGAATTTTTTCAGATGAGTCGTTACTAGAAATTTTAAATAATTGCATACCACCAACGTTCATTATAGGCATCAGTGTAATTGCCATTACAATTATACCAATACCACCCAACCACTGAAGTATTGCTCTCCATAACAGAATACCTTTTGGAGTATTCTCTAAGTCAGAAATAATTGTAGATCCAGTTGTTGTAATACCAGACATGCTCTCAAAAAATGCATCAGTAATTGAAAGCTCCATAGTCGAAAATATAAATGGTAAAGATCCAAAAATAGCAATACTCAACCAAGACAAAGCAGTTAATAAAAATGCTTGTTGTAAATTTAACTTCTTTTCGTGGTCTAGATTTGAAAGAAAAAATAATGATCCAAAAATTACAGTAACAATAGATGCACCAAAAAATGATGAATCTATTTCGGAATAAATAAATTGAGCAATTATAGGGATGAACATTGAGACCCCTAAAATTATTTGCAAAATTCCTAGTGTAAAAAAAACAGTTTTATAATTAGACATTTTGAAAGAACATTATTTTATGGTAAATAAATTTCAACTCTATAAGAATTAATAAAATCGCCAATTTAAGATTTTTATAAAAGATATATTCGTGATTAAAAAAGAAATTTTAGACAAAACAAGCGCTTGGCCTTTCGTTGAAGCAAAAAAAATGCTTCGTGAGAGAAAATCATTTATTGATAAAAAAGCGAAAATTACCCTTCAAACAGGATATGGTCCAAGTGGCCTTCCGCATATCGGAACATTTGGTGAAGTTGCTAGAACTTCAATGATGGTCAATGCTTTAAAGCAACTTACAGACCTCCCAACTGAGATAATTACTTTTTCTGATGATATGGATGGTTTAAGAAAAGTTCCTGATAACGTTCCTAATCAGGAATTACTAAACAAAAACTTACATAAACCATTAACACAAGTTCCAGATCCATTTGAAAAATTTGCAAGTTTTGGAGAGCATAATAATGAAATGTTAAAAGATTTTTTAAACAGTTTTAATTTTAAATATAGTTTTAAAAGTTCAACATCTTTATACAAGGATGGTTTTTTCAACCCAACTTTAAAAATTATTTTAGAAAATTATGATGGTATAATGAACATTATACTTCCAACTTTAGGCAAAGAACGTCAACAAACTTACTGTCCTTTTTTACCTATTTGTCCAGACACAGGGCATGTTCTCGAAATACCAGTTATAGAAATTGATAAAAAAAACTCTAAAATAATTTTTGATAATAAGGGTAAAAAATTAGAATCTAGTATTTTGGATGGAAATTGTAAATTACAATGGAAAGTTGATTGGGCAATGAGATGGTATGCTCTCGATATAGATTTTGAAATGTATGGAAAAGACCTTATTGAAAGTGCAATTTTATCAACTAAAATTATAAATTTAATCGGTAAAAAAAATCCATCTGGATTTGCTTATGAATTATTTCTTGATGAAAAGGGTGAAAAAATTTCAAAATCAAAAGGAAATGGTATTACCATCGACCAGTGGTTAAAATATGCTTCACCCGAAAGCTTATCTTTATATATGTATCAAAATCCAAAGAGAGCAAAAAAACTTTATAAAGAAATAGTACCTAAAGCTGTAGATGAGTACCTTGATAATATTGAAAAATCAAAAAAACAAACAGAACAACAATTAGTAATGAATCCTGTTTGGTATGTTCATAATGGAAACATTCCAAAAGAAGAGATGATTATGACTTTTTCCATGTTATTAAATTTAGTTGAAACAAGTAATGCTGATAACAAAGATTTATTATGGAAGTTTGTTAAAAAATATAAATCTAACATTCATGAAAAAAACTTTCCAATTTTTGATGGACTAGTTGGTTATGCAATCAAGTATTTTAATGATGTTATTAAGGCTAAAAAAAAATATAAAAATCCATCTGAAAATGAAAAATTAGCTCTAAAAGCTTTAGTTAAAACTTTAGAACAATGTAATGATCAGATGTCTCCAGAGGATATACAAACATTGATTTATTCAACAGGCAAAGAGAATGGGTATGCAGAAAATTTAAGAGATTGGTTTAAGTTAATTTATGAAGTGGTGTTTGGAGATGAAAATGGACCCAGAATGGGTTTTTTTATAAGTTTTTTCGGTGTTAACGAAACAAAAGAGTTGATAATTAGTAAATTAAAATAATGTATTCAAATTTAAGATCTTTAATATTTAAAATAGATCCTGAGAGAGCACATTTTTTAGCAATTCAATCTCTTAAACTAAATTTAGTTTCAAATATATTTGATGAAAACAAAAATGATCCCCTTTTAAAAATTAAATTATTTAATCAAGATCTTGATAATCCAATCGGTATTGCGGCAGGTTTTGATAAGAATGCAGAGGTGTACAACCCTTTATTTAAATTGGGTTTTGGATTTGTTGAAGTAGGCACGGTTACACCACTAAAACAATATGGAAATGAAAAACCAAGAGTATTTAGATTGGTAGAAGATCAAGCATTAATTAATAGGTTAGGTTTTAACAACCATGGATCAGATACAATATTAAACAGAATAAAATCAAATAAAAAACTAGGTGTACTAGGAGTAAATATAGGTCCAAACAAAGATTCTAATGATAGATTGAATGATTATCTAATTGGATTAGAAAAATTTTCTCAAGTTGCAGATTATATTACAATTAATATTTCTTCACCAAATACTGAAAATCTTAGAAATTTTCATGAAGAGAATAAATTAAAAGAGTTATTAAAATCTGTCTCAGAGAAAAAAAAACAATTAAAGTCTCAAATTCCTATAGCTGTAAAGATTTCACCAGATATAAGTGAAAATCAAGTTGACTTAATTTCAGAAATACTTTTAGAAAATGAAATAAGTGCAATAATAATTTCAAATACTTCTGAAGCTTCCCGGGAGAGACTTCAAAATATACAGAGACATCAAAAAGGTGGTTTATCTGGAAAACCTATTGAAAAAAAATCAAATCTTTTAATAAGTAAATTCTACAAATTAATTAAAGGTAAAATTAAAATAATTGGAGTAGGTGGCGTTGACTCTGGTAAAACAGCTTATGATAAGTTTTTATTAGGAGCAGATTATGTTCAGTTGTATACAGGCATGGTTTTTCAAGGGCCCAATATTGCTGGCATGATTAAAAAAGACCTAAAAGAATTACTAATAAGAGATGGTGTCAAAAATTTCACAGAAATTGTTGGAAATAAAACTATTTCTTAAATGTATTAAACTTGACGCCTTCAATATCTCCCCTTATATAGGCAATGTTATTATGTCAAAAAAATGCGAACTTACTGGTAAAATTCCTAT
>CACKZH010000036.1 GCA_902604575.1 uncultured Pelagibacteraceae bacterium
TTGCCTCTTCTGCTTTTTTTGATACATGTGAAATAATTGATAAACCATTAATTTTTAGCAAAGGTTTACCTGGAAGCCTGGTGGCGGACATTCTAGAAGGTATAATTACTAAAGTTTTCATTATATTTTTCAAATTATTATACTCATTAAACAACTATAGAGGCAAATTTATACATTAAATTTTAGCTTTTTTTTAATTTATCATGTTATACGTTCACTACAAAATTTAGAAAAAATGGATTCTTTTGAAATTAACAAAATAGTTGCTGCAGTTTTAATGGTTGCTTTAATTATTATCGGTATTGGAAAATTATCTGATGTCATATTCCATGTAGAGAAACCCAAGAAACCTGGTTATTCAGTTGAAGTGGAAGCCACCACTACTGCATCAAAAACCAGCTCAAGTAAGACTTCAGACAAAATTGATATATCAACATTAATGGCAATGGGAGATATTGCACATGGTGAAAAAGTTTTTAAAAAATGTGCAGCTTGTCATTCGATTGTTAAAGGAGGAAAGAATGCTATAGGTCCAGCGCTATATAATGTTGTGGGAAGAAAAGTTGGAGCTATTGAAGACTATAAATATTCCAAAGCGTTAGCTGCATATGATAAGAATTGGACTTTTGAAGAACTGAATGGATTTTTAATAAAACCTGCCAAATGGATAAAGGGAACAAAAATGGCATATGCAGGTCTTAGAAAAGAAAAAGATAGAGCATCTGTTATAAAATATCTAAATGAGAATTCGGACAGCCCTTTGACGCTACCTTAATTTTCCAAAACAATATAATAAAATACTTTTTTGTACATGTACTCTATTGAGTGCTTGTTGCCATACGTGAGATTTTTTTCCCAAGAAAACATCATCATTCACTTCATCTCCTCTAGGTAAACAATGTAAAAAAATACAACTTTTTTTTGCATAACTCATTAATTTTTTATCAATTTTAAAATTTTTAAACGCTTTCATTTTTTTCTTCTTATTAACTTTATCATTTAAAGAAATAACTTTATCAGAAAAAATAACGTCTGCATTAGAAACTGCTTTTTTCACGTCATTAAAAATATAAATTTGCTTATTATTTTTTTTGACCCAAGCTCTAACTTCTCTTCCTGGTTCAAATTTTTTTGGACAACCAATACTTAGCTTGAAAGAAAATTTTACTGATGCAGCTATTAAACTATCTAAAACATTGTTGGAGTCACCTATCCAGCAAATATTTAAATTAGAAATAGGTTTTTTTATTATTTCCTCAACAGTAAAAACATCTGATAAAACCTGCGTTGGATGAGATGAAGGACTTAAACCATTGATGACTGGTATAGATAAATATTTTTCAAAATTTTCAACTTTTTTATCACTGTCAGTTCTAAGCATAAATCCATCACCATAGGTCGAAAGAATTTTAGCCGTATCAGCAATGCTCTCTCCACCTTGACCCAAATGAAGCTCATTAGATCTCAAAGTCAAAGTACCACCGCCCAATTGTTTGATAGCTAAATAAAAGCTTAATCTTGTTCGCAAACTAGATTTTTCAAACATTTGAATTAATAATTTTCCTTTTAAGGGTGCACCCTTATCAACCTCTAATGTATTTAGTTTTTTTCTTAAACTTTTTCTTTTCTTAGCATCAATAATAATCTTCCTAAGATCTTTTGCAGGTATATCTTTTAAATTAATAAAATGTTTCATATTATTTTATCTGTGAACAGACCTTTTCAATAATTTTTAATGCTAAATCTATTTCATTTTTTTTAACATTTAATGGAGGTAAAATCCGAACAACATTTTCTGCGGCTCTAATAGTCAGTAGCTGATTGTTCATCAATTTTTTTATAAATTCAGTTTGATCTTTATGTAACTGTATACCAATCAAAAATCCTTTTCCTCTTATTTGCTTAATAACATTTGGATATTTTGCCTGAATTTTATTTAATTTAAATAAAAAATATTTTGATAAACTTTTTACATTATTTAAAAAATTCTTATTTGATATAATATCCATTACAGTATTTCCAACAGACATGGCTAAAGGGTTTCCTCCAAATGTTGATCCATGAGTACCTGGTGTCATGCCCGAGGCTACTTTTTTATTCATTAAAACCGCTCCAATAGGAAATCCTCCACCTATCCCTTTTGCAATTGGTACAATATCAGGTTTTACTTTTGATTTTTCAAAAGCAAAGAAATCACCTGATCTTCCTATTCCACACTGAACTTCATCAAGAATTAATAATATTTTTTTCTTGTTACATAATGCTCTTAATTCTTTTAAGCACCAATCTGGTATCACTTTTATACCACCTTCACCCATAATTGTTTCAACCATAATAGCAGCTGTGTTTTTATTAATTTTCTTTTTAAGAGAATGATGATCTCCAAAGTTGAAGTGATCAAACCCTGTTACTTTTGGACCAAATCCCTCAGTCATTTTTTTTGATCCACTAGCGAAAATTGCTGCTAAAGTTCTTCCATGAAAAGAATTTTTAATGCATAAAATTCTATTTTTATTTGGTTTCCCTATTGAGTAAAAATATCTTCTAGCAACTTTAATTGCTGCTTCTGTAGCTTCAGCTCCACTATTTTGAAACATTACATAATCAGCAAAAGTTTTTTTACATAACTTTTTAGCTAATTTTTCTCCCTCTGGAATTTGAAATGCATTTGATACATGCCATAATTTTTTTGATTGATCTTTTACAGCTTTTACTAATTTAGGATTTGCATGACCTAAAGAATTAACAGCTATTCCTTGAACAAAATCTAAATATTTTTTATTATCAGCTGAATATAAATAACTTCCTTTTCCATATTTGAATGAAATTTTTTTTCTATTATAGTTTTTTGCTAAATAACTCATAAATCTATTTTGTTTTATTAAGTTTAATTATTAATACAAGTAAGGATTGAAAACATATATATTTTCTTAATTGAAAATTTGTGTTGATAACTCATATTTTTTGATTGTTTAATTTAATTTAATATCAGTATATTGTTGTTTAATATAAACAAGATACAATATATTGATTATGAGTTGGACTGATGAAAAAGTTGCAAAATTAAAAGAACTTTGGGGCAAAGGTAATACAGCAAGTCAGATTGCAGAGATTATTGGTGGTATAAGCAGAAATGCAGTAATAGGTAAAGCTCATCGGCTAAATCTATCAGCTAAAATTAAAACTAGAACAGCTACATCAAATCAAAACTTTGAAAATTCTTTAGATGAAAAAAATACTAAGACTAAAAGATTTAGAAGAAGTAAATTCAAATCATTAATTATTGAAAAAGATTTTGAGCCAGAAAACCCTAAACAATTAGAAGAATTAACAGACAATGATTGTAAATACCCTATAGGACATCCTAATGAAAAAAATTTTTATTTTTGTGGAAGAAATGCTTTAAAAGACTTTAGTTATTGTAAACTCCATCTTTTATATGCTTACCAGAGCAAAGATAGTAAAAACAAAAAAGATGATCAAATAGAGAAGGACGAGGTCCCAGAATTTATTGAAAAGAAAATTAAGTCTGCTTAATTTTTAATTAGTCTTGTTGTCTAAATTATTATTCAAATTATATCTTTCTGTTGAAAATTGTCCTCCGTCTCTCCACATATAAGAATATTTTTTAACCTCATCTTTAAAATATCTTTTGCTTACCACCCCAATATCTGAATTAGTTTTATATTTTCCTGTAGATATATTGTTATATTTTAAAAGTTTTAATTGATCTCTAGTAATTAAAGGTTTAGGCATTATTTCAAATAATTTTGCAGTTATTTCTGCTAATGGTAAGGGCAAAGGTAACAAAATTCTCTTTTTTCCAATTAGCTCAAGTAGTCTTTCTATTATTTCTTTAAACGATAATATCTCAGGTCCAACACACTCTATAATTTTTGAATAAATGTTATTTGAAATTACATGATGAATAGTGTCAGTTAAATCAGAACAAGCGATAGGCATAAACTTAGTGACACCTCCATAGTAAAGAGGAAAAAAAGGCAGTCTATTCAATAAAGTCATAAAACTTGTACTAAAATTATCATCTACAGAATAAACAATTGAAGGTCTCAAAATTGTAGCTAAAGGAAAATTTTTAAAAATTTCATTTTCTCCATTTAATTTACTTTTAGCATAATTAGAGTCTTTTGCTTCATCAATTCCTAATGCAGATAAATGTATAAAATGTTTAAGATTATATTCTTTAGAAAGTTTAGCTAAAAGAGCTGGAAAAACAGTATGAATATTTTTAAAAGTATTTCCTTTTTTTTGCTCATATAAAATTCCTACTAAATTAATACATACATCTGCCTTTTCAAATTGTTCTCTAATTTTTTTTTCATCAAATATATTGGCCTCAACAATATTTATGAAACCTGCGTTACCAAGGGTTTTAAGAACAATACCTTTTTGATGAATATTTCTTGTTACAGCAGTTACAGTATAATTGTCCTTGGTCAATTTTCTCACGACTGAGCGACCTATTTGACCTGAGCATCCAAAAATTAAAGCATTTTTAGCTTTCATAGACAATTTTTTGCTTTCATATATATATGTTTATAATGAGTAATAAAATTCAGCTTCATAAAGGGGATATACCTGAAAACATTAATTTGGGCAACCGAATAGCAGTTGATGGTGAATTCATGGGTTTAAATGTAAGACGTGATCCACTTTGTCTAATACAATTATCATCAGGTAATTCAGATGCACATATAATTCAATTTGATAGAAAAAGTTATGAGGCACCTAACTTGGTCAAACTATTACAAAATGATAAAGTCACAAAAATTTTTCACTATGGTAGAGCTGATATAGCACATATCAAATATTATTTAAAAACAGATGTAAATAATATTCTAGATACCAAGATTTGTAGCAGATTATCTAGAAGCTATTCAGATAACCATTCGTTGAAAACTTTGATAAAAGAATTTGTAAATATAGATATAAGCAAACAATTTCAAAGTTCA
>CACKZH010000037.1 GCA_902604575.1 uncultured Pelagibacteraceae bacterium
CAACTGCTGGTGTTGATGTTGAGTTAAGACAGGATATGTGGAAAGTTGTTGAGAGTTTAAGAAAAACTGGAGTTACAATAATTTTAACCACACATTACATAGAAGAAGCTGAAGCTATTGCAGATAGGGTAGGAGTAATTAATCAAGGAGAAATTATAGTTGTAGATGAAACAAAAGAACTATTAAAGAAAATGGGACATAAGAAACTTACTGTAGACTTGCAAGAAGAAGTTAAAGAATTACCAAGTAGTTTAGAAAAATATAATCTTGAAATTGGTAAAGATAAAAAATCAGTAAATTATACTTACAATGTTAGAGCTAAAAGTACAGGTATTACTAATTTGCTTCAAGATTTAAAAGATGCAAATTTAAAATTACAAGATTTAAAAACAGAGCAAACAACACTAGAAAAAATATTTGTTTCTTTAGTAAAGGAGAATAATGAAGTTTAATTTTCAAGCTTTTAGTGCAATTTATCTTCATGAGATGGATCGCTTTAGAAGAACTCTAATGCAGTCGCTTTTTTCACCAGTTTTATCAACCTCATTGTATTTTATAGTGTTTGGTTCTGTTATCGGTGGATACGTTGAAAATATTGATGGAATTAGTTATGGATCATACATAGTTCCAGGTTTATTGATGCTTACTCTTTTAACTCAATCTATCAGTAACACATCTTTTGGTATTTTTTTTCCAAAGTTTAATGGAACCATTTATGAAATTTTAGCAGCACCAATTTCTACTTTTGAAATTGTTCTAGCTTTTGTTGGAGCAGGAGCAACTAAAACTCTCATTGTAGGTGTTGTAATATTTATCACTTCAACATTTTTTGTAGAGGTCAACGTCATGTATCCATTATTAATGATTTTCTTATTGGTATTGGTTGCATTTACATTTGCATTATTTGGTTTCTTAATAGGTTTAATGAGTTCTAATTTCGAACAAATGTCTATTATTCCGACTTTAGTTATTACACCAATGGTATTTTTAGGGGGAAGTTTGTACTCATTAGATATGCTGCCAGAATTTTGGCAGACAGTTACTTATTTTAACCCAGTAGTTTATTTGATTAATGGACTAAGATTTGCTTTTTATGGAGTATCGGACTTTAATATTTGGGTAAGTATAATTTCTATGGTTGCATTTTTGGTTGCATGTGTAACAGTTGTTACAGTATTACTTAAAAAAGGTTACAATATTAAATCTTAGCTGCTAGCTATTTTCTTTTTAGGATCATAAAAAGGTTTTTCTACAATGGTAGCAGAATATTTTCCTTCATGAGTTTGAACATCTAATTGATTTCCTAATTCTGAATAATTTATTTCTATCATTGCAAGAGCAATATTCTTTTTTAATCTAGGCGAATATACAGCTGAGGTTACTTTACCAATCGTCTTATCATTTTTTTCAATTGGCCAAAAAGTAGTATTGGGACCTGAAAGAGGATTACAATCAATTACAAGTCCAACTTGTTTTCTCTTTATTCCAATTTGCTTAATCTTTTTTAGAGCTTCTTTACCTATAAAGTTTATATCAGTTTCTAAATTTACTAATCTATCAAATCCTAATTCGTATGGATTTGTATGGATGTCTGCATCTGCATGATATGAAAGCATACCACCTTCAATTCTTCTTATGGACGATGTATGACCTGGTTGAATTCCATGTTCTTTACCAGTAGCCATAATTTTTTCATATAAATCATTTCCTCTTGAACCATCTCTTAAATATATTTCATAACCAAGTTCACTTGACCAACCTGTTCTTGAAACAATGAGTGGAATACCATCAAGATCATATTCTCTTAGCCAATAATATTTTAGATCTCTTATACTCTCACCAAATAATTTAACCATGATTTCTTGTGAGGTAGGACCTTGCAATTGTAAAGGAGAGACATCTGGTTCAGATATTTTAACATCTAATCCAGAGTTAACAGCAACTCCTTGTGCCCATAACAAAACATCGCTATCTGCTAAAGATAACCAAAATTGATTTTCTGCTAATCTTAATAAAACTGGATCGTTTAATATACCGCCATCGTTGTTTACGATTATTACATATTTACATTGTCCAACTGATAACTTTGAAAGATCTCTAGGTGTTAATAGTTGAATAAATTTATAAGCATCTGGACCAGTTATTTCCACCTGTCTTTCAACTGCTACATCACATAAAATTGATTTTTCAATAAGGTTCCAAAAGTTTTGTTCAGGACTTCCAAAATCTCTTGGAATATACATGTGATTATATACAGAAAAACCTGTGGCTCCCCATTTCACAGTAGAGTCGAAATATGGAGACTTTCTTATTTGTGTTCCAAAACCAAAGTTTTTATTAGACATTTGTGACCCTTAACAGTCTTAGTATGAATTACAAATAAAAAAATAGCCCTATTAAGGGCTACTAAAAAAATGGAGAGGGAAGTTATTTTTTTAAAACTGTTCTGATTCAGTAGATCCAGCCATTGCTGTAGTTGAACTTTGACCGCTACTGATAGTATTTGATACTGCATCAAAATAAGATGTACCAACTTCTCTTTGGTGTTTAACGCTAGTATAACCATCTTTTTCTCTTGCAAATTCTTGTTGTTGAATTCTAGAGTAAGCAGCCATACCTTCTTTTCTGTATTTTTCAGCAAGTTCAAAGATTGCAATATTTTGAGTATGAAAACCAGCAAGAGTAATAAATTGAAATTTATAACCCATTTTTGCAATTTCTTGTTGGAATGAAGCAATTTCATCATCACTTAAATGTTTTTTCCAATTAAAAGAAGGTGAACAATTATAAGCTAAAAGTTTTCCAGGAAATTTTTCATGTATAGCATCAGCAAACTTTTTGGCTTCAGCTAAATTAGGAGTTGCTGTTTCACACCAAATTAAATCAGCATAAGGAGCATAAGCTAAACCTCTAGAGATAGCTTGTTCAATTCCATCTTTTACATAATGAAAACCCTCAGGAGATCTTTCACCTGTTAAAAATGGTTTATCATTTTCATCAAAATCATTCGTAATTAATTTTGCTGCATTTGCATCTGTTCTAGCTAAAATAATTAATGGAACTTCTCCAATATCGGCAGCCAATCTTGCAGCTTTAAGATTTTTTACCATTGTTCCTGTTGGAACTAAAACTTTACCACCCATGTGACCACATTTTTTTTCACTAGCTAGTTGGTCTTCAAAGTGCACACCTGCAGCACCTGCTCTTATAAATTTTTTAGTTAATTCAAATACATTTAATGGACCACCAAATCCAGCTTCACCATCAGCAATAATAGGCAACATGTAATCTGTTCTATCTTCTTTTTTCATATCACCGTCTTGCATTTCCATATGTTGAATTTGATCAGCTCTGATTAAAGAATTATTCATAGACTCAACTAATTTTGGTGCACTATCATAAGGATATAAAGATTGATCTGGATACATTTCACCAGCTGTATTTGCATCAGCAGCAACTTGCCATCCACTTAAATAAATTGCTTTTAAACCAGCTTTTGCATGTTGTACTGCTTGATTACCTGACAAAGAGCCCAGTGTATTCACATATGGTTCTGTATTTAATAATTTCCAAAGTTTTTGAGATTGGTTTTTACACAAAGTATATTCAATTTTAATTGATCCTCTTAATCTTTCTACTTCTTCCTCCTTATAGTCTCTTTTTATTCCAGCAAATCTTTTTAAGTCGTATGAGATTTTTTCTGCACTCATTTTTTAGTTTCCTTTGTGTTTTAATTTAGAAAATTGAATAAGAAGAATGAATTAGTTGCTATCGTCTAAGGCTTTGATTAGCTCACTCATTCCACTTGAACCCCAATCACAATGATCATCTCTCATGTAGATTCCTCTACTGTTGTGCTGATCTAAGTCCTCTTTTTTAATGATTTGAGCTTCATTTTCTGTGTTTTTTAAATTTTTATCCATGTAAATTATATATTTTACAAAATTTACAAAATCTATTAAAAACGTTAAAAACCATTGTAAATAGGGAAAAAATATTGTAAAAATAAATTTACAAAATTTACAAATAGTAAATATGAGTCAAATAGATTTAAAAATAGGGCCTAAAATCAAGTCTTTTAGAAGACAGCTTGGTCTTCAAGCAAACAAATTAGCAGAAGATTTAAACATTTCACCAAGTTATTTAAATCTTATTGAAAGTGGAAAAAGAAAAATTGATGGTGATCTACTATTAAACTTATGTGAAAGATTAAATATACAGTTATCAGATCTTACTTCAAAAACAGATATTAATCTTCAAAATACAATTTCTGAGATTTTAGATGATAGTTTATTTGAGGATTTAGATATTTTAGGACCTGAAGTAAAAGATTTAGTTAGTACCAATCCAAAAATTGGCAAAGCAATTGTAAGACTTGGAGATATTTTAAAAAAAAAAGATCACGAACTAATTAATAAGATTGAAAAAATTTCTGGTAAAATTGTTGATAATAGAAAAAATTCTTTTCCAGGAGAAGTTATTTCAGACTTTTTACAAGAAAATAAAAATTACTTTCCTAAGTTAGAAGAATTTGCAAATAAAGTATTCGATAAAATTCAAAAAAATAATCGTACAAGATACATAGCTTTATGTGAATATCTATATTCAGAATATTCAATTACTGTAAAAGATGTCATTCCTGATGAAAGCAAACCATTTTCAAAAATTTATAATAAAAATAAAAAAGAGTTATTACTTAGTGATTACAGTTCACTAGAAACAAAAAAATTACACGCAGCTGCACAAATTGCACAAGAAGGCGCAAATAAAGAAATTGATGACTATCTTTCTAAATTTAGTTTTCCATCTGAGGAGTCAAAAAAGTTAACTAAAGTTGCTTTACTAAATTATTGTGGAGCAGCTATTTTAATGCCTTATAAATTATTTCATTCTGAGTGTAAGAAACTTAAATATGATTTAGAGTTACTTCAAAATACTTTTGCAACATCTTTTGAACAAG
>CACKZH010000038.1 GCA_902604575.1 uncultured Pelagibacteraceae bacterium
AAAGATTTTGAATATAATACAGAACCTACTAAGCTAACAAAACAAATAGAAGAAATTACAAACTATAGAATTAGAAAACAAAATTTAGAAGATGAAATAAGGAGAATTAAAAATTCTAACGAACCAAATAAAGAAAAAAAAATAAAAAGGCTGGAAAAAAGATATACTTTGGGTGGTTTAAATTTTGATGCTGTAGTAATTGCAGATTTTGATGAAAGTCTAAAAAGTGTATCTACATCACTTTTATACACCGACGTACTTCCTAAAAATAAATACTTTATAACTTTAAATCAGTGGTTCGATGAAAGTTTACTAAAAGAAACTAATATTCAGCCACTATATTATCCATCAATAAATAAAGAAAATTTTGATAGCTATAAAATAAAGTTTTTTAACGCATTTAATGAAGATCCAACCCATTTATCCTTATTAAGTTACGATCTTGTCGGCTTGGTTTATTATTTAACATTAAATTCAAATGCCAAAAACTTAAGTAAAATTTTTAAGAGAAAAAATTCATTCAGAGGAAAGATAGGAATTTTTGATATCAAAAATAATAAAATAAATCATAGACTTAATTTTTATAAAATTGAGGATAAAAAGCTTATAGAAATTTTCTAATTTTTTTAAAAGCCTGGTATCTATGATCCATCTTGTATTTTTGAGATGGTTCCATTTCTCCAAAAGTTTTTCTTTTTTTTAAAGGAATAAAAATTGGATCATAACCAAATCCATTTTTTCCTTTTGGTTCATTCGAAATATAACCCTCTACTTTTCCTAGAACGCAAGCCATTTTTTTATTTAAATATGAAATAGAAAGCGCACAGATAAATCTAGCTTTAATTTTTTTATTTTTCCAATTTTTATCTTTTCTATTTAGCTCTCTGTAAACTCTTCTTATAGCCTTATTAAAATCTCCATGCCTTCCTCCCCACCTCGCAGAATAAATTCCAGGACTTTTACCCAAAAAATCTATTTCTAAACCTGAGTCATCTGCCAAGCATATTAATCCAGTTTTTTTTGAAAAATATTTAGATTTAATTAATGAGTTTTCTTTAAATGTTTTGCCATTTTCAACTGGGCTTTTGAGATCAAATTCATATGTAGAATAAATTTTAATGCTATTTGGTAACAAACTCTTGATTTCTCCTAATTTACCCTTGTTATTGGTGCCAATTAGTAATTTATTAATTTTTTGTTTAGACATCTAGAAATTATTAAAATCCTTACCATATAAGAAGCTATGGAAAAAGAGGAAAACCAAAATAACCCTTCTACAGATCCAAACAAGGATACGGTAAAAGAAACTGAAAAACCTCAAGAAAATTTAGCCGAAAAAAATAGACAGGAAACAGAGCCAGAGCCTAAAGAAGAAATTAAAGAACCAACTCCAGAAGAAAAAATTGCTGGACTGGAAGACAAAATGGCAAGAACTTTTGCTGAAATGGAAAATCAAAGAAGAAGATTTGAAAAAGAAAAAGAGGATGCTTTTGAATATGGTGGTTATAGTTTTGCTAAGGAAGCATTAAATTTAATTGATAATTTAGATCGATCAAAACATGTTCTTGAAAGTGACGACAAGTTAAAAGACACCGAAGCTTTAAAGAAGACACTTGAACATTTAGACATTATTAAAAAAGATCTAATCTCAATATTTGAAAAAAATAATATTAAACCAATAGATAGCCTTAATAAAAAACTAGATCCAAACTTTCATCAAGCAATGATGGAGATAGAGGATGATACAAAAGAACCAGGAACTATAATTCAGGAAATTCAAAAAGGCTTTACTATAAAAGACAGATTACTTAGACCTTCATTAGTTGGAGTGTCAAAAAAAGTTACAGTTAAAGAAGAAAAAACTCAGGAAAATCAGGAAAATCAGGAAAATAAATAATTATGAGATCAACTTGTAGTTTTACATTTAAACCCTATATGACGAAAGAGAGACATTAAAATTATGAGCAAAATTATTGGAATAGACTTAGGAACAACAAATTCATGTGTTGCCATTATGGAAGGAACACAGGCTAAGGTTTTAGAAAATGCTGAGGGAGCAAGAACTACTCCATCAGTTGTAGCATTTACAGATGAAAACGAAAAGTTAATCGGACAACCAGCAAAAAGACAAGCTGTTACAAATCCAGAAAATACTATCTTTGCGGTAAAAAGATTAATTGGAAGAAATTTTGACGACCCAACAGTAAAAAAAGATGTAGAAGCTGCACCTTTTAAAATAGTTAATTCTGAAAAAGGTGATGCTTGGATAGAAGCTAAAGGTGAAAAATATTCACCTTCCCAAATATCTGCGTTCATTTTACAAAAAATGAAAGAAACAGCAGAAAAATATTTGGGTCAAGCTGTAACAAAAGCTGTGATTACAGTGCCCGCATACTTTAATGATGCACAAAGACAAGCAACAAAAGATGCAGGAAAAATTGCTGGATTAGAAGTTTTAAGAATTATTAATGAACCAACAGCTGCGTCTTTAGCTTATGGTTTAGATAAAAAACAAAATAAAAAAATTGCTGTATATGATTTAGGTGGAGGAACATTTGATGTATCTATCCTAGAATTAGGCGATGGTGTATTTGAAGTTAAATCAACTAATGGTGATACTTTTTTAGGTGGTGAAGATTTTGATAATGCTGTTGTTAATTACTTGATATCCGAATTTAAGAAAGATAATGGAATTGATCTTAAGTCAGATAAACTTGCTTTACAAAGATTAAAAGAGGCTGCTGAAAAAGCAAAAATAGAATTATCTTCCGCAGAACAAACAGATATAAATTTACCTTTCATTACAGCGGATAAAACAGGTCCAAAACATATTAATTTAAAAATGACTAGAGCAAAACTTGAAGCTTTAGTTGAGGAGTTAATTGCTAAAACAATGCCTCCATGTAAAACTGCATTAAAAGATGCAGGAATTACTGCTAGTGAAATTGATGAAATAGTTATGGTGGGCGGTATGACTAGAATGCCAAAAGTATTAGAGGAAGTAAAAAACTTTTTTGGAAAAGATCCTAACAAAAGTGTAAACCCTGATGAAGTAGTTGCAATGGGTGCTGCTATTCAGGCTGGCGTATTACAAGGTGACGTTAAAGATGTACTTCTATTAGATGTAACTCCACTATCACTTGGTATCGAAACACTTGGGGGTGTATCTACAAAACTTATTGATAAAAACACAACAATACCAACTAAAAAAAGTCAGGTATTTTCAACCGCAGAAGATAATCAGCCTGCTGTATCTATTAGAGTTCTCCAGGGTGAAAGAGAAATGGCAGCTGACAATAAAGCTTTAGGTAACTTTGAGTTAGTGGGTATTGCACCTGCACCAAGAGGAGTTCCTCAAATTGAAGTAACTTTTGATATTGATGCGAATGGTATTGTAAATGTATCTGCAAAAGATAAAGGAACTGGCAAAGAGCAAAAAATTCAAATTCAAGCTTCAGGTGGACTGAGTGATGAAGAAATTGAAAAAATGGTTAAAGATGCAGAAGCTAATAAAGAAGCTGATAAAAAGAAAAGAGAGTCGGTTGATGTTAGAAACCAAGCAGATACCCTAATTCACTCTACTGAAAAAAATTTAAAAGAGCATGGATCAAAGATTTCTGATGCAGAGAAAAAAGCGATTGAAGATGCATCAACTGCTGTAAAAGAAGCTTTAAAAGGTGAGGATATTGAAGATATTAAGAAAAAAACTGAAACTTTAGTTCAAGCTTCAATGAAACTTGGTGAAGCAATCTATAAATCACAACAAAGTGCAAAACCAGAATCTGGAAAAGACGATGATGGAGATGATGCGGGTAAAAAAGACGAAAATGTTGTTGATGCGGATTTCGAAGAAGTAAAAGACGAGAATAAAGAAAAAAGCGCTTAAACTGACATTTAATTGTCTGGGGTAATTTGATGGCTAAAAGAGACTATTACGATGTCCTAGGCGTTAATAAAAACGCGAGCCCTGAAGAATTAAAATCTGCATACAGAAAGTTAGCTGTTAAATATCATCCTGATAAAAATCCGGGAGATTCTAAAGCTGAAGAAAAATTTAAAGAGGCTAGTGAAGCTTACGGCATACTTTCAGATAAAGAAAAAAAACAAAACTATGATAATTTTGGTCATGCTGCATTCGAAAACGGTGGTGGCAGACCAGGTGGAGGTTTTGGTGGATTTAGTGGGGGAGATTTTTCAGATATTTTCGAGGATTTCTTTGGTGATTTTGGAGGAGGTGGAAGATCAAGAAGTAGAAAATCAAATAACAGAGGTTCTGACTTAAGATATGATTTATCTATCTCTCTTGAGGAAGCTTATAATGGAAAAAAGCAAGACATTAAATTTTCAACATCAGAACAGTGTGGTACTTGTAAAGGTAGTGGATCTAAGCCTGGTTATTCCCCAGACAGATGTTCATATTGTGGTGGGAATGGTAGAATAAGATCCAATCAAGGTTTCTTTACTGTACAACAAACCTGTCCTCAATGTAATGGAAATGGTGAGGAAATTACTAATCCTTGTAATGGTTGTAATGGTCAGGGAAAAAAACAAGCCTCTAAAAGAATATCTGTTACAATTCCAAAAGGTGTTGACGATGGGACAAGAATAAGACTCGCGGGAAAAGGTGAAGCAGGAACCAGGGGTGGAGTAACAGGTGATCTTTATTTGTTTATCAATGTTAACTCTCACAACTTATTTAAAAGATCAGACGAAAATTTATTTTTTGAATTTCCTCTTTCTTTTGCTGACGCTGCTTTGGGTACAACTATTGAAATTCCAACCATTGACGGAGGAAAAGCAAAAATAAAAATTCCTGATGGTACGCAAAATGGAAAACAATTCAGATTAAAAGGTAAAGGTATGCCATTTATGAGAAGAGGTGATTTTGGTGACTTATATGTT
>CACKZH010000039.1 GCA_902604575.1 uncultured Pelagibacteraceae bacterium
TTGCTATTAGAGGAAAAAAAAATGACGGCAATAAATATGTTACACAATCATTCAAGAGAAAAGCATCGTTAGCTGTAGTAAACAGAATACAGGATAAATTAAATAAAAGTCGTCAGATTAAAGTAAAAAATACTTTAAAATTCCTAACAGATATTTCAAAAACTTTTAGAAAAAGTATTGATACAAATATTATAGCTATTACAGGTAGTTGTGGCAAAACTACACTTAAAGAATTGCTGGGCAATGTATTAAGTAAAATTTCAAAAGTAAGTATTTCTCCAAAATCTTATAATAATAAATTTGGAGTCCCTTTAAGTCTTTTTAATTTAAAACAAAATGATGAATTTGGTATTTTAGAGGTTGGAATGGATAAAAAAGGTGAAATTGATTATTTATCAAAAATAATAGAACCAGATGTTGGAGTAGTAACAAATATAAATTATGCACATGCTAAAAATTTTAAAAATATTAAACAGATTGCTTTGGCAAAATCTGAAATTATAAACAACATAAAACCTTATGGTTATGTTGTATTGAATGCAGATGATAACTTTTTTCAATTGCATAAAAAAATTGCCAAGGAACATAAAATTAAGGTAGTCTCTTTTGGAATTAAAAGTCAGAAAGCAGATATTAAATTAATTAATATAAAGCCCTTTGGTAAAAAATTTAAAATTAATATTAGGTTAAATAATAAAAAAAAGTATTTCACATTATCAAACAATTTTCAAAACAATATATACAATACAATTTCTGCTTTAGCAGTTATTAGTATTTATAAAAATATATTTAAACTTAATGAGAATATTTTTCTCAATTTTAAAATTCCAAGGGGAAGGGGAAACCATTCTGTACTAAAAATTAACAATAAAAAAATTAATTTAATTGATCAAAGTTATAATTCAAATCCTCTATCATTAAAATCAGCAATAAAAAATTTTGATAAAATAAACTCAAAAAAATCAAATAAATATTTACTAATTGGTGACATGTTAGAGCTGGGTAGTCATTCTAAAAAACTTCATAAATCTATTGCTCCAATAATTAATCAAACCAATATAGATAAGGTATTTGTGAAAGGTAAAATGGCATCTATAATATTTGAAAGTATTTCAAAAGCCAAAAAAGGTCGGATTTTATTAAACAAATCCCAAATTATTGAATTGATTAGAAAAGATTTAAATAATAATGATTATTTAATGATTAAGGCCTCACTTGCGACAGGATTCAACGACATAGTAAAAGACCTGAAAGGATTGCATTAAATGCTTTATCAATTTTTATTAAATTTTGTAGATACTTTTAGTTTTTTAAATGTATTTAAATATTTAACTTTTAGAACAGGTTTATCTTTTTTCACCTCATTAGTTATTGTACTGATTATTGGAGGTCCCTTTATTCGATTTTTTTCAAAACAAAAAATTTTAAATCCAATCCGGGATGATGGACCTGAGGATCATATAGTTAAAAAAATTGGTACACCAACAATGGGAGGTTTAATAATTTTATTTGGTTTATTGGTATCAGTAATATTTTGGGCGGATTTATCAAATATTAATATTTTATTTTGTATTTACATAGCAATTACTTTTGGTTTACTAGGAGCATATGATGACTTTAAGAAGATTAAATTTAGTAACTCATCAGGAATTTCTTTAAAGTTTAAAATAACTTCACAAATAATATTAGCAATTATTGGTGTAAGTTTTTTTGTTTATTTAAACGATTATCAAGATTTAAATAATTTATATTTTCCATTCTTTAAAAATTTAATCATTGACCTTGGATGGTTTTTTATACCGTTTGCAATATTCGTAATTATTGGTTCCTCAAATGCTGTTAACCTTACGGATGGATTAGATGGTCTAGCAACAGTGCCCGTAATATTAGTTGCTGCATGTTTTGCTTTTATAAGTTATGTTACTGGAAACATCGTATTTTCAAATTATTTACAAATACCCTACATAGAAGGAACTGGCGAAATATCAATTTTTTGTGGTGCAATTATTGGCTCTTGTTTAGGTTTCCTATGGTTTAATGCCCCACCTGCTAAAATTTTTATGGGTGACACAGGCTCTTTATCTCTTGGAGGATCTTTAGGTGCAGTAGGAATTATCACAAAACATGAAATTGTTTTAGCTATTACTGGTGGACTTTTTGTACTAGAGGCAGTTTCAGTAATGGTTCAGGTGATTTCGTTTAAACTTACTGGAAAAAGAATTTTTAGAATGGCACCTATTCATCATCATTTTGAGAAAAAGGGATGGCCAGAGTCTACAGTTGTAATTAGGTTTTGGATTATCTCTATCATCCTAGCAATGATTGGTTTAGCTACCTTAAAATTAAGATAATGAAAATATTTAATAATATTTTTTTAAGAAAAAAAATATTAATTTACGGTTTAGGAAAGAGTGGCATTTCATCTTATAAGTTTTTAAAAAATAAGTCTGATGTATATTTGTTTGATGATAATCAAAAAATTAAATTAAAACTTGAAAAAAAAATAATTAGATACGAACAAATTCAAAAAATAAATTTTGATAGAATTATTATTAGTCCTGGAATTGATATCTCAAATTGTAAATTATCAAAATTTTTAAAGAAAAATTTTAGAAAAATTCATACTGATCTTGATGTTTTGTTTTCATTTTATAACAATGAAAGTATTACGATTACTGGAACTAACGGTAAATCTACAACTGCTCAAATTTTACATGATGCTTTAATTGATCAAAAAAGAGACTCAAGACTTATTGGAAATATAGGTAATCCAGTATTATCAGAAAAAAATATTACAAAAAAAACAATCTTTGTAATAGAAGCTTCTTCTTATCAGCTAGATTACAGTAGCGTATTTAGATCAAAATTTGCAGTAATTTTAAACATAACTGCAGACCACATTGAGAGACATAAAAGTTTAAAGAATTATGTAAATGCAAAATTTAAATTATTAAAATCTCAAATAAGAGGATCTTTTGCATATGTTAAAAAAGAGGATGAACTAATAACTAAAAAATTAAATAAAAATAAATATAGTTCAAAAATTTACAGAGTGCAGACCTCAAGTAAAGATAAAAAGTTTAATAAAATTACTAATAAATATTTTATATCTGATGGCAATAAAGAAAATTTATCATTTATATTTAAAATTGCCCCAAGATTAAAACTTAATTACAAAAAATTAATTAAAACCATTAATAAATTTAAAGGCCTAGATTTCAGACAACAAATTATATTTGATAAAAAAAATCTCACAATAATTAACGACTCAAAATCTACAAGCTTTGCTTCTTCAGAAAATATATTAAAAAATATAAATGATGTATTTTGGATCTTAGGAGGAATTCCAAAAAAAGGAGATAAATTTAAACTATCAAAAATAAAGTGTAAAAATATCAAAGCTTATATTTTTGGATCACATCATAGAGAATTTATAAAAATTTTTAAAAATAGATTAAAAATTAAAAATTTTAAAAATTTACAAGAAACTCTTAAAGTTATTTTTTCAGAAATTAATATTCAACAATCTAAAAAAAATATTATTTTTTTTAATACTCTTTGTGTCAAATGAAATTCCCGAAAAAGAAAAATTTTTATAATTTTTATTTATGTTATGAAAGTAGTTTCCTAGAAGCATAATTAATTAACCTCTATATATTTTGTGGCTAAAATAGGCCCAATTTTATCTATGACTTTTCCAGCTACCTCTACTGAGGTCCAGCCAGCAGTATTATAAAGTGTACCCTTCCACCCTCCTTCACGATGTCTATACTTATAATAATAATCTTTAGATTTTTTTGGAGTATCTAACATTACAACAAAAACAAATTGTGGATTTGATGTGGGAAAAATAGAAGCAAAAGTATTTATTTTTGCCTCAGAATATGCTCCACCCTCAGGTTGATCAGCAGTTCCTGTTTTTCCACCAATTTCATAATTTTGAACATCTGCAAATTTAGCTGTCCCTTCCTCAGTATTTACAATTTTTCTTAATGCACTAACAACTTGTTCTGAAATACCTCTGTTTAATATTCTTTTATTTCTTTTATTAAAATTATTTTCTTTATAAATTAATGTTGGCTTAATTTCATAACCACCATTTGATAAAATAGAATATCCTTTTGCTAATTGAAGAATTGTAGTTGCTATTCCATGTCCAAAAGAAGCTGTAGCCAATCTGCATTTTCCAAAATCATAATTTTTTTGAGGAGCAACTTCTTCAATATCAAAATCAATATCACTTAACACACCAACTTTTTCTAAAAATAATTTAAATTTTTCTGAGCCAACTTTTTGGGCAATTTTTACTGATCCTATATTTCCAGACCTAACTAAAATTTGCTCTGCAGTTAAATCTGATGGTATTTCATTGTCGTACTCACCTATTCTGTATTTGTCACATTTAATTGATTTGGGTAAATCTAAAAATTCAGTTTCTGGTCTAATTATC
>CACKZH010000040.1 GCA_902604575.1 uncultured Pelagibacteraceae bacterium
ACGAAGATCTCTTATCTTCAATATAACATCTTTGGAATGTCTCAGCTATAAGAGACAAGTTACCAAAATTTTTTTTATTATCTAATATTTTTTTATTTTTAAATGTATAAATGTACTGTTTTAGAGTTTCAAATATAACTAAGTTTATCCTATCTTCATCTTGAAATTTTAAACTTTGTGTTAAATATTCATCAGCTTTTTTAAAATTATTTTTCTTTAAACTGTCAATTATTAAAATTATATACGCATCATAAAAATCTGAGTTAGATTTATTTGCGTTATTATTTAGTATGTTAATTGCTTGAGGTACTTTGTTATCTAAAACTAAAGAGTTAACATATCTTTTTAAATAACTGTCATGTTGGTTAATTAACACTTTGGTTAGGTTAAAAAATTTTAAAGCTTCAGAATTATCACGATTTTCAAATGCAACAATTCCAGAAAAATAATTTGATAAATCTCTTGAGTTGAAATCATTAAAAGTAGCACTTTTAGAATACAAAGGTGTCTGATAAGATATGAATATTAATAGTACTAATTTTAGAAATTTTAGGAACATATGACTATACTATGACTAAAAAAGTGATAAATCAAAATACCAAATTAAACCAAGAACTAATTAATAAAATTGAGCCAAAATTTATATTCGCTGATAAGCCAATAAATAGATTTAATATTTTAGAAACGAACAATAGCACTCTACAAATTAATAAAGAGGAATTACTAAAAAATTTAAAAGATCAAATAAATTCAATTGAAAATTGTAAATTAAAAGAAAATTCAAACAAAATTATTTTAGGTGAGGGAAATATAAATAGTCATTTAATGTTAATTGGAGAGTCTCCTGGAGCTGAAGAAGAAAAATTGGGCGTCCCATTTAGAGGTGAAGTTGGCGAACTTCTCAACAAAATGCTTATAGCCATCAATATTAAGAGACAAAATATTTACACTAGTTATGCAATCAATTTTAGACCGCCTGATGACAGAAAACCAACCTCAACCGAAATTAAAAGATACTCAGTATTTTTGAAAGAGCATATATCGATTATAAACCCAAAGATTATTATTTTGATGGGTAGTTCAGCAATGGAGGCTGTAACAGGAATAAATGAAAAAATAACTACTGAAAGAGGACATTGGAAGGAAGTGATTTTAAAAAACAAAACATTCCCTTTAATGATAACTTTTAATCCATCTTATTTAATACGTTTTCCAGAAAATAAAAAACACTCATGGGAAGATTTAAAGAAAATTAGAGACAAAATCAAAGATCTGAAGTTAAAAATTTGATGAAGATAATTGCTGGGGTTGATGAGGTTGGTAGGGGAAGTTTAATTGGGCCTGTTTATGCTTCAGCAGTAATTTTAAAAAAATCAATTAATCTAAAATTATTAAAAGACTCAAAATCGTTAAGTAAAAAAGAGAGAGAGTGTCTATGTACATATATAAAAAAAAATTCTACTTGGTCTATAGGGAAAGCTTCTGTCAAAGAAATAGAAAAGCTGAATATACTACAAGCAAGTTTACTGGCTATGAAAAGAGCTATCAAAAAACTTAAGAAAAAACCAACACACGTTCTGATAGATGGAAACAAAACTCCAGAATTAGAAAATTACAATTTAAAATCAGTTATTAAAGGAGATAAAAAAGTCCCTTCTATTTCTGCAGCTTCTATAATTGCAAAAGTATCGAGGGATAAGTTTATAACCGCCTTATCAAAAAAAAATAAAGGCTACGATTGGGATAAAAACTTTGGTTATGGAACAAGACAGCACTTAAAAGCTTTGAAAAAATTAGGTATTACCAAACATCATAGAAAAACTTTTTCACCGATATCTAAAATGAATTAACACTATATCTAGTTACCTTCTAATTTAGAAACACTAATCGAATCCAAATTATTCAATCTCAGGTTGACCCTAGAATCCATTTGGAGTCTAATTAATTTTTATAAATGAAAACTGATTTCAAAAATAAAATAATTAATGGAGATAGTCTCGAGGAATTAAAAAAAATTCCACGTGAAACTTTTGATTTAATTTTTGCTGATCCTCCTTACAACTTACAATTAAAAGGTGAATTAACTAGACCGGATAGATCAAAGGTTAGTGCTGTAAACGATAAGTGGGATCAATTTGAAAATTTTAAAAAATATGACGATTTCACTTATGAATGGCTTAGTGAATGTAAAAGAATTTTAAAAAAAGATGGAGCTATTTGGGTTATAGGAAGCTACCATAATATTTTTAGAGTTGGCACAGCAATCCAAAATTTAGGTTTCTGGATTTTAAACGATGTCATTTGGAATAAAAAAAATCCAATGCCAAACTTTAGAGGAACACGTTTTACTAATGCTCATGAAACTTTAATATGGGCTTCTAAAAATAAAAAATCAAAATACACATTCAATTATCAATCTTTAAAATGTTTAAATGATGATTTGCAAATGAGATCTAATTGGGATCTTCCTATATGCAATGGTTCTGAAAGGTTAAAAAAGGACGGAAAAAAAATTCACTCCACACAAAAACCAGAAGCACTACTACATAGAATTTTACTAGCTACATCTAATAAAAATGACCTTATACTTGATCCTTTTTTAGGATCAGGAACAACATCGACAGTAGCAAAAAAACTAGGAAGAAATTATTTCGGAATAGAAAAAGAAAAAAATTATTTTAAAGCTGCTGAGCAACGCTTAAAGACTACAAAGCCTATTGAGGATGATTTGTTAGATACGCTAAAAAATAATAGATCAAAACCAAGAATTCCTTTTGGTTCATTAGTTGAGCTTGGAATAATTAAACCTGGAACTAATATTTTTGATAATAAGAAAAAAATAACAGCCAGAATTATGGCTGATGGTAGTATAAAACATAACCAAGCAGAGGGTTCTATACATAAAGTTGCGGCTACTATTTTGGGGGCTGAAAGTTGCAATGGATGGACTTTTTGGCACTGTGATATAAATGGACAAACTTATCCGATTGATTATCTAAGACAAAGATTAATTTCTAAAAATTAACTTTTATAAATTTTACCCAAATAACTCTGTAAAAATTTTTTATTATTAGTTAAAAGTTTTAAAAAAATATTCCTAAATGTTGTCATTATTGGATTTGATAAATGGAAGGCAAATTGATTGAAATTAGATCTACTGTTAATCATTTTTACTCTCTTTAATCTGATATCATAGAAATTATTATTATTTATTAAACATTCATACAATTCATTAGCTCCCTCAATTGATTGAGAAGCTCCCTGTGCAAATGAAGGAGAAAAGGCAAAAAATGCATCTCCTAAAAGGAATATATTTTTTGGAGGATTGTATAAATTTTTACTTACAAAGATTGGAAATAATTGAATATTTTGAAGACTTTGCAAAAAACTTTGAGAAACTTTTTGAGATAATTTCAATTTAATATTTTTTACAAAAGAACTTTCGGTAAAAAGATTATGATTTTCTTGCTCATTTGAACTTAATTTATGTTTCAAAATGCCAATAAAATTACAATTTTTATTATTATTAATTGGATAAACAACACAATGAAAATCTGCTCCTAAAAACAAAGAAATGTTTTCTTCATTTATATTTTGAAGATTTTCTCTCGATATACTGCCCCTGATAGCTATCGTATCATTGTAAATTGGTTTTGATTTATTGCTTGCAATTAATGACTTCCCCTTAGAAAACACACCGTCTGAAATAATTAAATAATCACAAGTTATTTTATTTTTATTAAATATTAATTTTATTGAATCTTTATCATAATCAATCTGTTCAATACTGTGATTATATTTAATTATATTTTCGTCTAATTTATTTTTTAAAAATTGAATTAATTTTGATCTTTTCAATGTTGTGTATTTACAATCTTCAGAATTAAATTTTGAAATATCTAAGTCGCAAATTTTTTTTGAATTTCTAATTTCATAAAAATCAATTTTTTTTGGATTAAATTTTTCTTTTTCGTCGAAAGAAGTAAAGCCCATTTTATTTAAAAGCTTTACGCTATTCACCGACAACTGAATACCGTAGCCCTCCTCCATTTCTATTGAATTTCTTTTTTCATAAATCGTAACCTGATAATCCTTATGATCTTTGAATAAATTGGCTATGCACAAACCAGAAATTCCAGCACCAATTATTGCTATTTTTTTCATTTATTACTCTCTAAAAATTTTACTATCTTTTTGGTAAATGTTGGTAGCGTATAATTTTGAAGCTTAGTTGGATCTATCCAATAATTATTTATATTTGAATTATA
>CACKZH010000041.1 GCA_902604575.1 uncultured Pelagibacteraceae bacterium
ACATAGTTAAAGCATGATGAGTTACAATTATGAATTTGGTGTTGGTTATTTTTATTAGTTCCTCAAGTAGACTGCAAAATCTTGTTACATTAGCATCGTCAAGTGGCGCATCAACCTCATCCAATACACATATAGGTGAAGGGTTTGTTAAAAATACTGCAAAGATTAAAGAGAGGGCAGTCAATGCCTGTTCTCCCCCAGATAACAAAGTTATAGATTGAAGTCTTTTTCCTGGAGGACTAACTAACATTTCCAAACCTGCTTCAAGTGGATCATCAGAGTCCACCAACTCTAATTTGGCATTCCCACCATTGAAAAGTTTTATGTAAACTTCATTAAATTTTCTATTAACTTTTTCAAAAGCCTCAATCAATCTTTCTCTTCCTTTTTGATTAAGTTCATTAATACTATCTTTCAGTTTTACGATTGCGGTAACAAGATCGGCACGATCCTTTTCCATTTTTTTTATCTCTTCTTCATATTTACTTGTTTCTTCATCTGCTTTTAAATTAACAGATCCTAATTTTTCTCTTTCTTGTTTTTTCTTATCCAAAGCATCTTCTTGATCAATTGGATTTGGAAGCTCTTCTACTCCATTTAAATTTGAATTTTCTAAAATATTATCTTCATTCAAATTTAACTCAGAACTAATTCTATCAAGGAGATCATTTTTTCTTTTTTGTAGGCCTTCAATTGTAGCTCCTGAGCTTGCTTTTCTTTCTCTGATTTGAATTGATTGCTCTTGTATTTCATTTAATTGTGTTCTTAACATTTCAATTTTTTGATCTGTTTCATCTATAATCGCTTCATTATCAATTTTTTCTTTATCTGAAATTCTTAAATTTTCTGAAATTTGACCTTTTCTTTCAGCCTGTGCCCTAGGTTGGTTTTCTAAATCACTTAATTGTTTTGATAATTTTTCTTTTCTTTGTGTTAGTTCATTAACCATTTTTTCTGAGTTAGTTAATAAATTTTTCCAACTTTCAATTTCCGTTTCAATGGTTTTAATTCTTTCATTTCTTTTTATAGACTCATTTTTAATTGATTGATTTTTGCTATAGGCATCAGCATATTTTTCTTGGAGTAATTTTATATTTTCTGATTTTTCGCTAACTCCTAATAACTCACTTCTAGATCTCTCATTTTTTAAATCATTTAAAAAACTATCTAACTCCATATTACATCTATCTAGAAGTGTTACTGCTTGATTTATTTCGTTACCATCTATTAATTCTTTTACCCTTGATATAGTATTTTTTATATTTCTTATTGGACCAACACTTATATTTACAGTTTCTTCAGCTAAATTGTTTACAACTTCATCTACAGCTTTTTGTTCTTCTTTAAGTTTATTTTTTGCACTTTCTAACTCTTCATTAGATAATTTTTCTGTTTCAAAATATTTTGAGTCCGTCTCAATTAATTCAGTTTTTTCTTCCTTCAGTCTTTTTTCATTTGAGTTAGCGTCTATAATAATCCCTTTTTCTCTCGTGATATCATCATCAAGTGTATGAATTGATTTTTTGATGCTTTCTATCTCATCTTGAATTCTTGTATTCTCCTCATCTAAACTTTGAAGTTCTAAATTAAGTCTTTGTATCCTTGATAAATTTTCTATATTTTTCTCTCTCAGTGGATTTACTTTATCTGTAAAAGTTTTAATTGAATTTTCTAATTCAGATATTTTGCTATTAAATCCTTCTACTTCACCTTCCGCCTCAGTATTAATTTCATTTTCTATTCTAATTTCTTTGTCTATTTCTAATAATTTTAAATAATATAAACCTGCTTCAATTTTTTTAATTTGATCTGAAATTAGTTTGTATTTTGTTGCTTCTTCAGCTTGTTTTTGAAGATTCGCTAATTGTTTTTCTTGCTGTCTTCTTAGTTCATCCGCTCTTTTTAAATTATTCTCAGCCGCACCTAATCTTAATTCGGCCTCGTGTCTTCTAACGTGTAAACCGGATATTCCTGCTGCTTCTTCCAAAATAGCTCTTCTATCTGTAGGTTTCGCAGTTACTAATGCACCTATTCTTCCTTGACTAATCATAGATGGAGAGTGTGCACCAGTCGAAAGATCTGCAAAAAACATTTGGGCATCTCTTGCTCTTACTTCTTTATCATTAATATAAAATTTAGATCCTTTATCTTTTTCTATTTTTCTTCTAACTTGTATTTGTTCCAATTCACGGTATTGGATAGGGCCTTCTTTATCATTGTTCTCAACTTCGATTGATACTTCTGCAATATTTTTTGATGCTTTGTTGGATGTCCCTGAAAATATAACATCCTCCATACCAGATCCACGCATACTTTTTGCCGAGGTCTCTCCCATTACCCATCTTAAAGATTCTACAATATTTGATTTACCACAACCGTTTGGCCCCACTATACCAGTAAGACCTTCTTCAATTAAGAATGTGGTTTTTTCAGCAAAAGATTTAAATCCGTTTAATTGGATTTTTTTAAACTCCATACACTAACTTATATCAGTTTTTCTAGTGCTTTTTTTAAATTTTTATAATTTAAGGGTTTTTCAAATTTTTCATTGTTGATAATTATCGTAGGAGTTGCGTTTACATTGAAGTTCTTTGCTCCATTGATTCGATCGTTTAGTACAAAATCCTCAATTTCTTTATTGTTTACACATGAATCAAAATCAATTGTAAATCCTTCATTTTTTAAAAATTTTTGTAAATTTTTATTTGCTTCCTCTATTGAACTTCCTTTAACCCATTTTTGCTGATTAGCGTATAAACTTTCAAGGATATCAATATTTCCGTCATTTTTACACTGGGAAACTTTAGATGCATTAAAAGCAGCTATGTCTAATGGAAAATGCCTAAATTCAATTTTAGCAATTCCTTTATCTAGAAATTCTTCCTTTAATTGAGGATAAACATTTTTATGAAAATTAGCACAGTGACTGCATGTTAAAGACTCAAATGCTATAATAGTTATTTCTGCATCTTCGTTACCAACTGTTATCCTTTTAATTTCCTCAGCTTGTGCATTTAAGACTGTAGAAAAAAATATTAATAATACGAATATAATTTTTTTCATTTCTCTCTAAAAACCTTGGTTAACTCTTTTAATGATTTTTTAATTTTTTCGTTTTTAACATCTTTAATTTTATCTTCATATTTATTAATTGCCACATTTTTAACTTTTGTGCCGCTCGAGCCTGTGATTTCAAGTTCATGATCAAAACTTATGAATTTAAGCTTTTCAACAACAGAATACCCAAAAAAATTATTCATTTTATCTAAAATATCTTTTTTCGAATATTCCACATCAACTTCGTGTCCTCGCTTGACCATAACCACTAAGGTGCTTACACCAAATTTATTTAAGTTTTTAAATGTTTTTGGATAGCAAATTTTAAATAATTCGCTTCCAACTAAATATTTCCAATTGCCTAGTGTTTCTGAATATACATGACCTTTTTTATTTATTATTTTTTTAACATTTTTTGGCAAAGTGTCTTTGAAAGATCTTAATCCTTGAATGCCAGCGTTTCTGTGCTTAGTATTATTTTTAGTTTGCATATGAAAGATCCAATAATAACAAATAATATTCTTAATTGGTACGATTTAAATAAAAGATCTTTACCGTGGAGAAAGAATGTTTCTCAAACAAAAAAGCAATATTACACTTTAGTAAGTGAATTCATGTTACAGCAAACTCAGGTCGCAACGGTAATACCTTATTTTAACAGATTTATTAAAAATATTCCTACAATTGAAAAATTATCTAAATATGATGATAGAAAATTAATCAAACTTTGGGAGGGTCTTGGATACTATTCAAGAGTAAGAAATTTAAAAAAAACAGCTCAAATAGTTGTTAAAAATTTTAATAAAAAAATACCTAGAAATTTTTTAGATTTAAAGTCTCTTCCAGGAATTGGAGATTATACAGCAAGTGCAATTTCGGCAATTGCATTCAATGAACCGATAATTCCCCTAGATGGTAATATTGAAAGAGTTTTAAAAAGATACTTGCTTTTAAAAAAACAAGATCAAATAAAAAAAGAAAATTTACACGAGAAGAAAAAAATTTTTGCAACATCTATCAAAAGGTCTAGTGATTATGCTCAAGCTTTAATGGAATTAGGAGCACTAATTTGCAAACCTGTTAGTCCTAATTGCAAGAACTGTCCATTAGTAAAAAAATGTAAATCATTTAAAAATAAAAATTTTGATTTAGTAAAACTTAAAAAAAAAGATAAGGAA
>CACKZH010000042.1 GCA_902604575.1 uncultured Pelagibacteraceae bacterium
GTTCATAGTATTTATAAGGCCTTACAATTTTTACATTACCTTGAGTTATTTTTTCTCCTTTTTTTATTTCTTTATTTGCATAAATAGATCTTCTCATTGATTTTATAATCTTTTTTTCCTCAGATGATATTTTTTTAAAAACTTTACCAGATAATTCATTTACTTTATTGACTTCATTTACTAAAATTTTCATTTCTTTTGGATTTGATGAAATTTGGTGATCTCTAAATGATGAATAATTCTTATCTAATGTAAAATGTTTTTCAATAAAATTAGCCCCTAAATATTTTGCCATAATACTTGCTGCAATTCCTATTGTATGATCTGAATATCCAATATTTATTTTTAATCTACTTTTTAAAAATTTTATTGAGTTTATGTTGGCCAATTTATTTTTAACAGGATATAAAGAAACGCAATGCATAAGTGTAAGTTTTTTTAGTGGAAATTTTTTTTTTCTAACAAATTTCACTAAATTTTTGATTTCTTCATAGTTTAAAAGTCCACAAGAAATAATTGTTGGTTTTTTAAAAGTTAAAACTTTCTCAATTAGTTGAAAGAAATTATTGTCTCCTGAAGAAATTTTGAAGTAATCAACTATCTTTGATAAAAAAATTGCACTATTTAAATCAAAAGGGGTTGAGATAAACTTTAAACCTTTACTTTTTGAATATTTGGCTAATTTTTCAAACTGAATGTAGGATAATTCAAATTTTTTTAATTTTTTAAATCTTTTTTTTTCATTTTTGTTAACGTAATAATTAGTGTTAAATGTCTGAAATTTTACAGCGTCTACGCCAGTTTTTTTTGCTTCATCAATTAATTTTTTTGCAACTCTATAAGAGCCTTCATGATTGTTGCCTATTTCTGCAATTATCATATTTATGTTTTAAAATTATTCCAGAATTCTTTATACCAATTAATATAATTGACATATCCTTCCTCAATAGAAAATTTTGGTAAAAAATTTAAGAATTCTTTAGCTTTGTTGTTATTTAAAGTTCCTCTTTCAGGCATAAATTTTTCTTTTTTTTTATACTCAATTTTTAAATTTTTAAATTCAGTTTTCAAAACATCAAGTAATTCATTAATCTTTCTCGAATTACCAAAAGTAATATTAAATGTTTGATTTATTGCATTCTTGTTTTCACAACATAAAGTAATTCCTGAAATTAAATCATTTATATATGTAAAATCTAATTTTTCATCACCAGTTCCATTTATCTCTATATTTTTACCTTGAATTGCATTTTCAATAAAAATTTGTCCAACACGTCTGCTTACACATCTCTCCCCATATAGAGCTGATGGCCTGATTATTGTGTATGGTAAATCAAAAACCTGATTGTAGGATTTAAGAATTAGTTCACCAGCATATTTTAAGCTCCCATAAATACCAATTGGTTTACAATTAGTTTCTTCATTTACATCTTGACCATTAAAATTTCCATAAACCATACTTGATGAAATATAAATCACATGTATTTTTTTACTTTTAGCAAAGTCTATTGTGTTTTCTAGTGTTCTTAAACTATGATCAAAAGTGGAATGAGGATCTTTATTTGATTTATTAGCATGCGATACTGCAGCAAGGTGTACAATTATATCAGGTTTAATATTTTCATATATCTCATATATTTTATGGTAGTCTCTGCAATCTTGGACTGTAAAATTAATATTTTTTTCTTTAATTAAATTAATTCTATTTTTTAATATAGAATCATAAAGTTTGACATTTTCAACCTCTTTATTTTTTGAAAAAATATTATTTACTTCAAGGCTATCAACAATGAAAACTTTATGATTTTTTTTTTCTAGTTCTAGTGCTAAATTGTGACCAATAAATCCACATCCACCAACCAATAAAATTTTTTTACTCATTTCACTAATTTTTTTAAGGTTTTACAAATTGCATCAATTTGATTATTTGTCAGAGATGGGTATACAGGTAAAGAAATATTTGTCGAGCCATATTCAATAGAATTTTTTATCGACTTTGGTCTGTAATTGTATTTTTTTTTATAGTATGTCATTTGAGGGAGAGGTGTGGTATAGTGAACGCTCACACCAATACCGAGAGACTTAAGTTTTTTTAATATAAAATCTCTTTTTTTACAAAATATTTGAAAAACAAAGTAAGAGTTATCTTTTGAATATTTTGTAAATTTGATCTCTTTAGTGAATTTTAAATTTTTTATATATCTTTTTGCAATTTGTTTTCTTTTTTTTAAATTATTAGCATATTTTAATATCTGTCTGTATCCAAGTGCAGCTTGAAAATCTGTCATTCTATAGTTGTAGCCTAGATCGAGAACATCATAAGCACCTTGTTTTTTTCTTTCTTTAATGTCCTTATCAATACCAAAACCTTTTAACTGTTTAATTTTTGTATATATTTTTTTGTTATTTGTTATTACCGCACCACCTTCGCCAGTTGTTATTTGCTTAGTTGGATAAAAAGAAAAAACACCCGATATACCAAAATTTCCAACATGCTGACTTTTATATTTAGTTCCAAGTGAATGTGCACAATCTTCTATTAAAACTAGGTTTTTGTTTTTACATAATTCAACAATTTCTTTTAATTCACAAGAAATGCCTGACATATGAACTATAATTATACCTTTTGTTTTAGAGGTTATTTTTTTTTTTAATGTTTCGACAGTGATATTTCCTGTCAATTTATCTACATCTGCAAAAACTGCTTTTGCTCCAGTGTATTCAACAGCGTGTGCTGTTGCGGTATGTGTAACACTTGGAACTATGACTTCATCCCCAAAACTGAAATTTGAGGCCAAACAAGATAAGTGGAGTCCAGCGGTACAGCTTGAGACAGTTACACAATATTTCGAATTAGTAAATCTTTTGATTTCTCTTTCAAAAAAATCTGTATACTTTCCATGGGTTAACCAGCCACTTTTTATTATTTTATTTACTAATTTAATATCTGATAAATTTATATTAGGATAAGAAAATTTAATATTTTTCATACTATAAATATTTTATTTTAATTCGTTTATTTTTCTTAATTGACTCATCGGCTGCAAAGCAGACTGTCATTAAATCAATTTGTTCTTTTAGGCTTATAATTTGTTTTTTTTTATTTCTCAATGAGTCAATAAATTGTTGTATAAGTAGTTTTCGATTTTTTTTATCAGGATAATTAAAATTTAATTTTTTTAATGAAGTTTTACCGTTTTTCCTATTAAACATGTATTGACCAGTAAAGTTATTTATAAAGCTTGAGCCTTTTTGAAAAATTTTTAGTTCATGCATATGATTATATGTAGAGGCAGCGTTTGAAGAAATTTTTACGAGAATATTTGATGGAAATTCGAATATATAAATACCAAAGCTTTTTTTGTTAAATTTTGAATTTTTTGTTACCTTATTGTTTGCAAAACTTGTCACGTATTTAGGCCTATTGTTCAACATCCACATCACTAGATCAATCATATGTATTCCAGCTCCAAGTGTGATAGAATAATTTTTTTCTTTTGATCTCCATCCATAAAGTTTGTTTTCTCTTCCCCATATATAATCGGCTTCTATATAATATATTTTATTTCTATTTATTTTTTTTTTTAAATTAAGAAATAATGAGTTTACTCTCAGTACAAGGTTTGAAATCATTTTAACTTTGTTTTTTTTCAACAAACTATAAATATTTTTTAATTGATGAGGTTTTAAACACATCGGTTTCTCAACAATTATATTTTTTTTAAATTTTATTGATTTAATAATTTGTTTATAATGATCTCCATCATAGCTTGCAATTGATACAACATTTATATTTTTATCTTTAAAAATTCTGTTCTCATTGTCTGTAAGAATTTTTTTTGGATACTTTTTCCTTAATATTTTAAGTTTTCTTTTATTTTTTTCACAAAGAATTTTGGTCTCAGAATTTTTATAATTTTCTATTGCTTCTAAATGTTTTTCTCCAATTCCGGTTCCTATTATTCCAGATATTAT
>CACKZH010000043.1 GCA_902604575.1 uncultured Pelagibacteraceae bacterium
TTGTTTTGCTGCCAAAGATAAACTCATATCAAATTTTTCACCTTTTTCACTACTACTAATTATGTTCATTTGATTAGGTATAATTACTGTAAAAACATTACCAAACATATTAGTACCAATGATTAATCCAACACTCAAAATTGCAAATTTAGGTCCAAATAATTTTGTAAGACCAAAAGATACTAGCGTTAACAAAATTATTCCTGTGGATATAAATAAAACATTATTCTCAATTAATTTTGACTTACATAAAAGATCATAAATTAACCAAGCGACGATCAATGATAAAAGCGAGATAATAATAGCATAACTAGGAGGCATTAACAGAACACGCTTATCAACCATTAATACACCAGCGTTATAATAGTAAATTAAAACTAATAGCAACATTCCAGTTACAAAGGTTAAGTAACTTTGCCATTTGAAGATTACTAATCTATTTAAATAATCTTGTGGAGGAGATGTTTTTAACCTTGAAAGTTTGTAAAAAAAACCAGAATGCATCAGATATCCTTCACCATCGATATCATCACTTGTAATATTTTTATTTAAATTATTATCTAAGTAATTAAATAAAAAACTATTACCTACCCACAATATTGCAAATAATACATGGCCCCATCTTAGAATAACTTCTAACCATTTAATTGTATAAGGTAAAAATTCCATCAATATTTTATTTTATCTACTTTTTTATCCCAAATTTCAAATGCTTTTAAAGCTTCATCTCTAAGCATTTGTTCCATTTTAATTTTCCTATCATCAATTTTTTTTGGGATTTCTGTATAAATAAAAGAGTCATCGAAATCTATATTTTTTGCATCTTCTCTTGTGTTTGCATAATATATTTTATCTAATCTTGACCAATAAATTGCCGAAAGACACATTGGGCATGGTTCACAAGATGTATAAATCTCACATCCAGTAAGATCAAAAGTATTTAAATTTTTACAGGCTTCTCGAATTGCTACTATTTCTCCATGAGCAGTTGGATCATTTGAAGAAGTAACTTTATTTGAACCCTCTGCAATAATCTTATCATCCTTAACTATAACACTTCCGAAAGGACCACCAATAGTATTCGCACTATTTATTGAAAGGTCAATGGCTTTTGCCATAAATTTTTTTTTATCTTCCATTTTAATTTTTTATTTTATTTTTAATTTTGTTAATACTCATTAAAATTCTTTCAGGTGTTGCAGGTGCATTAAGTTCTGGTGCAAATTCGTAGTTTCCAATTGAAGCAACCGCATCTTTAATTGCATAAAAAACACTCATGGCTAGCATCAAAGGGGGTTCACCAGTTGTTTTTGCTTTATTAACAACTTTTTCTTTATTCAACCCCTCCTTAAAAATTTCTACATTAAATTTTTTTGGAATATCACTTACTGCTGGAATTTTATAAGTCGATGGAGAAAAAGTTGTAATCTGACCATCTGATTTCCACTTTAATTCTTCTATTGTTAGCCAACCTTGCCCTTGAACAAAGCCACCCTCTATCTGACCTAGTTCTAGTGCTGGATTTATTGGTTTGCCGGCATCATGCAAGATATCCACTCTTTCCAGTATATTTTCACCCGTCAATGTATCTACAGTTACTTCTGAAACAGCAGCTCCATAACAGAAGTAATAAAAAGGTCTTCCTCTAAATTTTTTTTTATCAAAATTAATTTTTGGCGTTGAATAGAAGCCTGATGATGAAAGAGATATTCTATTTAAATAAGCCTCTTGAATTATGCTTTTAAATTCAAATTGTCTGTTACCAAATATTATATATTGATTTTTATAGACTGCCTCTTGGTTGTAGATCTTGTATTTTTTCTTAATAAATTTTTCTAAATTTAATTTAATTTTTTCTACTGCATTTAGAGCTGCTGCTCCATTAAGGTCAGTAGTTGATGAAGCAGCGCTAGCTGAAGTATTTGGAACCTTAGCTGTATTTGTTGATGAGATATGAACTAAATTATATGGTAATCCTAAAGAATTTGCCACCAATTGAGCAATCTTTGTATGAGTCCCCTGACCCATTTCAATTCCTCCATGATTCAAATAAACACTTCCATCTGTGTAAATTTGAACATGCTACTGGATATAAAAGAGAACATCCAAATGTTTCTACATACGCAGCTAGATTTTACGAAGGTAGAACAATCTTAGGGACAATCGCTGGAACTATGACAAAATCAAATGTTATTGGTTATGTGGCATCTTTTCCAATTCCTGAAGTTATCAGGGGTATCAATTCATTTACTTTAGCGGCTCAAAAAGTGAATCCAAATATTAAAACTAAAATTGTTTGGGCTTTCACTTGGTACGATCCAGGTAAAGAAGCAGAAGCAGCAAAAGCTTTAATTGACCAAGGTGCTGATGTAATTGCTCAACATACAGATAGTACTGCTATTGTTCAAATTGCTGAAAAAGCTGGAGTATATGCTTTTGGACAAGCAAGTGATATGGACAAGTTTGCTCCTAAAGCTGTATTGACTTCAGTTGAAAACAATTGGGGCCCATATTACGTAGACAGAGTTAAAGCTGTTGCGAACGGTACATGGAACCAAAAAGATACTTGGCATGGTATTGGAGACGGTATGGTGGTGATATCAGATTTAGATTCACAAATGCCAGCTGACCTAAGATCAAAAGTTAAAAAACTTCAAGCAGACTTAGCATCCGGTAAAGTTCATTCTTTCACAGGACCAATTTATGACCAGAAAGGTAATTTAATGGTAGCAGAAGGAAAAACTGCAGATGATGGAATGCTTGCGGGTATGATGACTTATGTTAAAGGTGTTGAAGGAGATATACCTAAGTAATCAGTTTTCAATTTAAAAATTTTAAAAGGCCGGTTTTTTAACTGGCCTTTTTTATATCTGATGTTTTTTTTTGATTTCTTCAATCCTTAATTCTTCGTAAATTTCAAAGGGCTGTACTATCCAAGGATTATCAGGAAGTCTATTTGCACAGAAGTCTGGCTCAAATGTTGATTTCTTTTTTTTAAATAATGTTGCAGTTTTAATGTCTTCTATTTTATCTTTAATGGGTTCATATTTTTTTAACCAATCTATACTTTTGTTAAAAGTAATTCCTGTATCAGATAAATCATCACATAAAAGAATTTTTCCACCCATATTAGGTGCTATCGAACTCATTTCTCTTGAAAAAACAATATCACCCTGCTCATCCTCTACTCCCTTACCACTGTAAGACTCGACTGCAAGATAAGCGCATTTTAATTTAAAAATTCTACTTAAAACATCTATCATGGGCGCTGCTCCACGCATTATGCCAACTAGTATTGTTGGTTTATATCCACTTTCATCAATTTGGATTGCTAGTTTCTCAACTGTTTTGTTGTACTCGTCCCAGCTGACAATCATTTTTTCAGACATAATTTTTTATATATAGTTATTTAAATAATAAAACTAAAACTGCAAGAACGATAAGTGCTA
>CACKZH010000044.1 GCA_902604575.1 uncultured Pelagibacteraceae bacterium
AGTTGAAGAAATCTTGTGCTCATATGAATATTCATTGCCATTGTTAAAATTAACATCAGAGCAATGAAATTTGATGAGATGACTGTAACTTTCCAACCTAGCAGTCCAAGTAATCCCATCATAATTATCACAGAAAAAAGACAACTACTTATAGGAATTATAATCCAAAGAAGGTTTTTAAAAACAAACCACAAAGTAGCAACTATAAATAAAAGAACTCCTAAACCAAAAACAATTATATCACTTTTAATAAAAGTCATCATATCATCAGCAATCATTGGTATTCCTCCTAGATAAATCTTTCCAACATCACCATAACTTTGAATAACTTGTCTAATTTCTAAAATATTCTGGTGGTTTTGTTTTTTGATTTGATCTTTAATTAGTTCAATTTCTTTTTTTGATTTATTTTCTATATCTTTTAATTTTTGAGACTGTTTAATGTTAACAATAATTCCACTAGTTTTGCCGTCTTCACTAATAACAAAATTTCTAAAAACAGGACTATTTAAAATTTCTTTAAAACCTCGATCTCTATCAACATCTTCATCTTTTAATGTTTTGAAGCTTTCCAATCTTTCTTGAAGAGGTGCATCTGAATTATTTAAAAGAGGAATATCTAATAATGTAATTACACTATGGACCCATTTGAGACTCTGAATTTTATATTTTAAACTTAATAAATTGTTAATTGATGAGTCGGTTACCATTCCTTCATTTGGTGTATAGGTAAGAATTAAAAATTCTTTAGATCCGTATCTTTCAGAGATTTTTTTCAAATATACTAAATCTGGATCACCTTCTATTAATAGGGTTTCTGATGAAGCATCTAGTCTAAAATTTTTTGAATAGTATCCAAAACTTAAAATAGCAATAATTAACAATACAAATATTGCTTTGGGATTTTTAAGGATAACGTTTTGATAAAAATGAGCTATCATTCAAGCTCTTTATATTGGAATTTAACTTAATTGAGTATCCTTAAATTTTGTAAATCTTTCCTCAAATTCAAGAGTTACATTACCAATAGGACCGTGCCTTTGTTTTCCAATTATAATTTGCGCCAAATGAGCAACCTCATTCATTTTTGCTTGCCACTCCGCATGTTCAACAGTTGCCTCTCTTGGTTCTTTTCTTTGCAAATAATATCCTTCTCTATAAACAAACATTACAACATCTGCATCCTGCTCAATAGAGCCAGACTCTCTTAAATCTGACAATTGAGGCTTATGATCATCTCTCTGTTCTACTTGTCGAGACAACTGTGAAAGGGCCACAACAGGAACAGAAAGTTCTTTGGCTATTGCTTTAAGTCCTTGAGTAATTTGTGAAATTTCTTGAACTCTTCCATCTTTATTAAATGTGGTTCCTCTCATTAATTGGATGTAATCAACTACAATCATATCGAGACCAAAAAGCCTTTTTATACGTCTTGCTCTATTACTCAATGCTGCAATACTTATGGCTGGGGTTTCATCAATATAAAGAGGCAATTCAGAAATATTTTTTGATGTTTCTAAAAACTTGTCAAACTGATCATCAGATATTCTTCCTCTTCTAATATCATTAGAACTAATTCTTGCTTGTTCAGAAATAATCCTGGTAGACAATTGTTCTGAAGACATTTCAAGTGAAAAGAAAGCTATGGATGATTTTTTACCACTCTCTTGTAATTTATGAGCAGCATTAAATGCAATATTTGTTGCTAGAGAGGTTTTTCCCATTGATGGTCGACCAGCAATAATAATTAAATCTGATTGGTGTAAACCACCAAGCTTATCGTCTAAATCTCTTAAACCAGTTGGAACACCAACGATTCCCTCTTCATTTTTATATGCCGCTGAAGCCATCTCAATTGTTTGTTTCATTGCCTCATCAAATTTAACTAAAGAAGAATTAAAGGAACCTTTTTCAGCTAAATCAAATAATAATCTCTCAGAACTTTCGATTATTGATTGTCCATTAGTATCAAGATCATTTAATTTTGCACTATCAATAGTTTGTTCAGAAATTTTAATTAATTCTCTTCTTACAAACATATCGTAAATTATTTTTGAGTACTCTATTGCTTGCCTAACCGATGTGGAAAATTTTGTTATCTTAACCAAATATTCAGGAATATTTAGATCATCTTTCTCATCCTCAAAATAATTTTTTAAAGTAATTGGGTTGGCCAACATTCCTTTGTAGATAAGACTCTCTACTGCTTCAAATATTTTTTGATGCATTGGATCATAAAAGTTAATACTAGAGATTATTGCATTTATTTCGTCAAAAATATCATTGCTTACAAGTACAGATCCTATGACAGCTTGTTCAGCTTCAATGTTATTTGGTAATTCTTTAAATTGATCTCTGACTATACTTAAATTGTTTTCCATAAAGATAAATTTATATTAAAATCAATTAAATCAAATTGTAAATTGGAGCTGGGGAAAAGACTGTATAATTATTGAATTGTATCAGCTGAAGATACATTTATTGTTATTTCAGCATCAATTTCTGAGTGTAAAGAAATTTTAACTTTAAATTTTCCTAAAGTTTTTATTTCTTCAACTGGTTGTATCATTGAAGGCTTGATATCAATTTTGTTTTCTTCTTTAATAAGTTTTGAAATTTCTGTTGGTTTAACTGAACCATATAATTCATTGTTTTCTGTACTTAATTTTTTTACAGAATACTCTTTACCGTTAATTTGTTCAGCAACTTGAGATGCCTCTTTTTTCTTTTCGTTATCTTTTTTTGACAACTCAGCTTTAATTTTTTCAACTTCTTTTATATTTTCTTTTGATGCATAAAGAGCTTTTTTATTAGCAATTAAAAAGTTTCTAGCAAAACCTCTCTTCACATCTATTACCTCACCAATAGAACCAATTCTTTTCACGTTTTCTAATAAGATTACTTTCATTTTTATATTAATGCTAAGTTTCTTGCTCTTTTGATTGAAAGAGAAAGCTCTCTTTGTTTCTTTTGCGACACATTTGTTATTCTTGATGGTAAAATTTTACCATTTTCAGAAACATATTTTTTTAAAAGTTTTATATTTTTATAGTCTACTTCTGGAGCACCCTTTACAGAT
>CACKZH010000045.1 GCA_902604575.1 uncultured Pelagibacteraceae bacterium
AAATAATTCATCAATTCTTTTTGGTCTCACATTGCCATCATCTTCTGCAATAACTAAAATTTTTCTATATGCAGCTTCTTGTTTTTGTAAATCATACTCAACACCAACCAATCTTAATATCAAACCAAGTACAATTAAAAAAACAGTTCCACCTATAGTCCAAATCAAGGCTCCTACTATCAAACCATATTCCCATTCACCAAAAAAGAAAATGGGAATACCAATGCTCAAGCCAAATAATATAGGTATAAATTGGATTAATATCATTACAGATTCTATTAAACTTGTACCTAATCCTTCCATGATTCTTGTAAATTTGATTGTATCTTCTTGAACTCTTTGAGATGCACCCTCAATTTTTCTCGCTTTGTCATATACAGAATGATACCACTCTACCATTGATGTTCTCCATCTAAACAAATAATGAGCTGTAAAGAAACTAATTGCTACATAAACAGCAATATACATACCTGCTAACGTAATAAATGAAAATAAGCTGGCAAAGTACTCCTCAATTGAAACAGCATTTGGCTCTGCTAGCGCTTTCTGAATCATGTCATAAAATACACCAAACCATTCATTTATTTTTACATCTATTACAACTTGAACCCAAAGCGATGAGAGAATAATAAAAGATCCTATCCAAGACCAAAGAAACCAATTTTTTTGAGTGAAAAATCTAAACATTTATTATTTTAAAAAATTATCTGCGTAAGATTTTATTACTGTTTTTCTTTTTTTTGGCTCTATTAACTCGTAATCGATTTTTTTTTTAACTGCATAATTTATCGCAAGTTCTTTTGATGAAAATTCTAATTTTAATTCTGTATATGTATCAGAAGAACTCTCCCATCCCATCAATGGATTTTTTGTAGGATCTTTTGTTTTAAATTCTAAAATCCATTTATCATTTTTTGCTAATCCAGATTGCATCGGATTTTTATTTGGAATGTAAATAATTGCTTTTTTCATAGTAGATGGTCGGAGTGGCAGGATTCGAACCTGCGACCCTCTGGTCCCAAACCAGATGCGCTACCAGGCTGCGCTACACTCCGATCCGAGTACTAATACAGCAGTTATTGATAATTTCAATGTATAAAGATAGCAAAATTAAAAGAAATTTGAATAAAATCTGTTATATAACGAAACATGATTATTACTTGTCCTTGCAAAAAGAAACAATTCAAAATTGATAGTTCATTTATACCACAAGAAGGGCGAGAACTACAATGTGGGTCATGTGAAAGAGTTTGGTTTTACAAACCAAAAAATGAAAGTGAAGCAACATTAACATTAAATGAAAATATTTCAGAAAAGAAAATAGAATCAGCGATTGAAACAAATGACAAAAATCTTGAATTTAGCAAAAACTTACAGAAAGAAAAAATAACAGAACCTGAAATAGAAAACAAAACATCAAAAGAAATTACAAACAAGGTTAAAAAATTAGAAAATGAAAATAAAGGATCTAAATTTTTTTCTTATTTGATAGTATTTATTATATCAATTGTAGCACTAATTATTTTGCTAGATACACTAAAAACCCCACTAATTAATGTGTTTCCTGGATTAGAAATTGTTTTATTTAACCTTTTTGAGACATTGCAAGATATAAAACTATTTATTATAGACCTAATTTAATTTTTTATGATTAATTATATATCTAAGCCTTTTAGATGGTTTTTTAAATTAGAAGCTGCAAGTGGACTAGTATTGTTGTTTGCTGCAATAATTGCATTATTTATAAGTAATTCAGATCTAGCAGATTTATATTTCGCTACTCTAAATAAATATTTATTTATAGGTATTAATAATTTTGGATTAAAATTATCAGTATTGCATTGGATTAATGATGCCCTGATGGCAATATTCTTTTTTTTTGTAACATTAGAAATTAAAAGAGAATTTTTGCAAGGAGAGCTTTCAAATATAAAGCAAGCTTTATTACCAATAATTGCTGCTGTAGGAGGAATGCTGGTTCCAGCATTATTTTATGTTTTTGTAAATTTAGGTGATAGCGAAACTTTAAATGGATGGGCAATTCCCTCAGCAACTGATATCGCTTTTTCTCTAGGGGTTTTATCTTTGTTAGGTAAAAGAGTTCCTTTGTCATTAAAAGTATTTTTAACTGCATTAGCTATAATTGATGATTTAGGAGCAATAGTAATTATCGCCTTATTCTATTCTGGAGATTTGAGTATTAAGTATTTAACTTTAATGTTATTAGCTTTTATTGTTTTGTTATTAATTAACAAATTTAATATTAAAAAATTTCTACCTTATTTAGTTGTAGGACTTTTTCTTTGGGATTTTACACATAACTCAGGTATTCATGCTACTATTGCAGGTGTTTTATTAGCAATGACAATTCCACATAGAAAAAAGGAAAAAGATTTTTCTTTATTAATAAAAATTGAACATGCAATTAGTCCATATGTTGCTTTTGGGATAATGCCTTTGTTTGCATTTGCAAATGCTGGAGTGTCTTTAGAAGGTTTGTCATTTGCTTCGTTACTGGATAAAGTTCCCCTAGGTATCGTGCTGGGATTATTCTTGGGTAAACAACTAGGTGTATTTGTGTTCTCTTACATATCAATAAAATTGAAAGTCGCTCAGATGCCAAATGATACTAGTTGGTACAATTTTTATGGTGTGGGTGTACTAACTGGGATTGGTTTTACAATGAGTTTATTTGTTGGAAATTTAGCTTTTGTTGAAAACATGCAGTATATGGATGGTGTAAAAATTGGTGTATTAACTGGTTCGTTGTTATCAACATTATTTGGTTATTTTTTAATTTTACTTACACCAAATAAACCCAATAAATGAAAAAATTAATATTTCTATTATCTATAATTATGTTTTTTTTTAAATCCTCAGCTACTGCAAACTACGAAAAAAAAATTTATGATTTCAGTATAGAAAGTATAACTGGTGAAATAATTAATTTTAAAGATTACAAAAATAAAGTAATTT
>CACKZH010000046.1 GCA_902604575.1 uncultured Pelagibacteraceae bacterium
AGAAAAAAAAAAGTTAGTAAATATCTTAAAAAAATCGCTTCAGACATGCATGAGAAAGGGTACACTATTATAAATTTGAACCTTAGTGAAAGATTTATAAATAACATTAATTTTGATATATCTAAAGCTTTAGAAAAAGGTGATATAAAAAAGAATCCCAAAATTTATCATTATAATAAATTTCCAAGAATAGTTGAGGCTTGGAAATATTCTAAAAATGTTGCTAGATATAAAAGTAAATCAGTCTGTGCATTAAAATTGGATTTTTTATTTAGGATTAGTTTTCTTATTTTTTCTGAATTAAAACTCCCTCCGGGTTCTCTTATTTTTATAAATTTTATTTTGTTTTTATTTAAAAAATTTGCAACTTTATTAATATGATGACTTTTGCCACTGCCCTCTATACCTTCAAAGACAATGATGGGCTTTTTAGACATCACCCCAAATTAAATAATTTATTGATTTTATTAATCTTGTAAAAAAGTTAACTTTTTTAATTTCTTTGTATGAAAGCAAATCATACTCTCCTACAAGTTCTTGATCATAGACAACTCTTAGAGTAGCTATTTTTTGGTCTTTTTGAATTGGTGCTTCAACCGGACCATCGTACTTAACAACAACTTTTAAAAGTTTTTTTTTCGCTTTTTTGATAGTTTTATAAATATCTTCATTTGTGTATGTTTCCACACTGATCTCTTTTCCTAACCAAACATCAATTTTATGAAATGGTTTATTGGCTTTGGCTATTTCAACAAGATCGTAGTTGGTAAGACCATATGTAAGTAATTTTGTACTTTCTTTAGATCTAGAATTTTTTGAATTAAAACCGCTTCCAACGGCAATTAATCTTCTGCCATTTCTGTCAATTGATGATGCTAAAGAATATTTTTCAACAGCCAAATAACCAGTTTTTATTCCATCTGCTCCAAAATTTTTATAAAGTAAAGGATTTCTATTTCCTTGAGTTATTGGATCACCCCCTGTTCTATCCCACGTAAATTCTTTTTCAGCAAACATTTTATAAAATTCTGGATGTTCTTTAATTAAATATCTAGACATTTTTAATATATCTCTAACTGTTGAATAATTATCAGGGTCGTTTATTCCTGATGAATTAGAAAAATTTGTATTGTCCATACCTAATTCTTTTGCTTTAGCAGTCATTAAAATAGCAAATTCCTCTTCAGTGCCCGCTATACCTTCGGCTATCGCGATGCATGCATCATTACCAGAAGCGACGATAATACCTCTCAATAAATTTTCTACAGAAACCTCATCACCAACCATAATAAACATTGATGAATATCCAGACGTAGATAATCGCCATGCTCTCTCAGAAATTATAAATTTTTCATCTAAATTAAGATCACCTGACTTTATTAAATCAAAAGCAATAATTGCTGTCATAATTTTTGTCATAGATGCTGGATAAATAGAAATATCTGGATCTTTTTCATAAAGAATTTCTTCAGAGTGATAATCTTGTAAAATTGCAGTTCTTGCCTTTACGTCAAAATTTGCTTTTGAAACATTTACTAATGAAAAACTAAAAAAAATTACAATTAATAATATTCTAAACATCGCTTAATATCTCTATATTTTCAAAATTTAATACTTTTATTTCATTAAATGATTTTTCCAGTTTTTTTATATCATTAAATGGACCCAATAATACCCTATATTTAGTTTTAGATAATTTCTTAATTACAGATTTTTTTATATTTGTCTCATCTTTTATTCTATCAACCATATTTTCTGCGGAGTCTCTGTAATAAAAATCTGCAATCTTTATTGAATATAAAAATTTATGTTTTTGTATTTTGACTTCTTTATCTTTGTCTTTACCAAGATTATCTATCGTAATTCCGTCAACAGGAGCTTTTTCGGCTACACTTTTCTCTTCATCAAAAGTCTTTGCTTTTTTAGCTATGAATGTTGAGCTATTTGAGATTAAAATAAGATCAATATAAGGCTCTTTAGGGTCAAGTGATAACTCTTCAGCAATTCGTTGCGTAATAACAGAGTTGTAAAAAGAAGAGAATTTAACATTATTAGAGATAACTTCTGCTATAATAGACTTATCGTTAATAGGATTAGTAATTTTAACAAATGAATTTTTTTTAATTTTATTATGGAAAATTAAAAGAGATCTATTATCAATTTTTTTAGATATTTTTTTTTCTTTTTTTAATTCATCATCATAAATTAAAGCAAATCCAGTATTACTATACTTTTGATCACTTATATAAACTAAGGATTTATTGTTTTGATCAAATTGATTACATGCATATAAAAAAAAAATAGAAATAATTAATATAAGTTTTTTAAAGTTCATTTTTAAATCTATCTTTTAATGTACAAACGGCTAAAGCAAATCGCAATGACCTATTCCATTTTAATATTATCTCATAGTTATCAAATACAATGTAAGCTGGATTTAAAGTTTCAGCATCAGGTATAATATCTTTATCCGGAGTTATAATCGCCACCTTTAAAGCGTTATACTTATTATCAATTTGATCATTATTTTTGATATATTTTCTAAAATATTTCAATTTTTTTTTATCATGAAGTTTTTTTGCAGAAATGTTTAGATATTTACTTGGTATATTCTCTGATAAATCAATTCTATAAAAGCAAGGATTCTCACCTTTCCAACCTATTTGATTTAAATAGTTTGATGCTGAAGCATAAGCATCATTATTATTTTTTAAATCTATATATCCGTTGCCATCATGGTCAATTGCATAATTTTTCATTGTTGATGGCATAAATTGAAAAAAACCAAAAGCACCTGCCCAAGATCCATATAAAGTTTTATAATCTATTTGTTCATTTTCTATTAATCGCAAAAGTATTAATAATTCATTTGTAAAAAATTCTGATCTTCTTTTATCAAAACTTAAAGTTGCCAAAGAGGATAAAATATCCATTTTACCAACATA
>CACKZH010000047.1 GCA_902604575.1 uncultured Pelagibacteraceae bacterium
CCTGTCTTTGCTAAATAGAATCATTTTAATATAGTTTATCTATTAAAAGGAGGGGAAATGAAAAATATAATAAAGATATTCTGTGTAATTTCGTTTTTTATTTCGAATGTTGTTTACGCAGATATAAAGTTTTGGACCACTGAAGTTCAGCCTGCTCGAATGGCTAAGCAGGAGGAAATGGCCAAAGCTTTTGAAGCTAAAACTGGAATCAAGGTTGATGTAATTCCGGTTGAAGAAAAAGAACTAGGTACAAGAGCTACAGCAGCTGCCGCTGCAGGTGATTTACCTGATGTGATCTATCACACTTTACAATATGTCTTACCATGGGCTGAGGCAGGAATTTTAGATGTAGATGCCAACGATGATGTTGTTAAAGAATTAGGTAAAGATACTTTTGCACCAGGTGCACTTAACATGGCAAAAAAGGGTTCAAAAATTGCAGCCGTCCCAGTTGATGGATGGACACAAATGGTTGTTTATAGAAAAGATCTTTTTGAAAATGCAGATTTAGCACCGCCAACAAGTTATGCGAATATTGTAGCCGCAGTTGAGAAGTTATCAAAAACAAATGGAATGTTTGGTTTTGTAGCTGCTACCAAGACTGATGAAAATTTCATGAGTCAAGTTTTAGAGCACGTTCTTTTAGCAAATGGAGTTAATATTGTTAAAAAAGGTGGCATCAAAAAACAAGGTAAGAAATTAAAAGAAGCATTAGAGTTTTATAAAGTAATTGCAAAAGCAAGCCCTCCAGGAGAATTGTACTGGAAACAATCTAGAGCACTTTACTTTGCAGGCAAAACTCCAATGATTATTTGGTCTCCGTTCATTATGGATGAGCTTGCTGGTTTAAGAGACTCGGCTCCACCAACAATTAACAGTGATCCTACATCACCTGAGCTAGCTTCTAAAACTGGTTTCATTACTAATTTTAGTGGACCTAGTAATAAAAAAGGTGCTGCATGGGCGGATGTTAGGTATTTTGGTATAACAGCTGATGCAGATACAGATGAAGCTAAACAATTTATCATGTACTCAATGGATGAAGGTTACACAAGCACTTTATCGATAGCTCCAGAAGGTAAATTTCCTGTAAGAAGAGGAAATTCAAGTGATCCTGAAGCTTTCACAAAAGCTTGGAGTAAATTACCTGTTGGAGTTGATAGAAAAGCACCTTTGTCAGATCTATATGATCCAGATGTTATTAACAACATTGTAGCTGGTTTAGATACTGCTAATAGATGGGGTGTTAAAGAAGGTGAACTATCAAGAGCATCTAAAGTCATAAATTCTCAATTTATAAATAGAATCACTAGACTATATATTGATGATCAAATAGATGTTGATGAGGCTGTTGATATGATTAACAAATCATTAGCTAAATTCAATTAATTTTAATTTTTTAAAAAAGCGGATAATATAAATTATCCGCTTTTTTTATGAATGATACTTTAGCAAACACAGAAAAAAAAACTGCATACATATTAACTCTACCTGCAGTCCTTTTAGTTTTTTCAATAATTTTATTTCCAATTTTTGCAAATATTTGGATTAGTTTTAAAGAGGTTGAATTAAAAGATATTAGAATTCCAGAACCAAGAGCAAAAAAAATTGTTAAATCTATTTCTGATGAACCTTCTAGAATAAAGATATTATATAAGTTAAGAAATAGTTCATTAATTCAAGAAATAAGAGATGTTTCTTTTCAAGATAGTTTCCCAAAAAATTTTGAAATTGAGAATTTAGATCCAAGATGCTCTTATAAAAAGCACAACCTAAAATGTGAATTTAGAAATTGGCCAGCTAAATATAAGGAAAATTTCCAAGTAATATTTGCAACAAATGATGGATCAAAAATAGATAAAAAAAATCTAAAATCAATTAAACCAAAATTAGATGGGAAATCTGATAATATATTGCTTAATACCAACTTTACTCTCAAAAATTTTAAAAAAGTTTTGTTTGAAAATGAATTTGTAGATTTACTACTAACAACTTTTTATTACACATTTTTTGGAACTGTTGGCTCAATAGTATTCGGTATTTTAACCGCTCAGATGGTTAATCAAAAATTTTATGGAAGAACATTCATGAGAAGTGTTCTGCTTTTCCCTTATGTTGCCCCAGTTGTTGCTTTAGCTTATACATGGGAACTTCTACTAGACCCTAATAGTGGGACTTTAAATAGCTTATTATTAAATTATCAAATTATTGAAACTCCAATAAACCTTCTTGGACAAAAATATGTTGAAATTAGTATTTTGGGTTTTGATTTTAAATTAAGGTTAGCACTCACAACAGTTATAATGTTTGAAATTTGGAGATATTTCCCTTTAGCTTTTTTATTTATTCTTGCAAGACTTCAAGCTATACCAAAAGAATTATATGAGGCTGCAGATGTTGATGGAGCAAGCCCCTTTCAAAAATTTTTTAATATTACACTTCCTCAAATTACTGCAGTTATTTCGATATTATTCATGATTAGATTTATATGGAATTTTAATAAATTTGAGGACGTCTTTTTATTAACCGGAGGCGCATCAGGAACAAGAACTTTACCAATAAATGTTTATCAACAAGGCTTTGCAATATCAGATATTGGGATGGGTTCAGCTGTTTCAATGGTAATCGTTGTATTACTTTTAATGTTTATGTTTTTTTATTTTAAGCTTTTAGGAAAGAGAGTAGATGAGAACTAAAAATACAATATTATTTTCATTGATATCTACTTTTTTCCTAATTTTTTTAATTTCGATTTGGAAAATATTAGCAACACTACAAGGTTTAAGTATTAATAGCTTAAACATAGAAATACTTTTCATCTTTGGATTTTTATTTTCATTAGCTCACTTAGGAATAG
>CACKZH010000048.1 GCA_902604575.1 uncultured Pelagibacteraceae bacterium
CAATTGCATTATAAATAGGTTTTCCAGTTTTTTTATTCCACAAAATTGTAGTTTCTCTTTGATTTGTAATTCCAATTGTAAGTATATGACCTTTTAAACTTTTAGATTTTTTGATTACTTGTTTTAACGCTTTAAATGTTGTCAACCAAATTTCATTTGGATTGTGCTCTACCCAACCATTTCTTGGAAAGTATTGTTTAAATTCGTATTGAGATATAAATTGAACATTGCCTTTGATATCAAAAAGCACTACCCTTGAGGAAGTTGTCCCCTGGTCTATCGAGATAATAAATTTTTTCAAAATACTAATCTATGCCAAGATGTTTTTTTCTTTTTCCAACCCAAGTTCTTATTAAGTTATCAAAAATTAAACCTATAAATGCAACACAGATACCTAAAGTTAAACCGATTCCTGCTCCATTTTTATCTGAAAGTGCTTTTAAGATATACTGACCCAAATCCTCTGTTCCAATAAATGCTCCTATTATCACCATGAATAAAGCAAAAACGATTGTTTGATTTAGACCAAGCATCATGTGTGGGAATGCTAATGGAAATTCAATTTTTGTTAATCTCTGAAATTTATTAACTCCAGACATTGTTGCGGCCTCATGCAAACCAACCGGAACGCTTCTTAAACCTTCAATTGTATACCTTGTTGCAGGAATTGTGGCATAAACAATTACTGCAATTAATACAGAAGTATCTGTAATTCCAAAAAGCATCATTACAGGAATTAAATATACAAATGATGGGAATGTTTGAAATATATCACAAACGCCCAGCATAAACACTGCAGATTTTTTATTCTGAAAACATAATGTTCCAACTGTAAATCCTATTAAACAAGAAATAACTACTCCAAAAGTTGCCATATATAATGTAACTAACGCTCTATCCCACCATGGGCTTAATGCTATAAATAAAGTCAAAGCAGCAACAACTAATGCTGATCTAATTCCTCCAATTAAATATCCTGCTCCAACTGCCAGTACCAATGTAGCAACTGCAGGCATTCTTAAATATAAAGCTCTCATCGGCTGAAGCACATCTTGAATTAACCATGTATTGAATGCTTTAATATAGACGAAAAAAGTATCAAAAATCCAATCAACTCCTTTATTCCAAAAATCTGCTGTTGATATTCCTTTATTATGGGGAATTTCAAACAAGTAATTAAAACTACCTTTGAAAATAAAAGTCCCAACATAAGCAAGAATTATTCCAGTTACGAATGAAGCTGCAAAAAATATTACGTTTTTATTTCTTTGGAAAAATGTCAAATTACCAAAATAATCTGTTTGTTTATTTGCCCAAGCTAAAGACATTTTATCTAGTAGAATTGCGATTAAACTAATACACAATCCTGCTTCTAATGCTAAGCCAATATTAAGTTGGTTCAAAGCTAATAATAAATTAAACCCTAAACCTTTGGCACCAATGAAAGCAGATATAACTGCCATTGAAAAACAAACCATAATAACTTGATTAACTCCAATTAAAATATCTCGTCTTGCTGTAGGAATTAATACCTTAAGCATTAGTTGCCAATTAGTACACCCACTCATTCTTCCTGCTTCAATTACTTCCGGAGGTATGGCTCTTAAGCCCAAAATTGTAAGTAATATCATTGGCGGAACTGCAACAACCATAGTAATGATTACAGCAGCATGATCACCAACTCCAAATAAAACAAGGGCAGGAACTAATACAGCGTATTGTGGCATAGTCTGCATCACTAGAAGAATTGGGTATAATGCTTTTTCAATACGTTTACTTTTATAAGCTGCAATACCTAAGCCTAGACCAAAAATAAATGAAAGTGGAGCTGCAACAAGTATAAAAGAAAGTGTTTGCATTGAGGGTTTCCATTGTCCAAATATAGAAATATAGATCATTGTTAAACCTGCAAACAAAGCCAATCCTTTTCCACTTAATTTATAAGAAAGTATCGCTGCTCCAGCAGCAACAATTGTCCAAGGCAAACCTGGCAATTCTAACCAAGGATAAGCATCAATAAAATCCCAGCTAGTAAATGCAACGATAGTTTCTAAACCACCTAATAAAATCTCTCTAATCAATTCGATTAAAAAGGTCATAAATGCAGTTAAATTTCTACTTATTTGTAAAAGAAGTGGTCGAGTTTTAAACTCTTGAGTATCTTCGTTCCAAAACTCCATTGGCATCCACTCATTCATTAAGAAAAATAAAGAGTCGTTTATCCAAATAGGCAGCCATCCTAGAAGTGGAGGCAATCTCCAAAATACATCAAAAGCATAATACCTAACCTCTTTACCTAGAAAAAAGTAAACACTTTGGTTTGGATCTTTAACAAATTCTGCTTGGCCTCTTATAAATTTGTAAGTTTCAGGAACATCAATTGCAAAACATAAAGAAAAAAATACAATTAATAAAAATAACCATTGAAATAATTTTGGATATTTTTTTAAGTACTCCATAATTTAACTACCGTTTTTTCTTCCTCCAAACACTGTATCGATTATCTTGGAAGGTTTAATAGAACCGACAATATTATTTTGAGAGTCAACTACTCCTACTAAATTTTCTTGAGTAAGTATTTTTTCTGCAACATTTTCTATAATTTCATCTTTTGATACTTTTAAATCTCCTAAATTATCTTTAATTGAAGCATCCATTACATCCTCAATAATCAAAACTTTCTCTCTCGGTACTTCTTCAGTAAACTTTCTTACATATTCAGTTGCTGGATTTAGTACAATATTTGCGGGTGTATCTAATTGTTCAATTATACCATCTTTCATAATTGCTATACGATCAGCTAACTTTAATGCCTCATCAAAATCATGAGTAATGAACATGATGGTTTTCTG
>CACKZH010000049.1 GCA_902604575.1 uncultured Pelagibacteraceae bacterium
ATGTAAAAGATAATCAACCAAAAAAAGTAATGATGGTTACTGAGTGCTCAATGAGTGACAATATTCAAATAGAAAATCCAAATGTAGACTTTGTTAAACCATGTAATATGTGCCCTTACATGAAAAAAATTACGCTTCCAAAGATATTAGATTGTTTAGAAAATGAGACTGGTGAAATTATTATGGACAAAGAAACGATTGATAAAGCCAGAATATCTGTAGAAAGAATGGCAGCCATTGGCAGATAATTAAGTGTCAAAAATAAAATTAAGCAAAGAATTTATTAGAAGTACTGTTAGGTTAGCTTTAAACGAAGACCTCTATCCCTCAGGAGACATTACTTCAAGTCTAATTAATAATGATAAAGTTTTGAATGTTAAACTAATTTCAAATCAAAGCGCAATTGTTGGAGGGTTATTATTTGCCAAACAAACTTTTGCATTAATTGATGATAAAATAAAATTTATTATTAAAAAAAAAGATGGTTCTAAAGTTAAAAAAGGGAATTTAGTAGCTTTAATTAAAGGCAATGCAAAAAATATTCTAATCGCTGAAAGAGTAGCTTTAAATTTTTTGTCTCATATTTCTGGAATAGCAACTAAAACTAATGAATTTGTTAAATTAGCTGGAAAAAAAACTAAAATTTGTTGCACAAGAAAAACAATTCCTAATTTAAGAGTTATCCAAAAATATGCTGTTAAATTAGGAGGTGGAACAAATCATAGATTTAATTTAAGCGATGAATATTTAATTAAAGATAACCATATTGCTAGTTCAGATTTAAATAGTTTAGTTTTAAAAGCTATTAAGAATAAAAAAGGAAAAAAAATTACTGTCGAAGTTGATACAATCAAGCAACTTAGATCAATTTTAGGTCTAAAATTTAATAGAGTTCTCTTAGATAATATGAATATTAAAAATTTAAGACAAAGTGTGAAAATAGTAAAAAAACTTTATGAAACTGAAGCTTCTGGAAATGTTACTTTAAAGACTGTGAAAGCTATTGCATCTACAGGGGTTAATAGAATTTCTGTTGGAAGCATTACTCATAGTGCCCCTGCTATTGATTTTAAATTAGAGATTTAATTTACAAACTTAGTTAGATCTGGTTTAAAATAGTTAGGACCTTTCATGACTTTTCCAGACTCATTGTAAATTGGTTTTCCTTTTGCATCTAACTTACTCATATTGGAATTTTGGACCTCTTCAAAACATTTATCCAAATCAATTCCAAATGCATGCCCTGCTCCGTAAGTTACATATAATATGTCAGTAAGCGCATCAGCTACTTCCAATAAGTCCTTATTATTCATGGCTTCTGTAAGCTCTTCTAGTTCCTCTTTGATTAAGTCTAACCTTAATTTATTTATTTTATCAGTACTAAATGATGGTTTGTTTTTAACTTCCTGACCAAAAGTTTTCATGAAAGTGCCAACTTTGCTAAAATTCGACATAATGCTCCTGTATGTTTTTAAAAATTTATTGTATGTTAATAATTATTTGTTACTTAAAAATTAATCAATGAAATTAAGAAAAGAATTTGACAGTATTGGAAGTATAAATGTCCCTAATGATAAATATTGGGGTGCATCTACTCAAAGATCAAATAAATTTTTCAACATTGGTAAAATTTTAGTAAATAATTCAATAATAAAATCAATTGCAATCATTAAGAGAGCTGCAGCAATAGTGCATGCTAAAGATAAATTAATTGATGGTAGAATTTCTAAATCGATAATCAAAGCCTCAGATGAAGTGATTAAAGGTAAGTTAGATGAAAACTTCCCTTTAAAAGTCTGGCAAACAGGTTCTGGTACACAGACAAATATGAATGTAAATGAGGTTATCGCAAACAGAGCAATAGAAATTTTAGGTGGAAAAAAAGGAACAAAAAAACCTGTTCATCCAAATGATCATGTGAACAAATCTCAATCTACTAATGATGTCTTTCCAACTGCAATGCATATCTCTGTAGCCGAAGAGACCATTTCCAAAATGCTACCAAGCTTAAAAATTTTAGAAAAGGAGCTAAAAAGAAAATCTAATGAGTTTAAAAACATAGTTAAAATTGGAAGAACTCATTTACAAGATGCAACTCCATTATCTCTCGGACAAGAGTTTTCAGGGTACCACTTTCAGGTTAAAAAAAGTATTGAAAGAATAGAATATGCTTTAAAAGAAATACTATTTCTTGCTCAAGGTGGTACTGCCGTTGGCACTGGAATAAATTCGAAGAAAAATTTTGATAAAAAAATTGTAAAAGAAATTGCTAAATTCACAAAAATTAAATTTAAACCAGCTCCAAATAAATTCTCTGAACTTGCAGCTCATGATTCAATAGTTAATTTTTCTGGAGCGTTAAATACTTGTGCGGTAGCTTTAATGAAAATATCAAATGATATTCGATTTTTAGGTTCTGGTCCAAGAGCTGGCTATGGAGAATTAATTTTACCAGAAAACGAACCAGGCTCATCTATTATGCCGGGAAAAGTAAATCCCACACAATGTGAAGCTGTTACAATGGTTTGTGTTAAAGTAATTGGAAACCACAATGGAATAACTATGGCAGGATCTCATGGACATTTTGAACTGAATGTTTTTAAGCCTTTGATCTCGCATAACATATTACAATCAATCGATTTAATTGCAGATAGTACAAAAAATTTTGCTATTTATTGTGTCAAAGGAATAAAAGCTAATAAAAAAAGAATCCAAGAACATTTAGATAATTCACTAATGTTGGTCACTGCTTTAGCTCCT
>CACKZH010000050.1 GCA_902604575.1 uncultured Pelagibacteraceae bacterium
ATTTTTTATTAATTATAAAGCAATTTGATTTTACTTTACCATGTTCAACCATGATTGATCGAATGCAAATTTTTTTATTGTTATTTTTTGTAAATATTTTTTTTGGCAGTTTATTAAGTTTTAGTGTTGCAGGATATTCTTTTGAATAGCTTTTAAATATATAAGAAAATGTAGAATTTAGATATTTGGAAGTATATTTATCTGCGTAAACATCAAGCTGCTTTTTGCTGTTTATATAAAAAGATCTCAAATCATTTATTCCATGAGTTTGATCACCATGCATATGAGAATATAATACTTTATTAATTTTATTTATTTTATGTCTTAAGAGTTGCTGTCGTAGGTCGGGAGATGTATCTATAAGAATATTTTCATCTGTGGTTTTTATTAAAGCTGAACATCTTGTTCTATAATTTTTTTTATTATTAGGATCACAATTTCCAAAGAAACCATCTGGTCTTGGTACACCCATTGAACTACCACAACCTAAAATAATAAATTTCATTAATTTCAATTAAAAAATAGTTTATTAAAGTTATCTGTAGTTTTTTTTATAAGATCTTCTTTGGATATGTTTTTAATTTCGGCTAATTTTGCAGCAGTAAAATCAATGAATGATGGTTCATTTTTTTTTCCTCTTTTAGGAACGGGTGCTAAAAAAGGACTATCAGTCTCAATTAAGATATTATCCATTGGAATAGATTTGAACGTATTTTGTAAATCCAATGAGTTTTTAAAAGTAATGATACCACTCGCTGAAAAGAATGAATTTAAAGTCATTAGTTTTTCTGAGAATTTTTTAGATCCAGTAAAACAATGCATCAAAATTTTAAGGTTTTCATTTTTGTATTCATTTAAAATTTCAAAAGTTTCTTTTTCTGCATCTCTTGAATGAACAATTAATGGAATATTAGTTTTTATGGATGCATCTATATGTTCTTTAAAACTTGCTATCTGCTTGCCTTTTTCACTATTATTATAATAAAAATCCAAACCAGTTTCTCCAATTCCAATAATTTTTGAGTTTTCATTGAGATTTTCAATGATCTGCTTTGAAGTGATAATATCTGTGGAGCTTTCGTGAGGATGAATTCCAATAGTACCATAGATCATCTCATCTTTATTAATTAAATCTTTTACCCTAGAAAAACTTTCAAACGAAGTTGAGATAGTAAGTAATTTTTCTATACCCACTTCTTTTGATCTTTGTATTACATTAGCTAAATCACTTAATAAAGGTTCATGATCTAGATGACAGTGTGAATCAATCATTGTTTTTTTCTATTTTTTTAAAAAGTATGTCTATTTTATTAATATTATTACCTTTTGTTAAGTACTCATTATTAGAAATTGAATCTAATTTTATATTTTTTTCTTCAATGTCAAAAATCTTTAATGCCTTTAAAGAAGATTCAGGAATAATTGGATATAGTAAAAAACTTATTTTTCTAACAATTTCTAAAGTGGTGTAAACAATAGTATTTAATCTAATTATATCGTCTTTCTTTTTCCATGGTTCTTGATCATTAAAATATTTGTTAGCTTCAAAAAGTGAATTTACAATATAATCAATGTAAAAATTGATATTTTGATTGTCAATTTGCGACCTAATATTATCTAAATTATCTTTATACTTATTTAATATTAATAAATCTTTATCATGAAATTTAACTTCTAAAGGAATTTTTCCATTACAATTTTTTATTGCAAAAGCGGTTACACGCTGACATAAATTTCCATAATTATTAGCAAGATCACTATTAATACAATCTTCTAGTCTTTCTTGAGATATATTTCCATCATTCCCAAAAGAAACTTCTTTAATTAAGTAGTATCTTAAAGGATCTAGACCATACTCTTTAATTATTTCAAGTGGATCAAGAATATTTCCTTTAGATTTAGACATCTTTTCTTCCCCTGATAATATCCATCCGTGCCCGTAAACTCTCTTTGGTAAATCAATTTTTGCTGCTAATAAAAAGGCAGGCCAATAAACAGCATGGAATCTAAGTATATCTTTTCCAATTAAATGTATAGAGGCTGGCCAAAATTTTTTAAACAAATCGTCATTTGTATTAGGATAGTTTAATGCACTCAAATAATTTGTTAAAGCATCGAGCCAAACATATATAACGTGATTTTTATTATTTGGAACAGGTATGCCCCATGAAAAACTTTTTCTACTAACAGAAAGATCTTTAAGACCACTTTTTACAAAACTAATAACTTCATTCTTCCTAGATTGCGGAGAAATGAAATCTGGATTAGCTTCATAATATTCTAATAACGGTTTTTCCCACTTTGAAAGTCTAAAAAAGTAAGATTCTTCTTCAATCCATTCAACAGGAGATTTTGAAGATATAGCAATTTTTTTTCCATCTACTTCCTCAATTTCATCTTCGTTATAGAAGGCTTCATCTGACACTGAATACCATCCAGAATAATTTGATAAGTATATATCATCATTTTTCTCAAGTTCATTCCAGAGATGTTGAACTGTTTTTTTATGCCTAGTTTCTGTGGTTCTTATAAAATCAGTATTAGATAAATTCAGAGTATCCGAGAGATCTCTAAAGGTTTGACTAATTTGATCACAAAATATTTGAGGCTCCTTCCCCGCTTTTTCTGCAGATCTTTGAATTTTTAAACCATGTTCATCTGTACCGGTAAGAAAATGAACCTGATAATCATCAATTATCTTAAATCTTGCAAAAAAATCTGCAATAATACTTGAA
>CACKZH010000051.1 GCA_902604575.1 uncultured Pelagibacteraceae bacterium
TTCTTTATAAAGGGGTTAAATGAAGAATATCTATACGTGGGCTGCTAAACCAGCAAAAAGAAATTTGACTGTTGGGGATTTAAAAGCAGCAAAAGGAAAAAGAAAATTTACACAAGTTACAGCGAATACTGTTGAGGAAGCCGACGCAGCTGAAAAGGCAGGCTTTGACATGATTATATCAAATGCAAAAAACGTAATTCCTGTGAGAGAAGGTTCAAAAAATTTATTTTTAACAGCTGCTTTGGTGTTGAATGAGTTTGTAACTGCAGAAGATATTATGCGTGGAGCTTTTAAAGCATTAGAGAATGGTGCGGATGCAGTTATGACACCAAGAAGTATGGACATAGTTGAAATGCTGGCTAAGGAAGATGTTCCAGTAATGGGGCATTTAGGTTTAGTTCCAAGAAAATCTACTTGGATTGGTGGCTTAAGAGCTGTGGGCAAAACTGCTGATGAAGCTTACGAACTTTTTAAAAAATTTAAAAGTTTAGAAGACGCAGGTGCTTTTTCGGCTGAGTGTGAAGTAATACCTGAAAATGTAATGGGTGAAATTTCAAAGCGTACAGATATAGTTACTGTCTCATTAGGTTCAGGTAAAAACGCTGATGTAATGTATTTATTTATGGAAGATATCTGTGGTGAAAAAGAAAATCCCCCAAGACATTCAAAAGCATATGGAAATTTATTGAAACTTAGAAATGAAATAAAACTAGAAAGAGTAAAGGCTTTGAAGGCTTTTAAAAAAGATTCAATGAATGGAAAATTTCCAGGAAAAAAACAATCTTCTAAATTAGAAAAAAAACAATTCGAGGAATTTTTAGAACAACTTGATTAGTAAGTAGAGTTGTCGTCTTTTTTTGATAAAGAACCCTTCATTTTATCCACTGTGGCTTTAGCTCCAGCACTTAAAGCTCTTAAATCAGATGCTATAGTTACAAAATCAAAACCTTTTTCAATCATCTTAGTAGCATATTCTGTAGTACCGTTATGAATTCCTGCAAAAATATTATTTTTCTTAGCATGTTCTAGAATTCTTAAAATTTCAGAGTAAGCTTTTGTGGTCTCTGACCTATCAAAACCAGGTTTTTCACCTATTGCTAAACTTAAATCTGCTGGTCCAATATAAATACCATCGACACCTGGTGTAGACATTATCTCATCAAGATTTTCTAAAGATTCTTTTGTTTCTATCATTGCTAATTTTAGTATTTCTTCATTAGCGTGATCTGCATAATCAGCTCCACCATAAATTAAACCTCTAATAGGACCAAAACTTCTGTAACCATCAGGTGGATACATGCATGCTTGAACAAAATTCTCTGCCTCTTTTTTATTACTTACCATTGGACAAACAATTCCATAACATCCAGCATCTAAAATTTTCATAATTTGACCTGGCTCATTCCAATTAACTCTAGCTAAAGGAGTTACATCCGTTGTTGATATTGTTTGAAGCATAGGAAGCGCATTACTGTAGTCAACTAATCCATGCTGCATATCAATAGTTAAAGAGTCCCAACCTTGATGAGCCATTGCTTCAACTGAGGCTGTACTTGGAATCGCGCACCAGCCGTTAATAACAGGCTTACCTTCTTTCATCATTTGTTTGATTTTATTTTTTCTCATTTCTAGATTTTTAAACCCATGTGAGTGTATTTCACATTTAGATAATCTTTTATCGCACCTGAACCACCTTCACGTCCATAACCAGTTTGTTTTATTCCTCCAAAAGGTGCCTCAGCAATAGCAACAACACCAGTATTTACTGCAACACAACCGGACTCTAATTTTTCAGATCCAATATGAGCTTTATCCATAGAATTTGTGTAAAGATAACTACACAGACCTAAGTCGTTGTCATTTGCTCTTTCAATTACTTCATCAAAAGTTTTAAAAGTTAATATTGGAACTAGTGGACCAAAAGGTTCTTCTTTCATTATTGTAAAATTATCTTTTACATCATCAAATACAGTTGGTTCATAATAATATCCTTTATTAAAACCAGAAGGTCTTTGTCCACCCATTAATACTTTTGCTCCTTCTTTTTTAGTAGTTTCAACTAGTTTTTCTATTTCTTCCAATCTTTTAGCGGTAGTTAAAGGTCCAAGATCCACACCTTCGTCCATACCGTTTCCAATTTTTAATTTTTTTGCCCTTTCAATAAAAGCATTAACAAAATCCTCTTTTCTGTTTTCTTGGATATAAAATCTATTTGGTGAAATACAGACTTGTCCGTTATTTCTGAACTTACCAGTTATTGCTATATCAGCTACTTTGCTCATATCTACATCTTCACATACAATAAAAGGAGAGTGTCCACTTAACTCCATTGTAACTCTTTGAACTTTGTCGGCTGCTTTTTTTAAAATAATTTTACCTACTCTAGTAGATCCAGTAACTGAAACTTTTTTTATTATATCAGACTCCATTAATTCATTTGATATTTCAGCAGGATCACCTGACAAAAGACTAACCACACCATCAGGTACTCCAGCTTCTTTGCAAATATTTACTAATTCCATTACAGCGCCAGGAGTAATTACATCAGGTTTACAAATTACAGAACATCCTGCAGCTAAAGCAGTAGAAATTTTTCTTGATGCTAAAACTATTGGAAAATTCCATGGAACTAAAGCCGCAACAACTCCCACGGG
>CACKZH010000052.1 GCA_902604575.1 uncultured Pelagibacteraceae bacterium
ACAAATTCCTTTCCATGAAATAATTTCAACATCAGTTTGAGAAGCAACATATTTAGCCAAATAATCATCAGGTAAAAATATTACTCTTTTTACACCTAGTGATTTAACAATTTTAACCGCATTAGCAGATGTACAACAAACATCTGTTTCTGCCTTAACCTCAGCTGAAGTGTTCACATAAGACACAACAGGAACCCCAGGATATTTTTCTTTTAATAATCTAACATCTTTACCTGTAATAGATGATGATAAAGAGCAACCAGCATCCATATCAGGAAGAATAACTTTTTTATTAGGGCTCATTAATTTTGCAGTTTCTGCCATGAAATGTACCCCAGCCATTAAAATAATATCAGCTGAAGTTTTTGAGGCTTCAATTGCTAATGCAAGAGAGTCCGCAGAAAAATCTGCTACACCATGATAAATTTCTGGTGTTTGATAGTTGTGAGCAAGAATTACAGCATTCTTCTCTTTTTTTAATTTATTAATTTTATGAATATAAGGAGCATGCACTGACCATTCAATTTCAGGCATAACCTTAGAAATTTTTTGATAAATAGGATCTGTTGCTCTACGCACTTCTTGTGTAAATTCCATGGGGATTTTTACCAATTTGAATCATGATTGTCATTCATTTATTATGAGACATATCGCGGTCGTGCTGAAATTGGTAGACAGGCACGGTTGAGGGCCGTGTGGACCTAGTCCATGAGAGTTCGAGTCTCTCCGACCGCACCAAAGTGAATTTTATATAGGAGTTTTTGATGGATAAATTACTTTCAGTAATATTTATGATTGGGGTTTTACTTTTAGTTCTACCAAGTTTTTTACAATCAAATTCTCAATTAAAGCAATTTCTTAAAAATCTCAGTATATGGATTATTGTAGTTTTTATTATTTTAATTATTATTTATTTATTTAAATAAGAAAATTAATTTTTTATCCAATTAGGTTTATTGATATTTATTGAAGCTTCTTTAGTTTTAAAATTTACTTTTTCATCAAAGTTTTCGTTTAAGTATTTTATTAAAGCAAAAGGGTAGTCGCTATCAATTAAAACCTTACCTATTTCAACTTCATTGTTATAAATACTTTCACCTTCGTGCAGTTTTCCATTAAGTAAATTTATTGGAAATAATCTTTTTGAAAGCTTGTTCTTTAATTTAATTCGCGCTGTATTTTCTTGGCCAACATAACACCCTTTTTTAAAATCAATTCCATTTAATTCTTCAAAATTACATTCAATACCAAACAATTTATCTTTCAATTTATTTAAATCTTTTGGGACTATTCCAAGCCTATGACTTAATGAATAATATTCTTTCAGATTTGCATCATGAAGATCGAGTTTTTTCAAGGATAAATAAAGTTTTTCTAGATTAATAATTAATCTAGCACCTAATTGTTTATTTCTTGGATCTAAAAATATTGGATCTTCTCTATATTTAATTGTGAATCCAGGTTGATCTTTTGCTTCATCAAAGGTTAAGAATTTTTCATGGGAAAACGCCGCTACAACAAATTCATTACTTAAATTTAGAATTTCAACTTTTGATCTTAGCTTATATTGAGATAATTGTTTGAATAATTCCTCTGCCTGAGGTTTTTCACAATCTAAAATATATCCAGACTTATGTTTTACGATTATAAATTCATATAAAAATTTACCTTGGGGTGTAAGTAAAGAACTAAAACAACTATTTACATCGCTTACTTTGTTTATATCGTTACTGATAAGATTTTGTAGAAACTCTTTTGCATCTTCTCCGTTAATGTAAAGAATTGCTCTGTCATCTAAAATATAAACGTTTTTAATATTCATAATTGATTAATTATAAAATGTAATATAATAACAATTTATCAAAATGTTAGATCTTATAATTAAAAATGGGCAATGTTACATCGATGGTGAGTTAAAAGATGTTGATGTTGCTATAAAAGATGGAAAAATTCAACAGATTGGACAAATTTCAGAAGAGGCAAAAGAGACAATTAAAGCAGAAGGTCATACGGTATTACCTGGTTGCATAGATACCCAAACACATTTTAGAGAACCAGGATCAACAGATACAGAGGATCTTCACTCAGGCAGTAGAGCAGCAATAGCAGGCGGTATTACAAGTGTATTTGAAATGCCTAATACTAATCCGCCAACTTCAAATATGAAAGAGTTTCAAAGAAAACTAGATCTCGCTAAAAACAGAATGTATTCCAATTATGCTTTTTATTTTGGAGCAACAGCAGACAATGCAGATGATTTAGCAAGTCTAGAGGGCTTGGAAGGTTGTTGTGGAATTAAGCTTTTTGCAGGATCCTCAACTGGAAACTTATTAGTTGCTGAAGAGGATGACATAGACAAGGTTTTTCAAAATGCCTCAAAAGTCGTAGCAGTCCATTCTGAAGACGAGGCAATTTTAAAAGTTAATAAGAAATTGATTAAAGAGGGTGATGTCCATACTCATCCAGTATGGAGAAGTGCAGAATGTGCAATAGCATCTACAAGACGAATTGTAAGAATTGCAGAAAAGCACAATAAAAAAGCTCATGTACTTCATATTACAACAAAAGAAGAAATTGATTTTCTATCTCAACATAAAG
>CACKZH010000053.1 GCA_902604575.1 uncultured Pelagibacteraceae bacterium
GCTAAAACTGGAAAACCAGTTGAAGGATTTCATATTGAGCGTACAGGAGATATTGGTACGACAATGAAAGCATCAAAAAAAGCACAAGAATTTTTAATGTGGGCTTCAGAAAAACAAAGAGAAGATTGTCCTTTAAGCGATTTATGGATTTCAGTTAAGTGTGGAGAGTCTGATACTACTTCTGGACTAGCTGCAAACCCAACTGTTGGAAACTTAATGGACAAACTTGAGCCATTAGGAGTTCATTTATGTTTTGGTGAAACGTCTGAATTAACTGGTGCAGAACAAGTTTGTGCAACTAGAGGCTCTACAAAAGAAGCTTCTGAAAAATTTATGAAAACTTGGAGCTCTTATAATGATTTTATTTTAAAAGAAGCAACAGACGATCTTTCTGAAAGTCAACCAACAGCTGGAAATATAGCTGGAGGTCTTACAACAATTGAAGAAAAAGCTTTTGGTAATTTTCAAAAAATTGGAAATTGTAAATTTATTGATGTTCTTGAGCCAGCTGAAGAACCAACTAAAGGAAAAGGTTTATATTTTATGGATACATCATCTGCTGCTGCAGAGTGTGTGACACTTCAAGCTGCTGCTGGTTTTAATATTCATTTATTTCCAACTGGACAGGGTAATATCGTTGGAAATCCAATTGAACCTGTCGTTAAATTAACAGCTAATCCATTAACCGTAAAAGGTATGGGAGAACATATTGATTGCGATGTTTCAAAAATTCTTTCAAGAGAAATGAATTTATCTGAAGCTGGAGACGAACTAATTAAAACAACTTTAAGGGTAGCTAACGGAAGATTGACTTGTGCAGAGGCTTTAGGTCACAGAGAATTTGTGATGACTAAACTCTACAGAAGTGCATAAAAATTTCTGTGTTTGATAAGTTTAAGTATCTAAAATCAATTTTTCCAGGTGTTGTATTAGCTTTAATATTTTGTTTATTTTCTCAGGGTATTAATAACGTTTTAGCGATAGAGATTTTTGGTACTGAAAAAAGTCCAATTTCAACAGTATTAATTGCAATACTACTTGGAATTTTAATGGGAAATGCTTTTACTCCAAGACCAGGTATGATGATTGGTTTGGATTTTACCCAACAATATATTTTAAAATTAGGAATAATTTTTCTAGGTATTAGATTAAGTTTTGCTGATTTTATAAAATTTGGCTCTGTCGCGATACCTCTTGTGATTTTTTGTATTTTGGGAGTATTAATATTAATAAAACTTCTCATAAAAAAAGTCCCTATATCATCTAAAATGTCTTACCTAATTGCTATTGGTACTAGTGTTTGTGGTGCTACTGCAATTGTTGCAACTGCTCCAGTTATAAATGCAAAAAAAACAGAAGTTGCTTATGCAATAGCTAATATTACATTATTTGGAGTGATTGCCATGCTAGTTTACCCCTATTTTGCAGAATGGTATTTCGATAATAATGCTTTGGATGCCGGATTGTTTTTAGGAACTTCAATACATGAAACCTCGCAAGTAGCTGCTGCAGGATTAATTTATGATCAACAATTTAATAATCCTGAAACTTTAGACGTGGCAACAGTAACAAAATTAATTAGGAATACTTTTCTAGTCATACTAATTCCCTTATTTGCTTTCTTGTATAATAGGGGTGAATTTAAGGAACAAAAATACTCCATTTTAAGTATTTTTCCTTATTTTGTAATTGGTTTCATTGGTATGATAATTGTGAGAAATTTGGGAGATCAATTCTTTTCAATTGAAGGTGATAATTTTTATGTTTGGTCACAATTTATTGAATATTTAAAAATTTTAGCAACTGTATTTTTAACTATGGCAATGGCAGCTGTAGGAATTTCAATAAACTTAAGTGAGCTTAAATCAATGGGATATAAACCATTTGTAGTTGGTTTGATTGCAGCTATAACAGTTGGAATTATCAGTTTAATATATATAGAAACTTTAAAGAATTTTTTAATTTAAGGTTATACTAATATTTTTTTTCTTAAATTTGAAATAAAACGTCTAATAAATGCCGCTCCAACACCTAAAATAATTGCAAACATAATTGTAAATAGCCCATAAAAGAAAGGCATCTCTTTAGAAAAATCAATTATAAATTGAGAAAAGACATTTAAATCTGAACTAGTCTCTATAGCAGCTCCATTTATAATTTTTTCAGCAAAAAACGTATCGTATGCTATTGCTATACCAACAATAAGTAATAAAATTGCTAATAAAGCTCTTAAACCAGAACTATCAATTCTTTCTCCTAATTTTTGCCCGACCTGAACTCCTATGATAGATCCTACAACCAACATAAGAACTAGTAATAAATCTATAGATCCATAATTAAATGAATGAAGAAAAGTAACAACTACGCTTACAAAAATTGTTACAAACAAAGACGTTCCAGGAACTAATTTAGTAGGCATCTTTATTATATAAATCA
>CACKZH010000054.1 GCA_902604575.1 uncultured Pelagibacteraceae bacterium
AGAAGGTGCTGAAGGAGCAGAAGCGGCTGCAGCTGAAGGTGGAGATAAACCAGCAGCTGATGGTGATAAAAAAGAGGGTGAAGATAAAAAACCTGCTGAAGAAAAAAAATAAATTAATTAAAATTGAATTTTATCTTCCAATATTAATATATGCTTCTACTTGTAGGATTAGGAAATCCAACCCCAGACAGTGAAAACAATAGGCACAATATTGGTTTCAAAATTATAGATGCAATAAATAAAAAATTTGGACTTTCAAAACAAAAACCAAAATTCAAAGGACTTCTTACGACTGGTAATATAAGGGATCAAAAAGTTTACGCTATTAAACCTTTAACCTTTATGAATAGTTCTGGAATATGTATTAGAGAATTAATTGAATATTTCAAAATAGATGCAGAAGATGTTATCGTTTTTCATGACGATCTAGATGTAGAATTTGGTAAAATAAAAGCAAAATTTGGTGGATCTGATGCAGGACATAACGGAATTGCATCAATAGATAAATTTATTGGTAAAGATTATTCAAGAGTGCGAATAGGAATAGGTAAACCAAAAGACAAAATGGAAATAAGCGATTTTGTTCTTCAAAATTTTGATGAGGATGAAATGCTTGGATTAGAAAAAATTACAAATAACATTACAAATTCTATATCAATACTTATCGACAAAAAATTAGATTTATTCTCTAGCACTGTAAATAATAAATAATGAGTTTTAAATGTGGAATTGTTGGTTTGCCTAATGTGGGTAAATCTACACTCTTCAACGCTATTACAAACTCAAGCAAAGCCCAAGCTGCAAATTTTCCATTTTGTACGATAGATCCCAATGTGGGAGTAGTCACCGTTCCAGATGAAAGATTGAACAAATTATCAGAAGTTTCAAAATCAAAAAAAATAATAAATACAACTATTTCATTTGTGGATATAGCTGGTCTTGTTAAAGGTGCATCTAAAGGTGAGGGATTAGGCAATAAATTTCTGTCCCACATAAGAGAAGTTGATGCAGTTATTCATATGATTAGATGCTTTGACTCAGACGATATTCAAAACGTTAATCCAGATGTTGACCCTATAAGAGATCTTGAGATCATTGAAACTGAAATGATGTTAGCTGACCTAGAATCTATCCAAAAAAGACTTGAAAAAAACAATAAGAAAAACATAGAGGAATATCAGCTTAAGATTTTAGAGATTGCATTAGACTGTATTAATAATGACAAAGATATATCAATATTAAAATCTCAATTTGATACAAAACAACTTAATCAAAGTGGTCTTTTATCAATCAAGCCAAAGATTTTTGTTTGTAATGTTGATGAGCGAAGCGTACAGGATGGAAACAAATATACTAAAAACTTTATTGAAAAATTTGGAAAAGATAACACTCTTATTGTTTCTGCAGATATAGAAAATCAAATAAATGAGTTGGCACAAGATGAAAAAAAAAATTATATGGATATGATTGGTTTAAAAGATACTGGTCTAAGTATGTTAATTCAAAAAGGCTATAAAATATTAGAACTTGACACGTATTTCACTTCTGGACCTGAAGAAACAAGGGCTTGGACTATACAAAAAAACTGTACCGCTCCTAAAGCTGCAGGAGAAATTCATACAGATTTTGAAAAAGGTTTCATTAGAGCTGAAACTATATCTTATGAAGATTTTGTTGCTAATGATGGATGGGTAAATTCCAAAGCCAATGGAAAAATGAGATTAGAGGGTAAAGACTATATTGTGAAAGATGGAGACGTATTAAACTTCAGATTCAACACGTGACCAGATTTTTTTCATACTAAAGTAAACTAATATTGTCAGAATAATCAAATAGACAATCGCTTTAAAGCCCATTTGATGTCGAGATTCTAAATGAGGTTCAGCAGACCACATTAAGAAGGTCGTTACATCTTTTGACATCTGTTCTACCGTTGCATTTGTTCCGTCACCATACTCTATTAATCCATCTGATAATGGAGCAGCCATTCTAATTTTATTACCATACATATATTTGTTATAATAAACTCCATCATCTAAAGATACATCGCTAGGAACTTCTTCATATCCTTGCAATAAGGAATAGATATAGTCAACACCACCTCCTCTAGCTTTAACTAAAACAGACATATCTGGAGGGTATGCACCACCATTTGCAGCTTGAGCTGCTTTTACATTGTCATATGGCATTACAAATTTGTCAGATAATTTACCTGGCCTTGTAAACATTTCACCATCAGAATTTGGACCATCAGTTACTTCAAATGAAGCTGCTATAGCTTTTGCTTGAGCTTCAGAGAATTCTGGACCACCTGGCTCAGCTAAATTTCTATAACTTAAATACTTCATCGAATGACATGAAGCACATACTTCGGTGTAAACTTGATAACCTCTTTGAAGAGAAGCTCTAT
>CACKZH010000055.1 GCA_902604575.1 uncultured Pelagibacteraceae bacterium
ATAAAACCTAATCACAAAAGCTTTGAGGAAAAACGTTATTGGAGAGGTCCTGTATGGGTTAATTGTAATTGGTTTATATGCAAGGGTCTCATGAATAAGGACGAAAATTACTCAAAAAAAATTAAAAAAAGCACTATTAGATTGATAGAAAAAAAAGGATTTCATGAATATTACAGTTGCAAGAATGGTAAACCAATGGGTGCAAATAATTTTTCTTGGTCCGCAGCTCTATATTTAGATTTAAAATTAACTAATTAATTATTAATTAGAAAATCCGTATTTTCTTAATCTCACGTCACCAGTTCTGGCATGTGCTTCCATTCCTTCATATCTAGAAATTCTTGCACAAGCTGCACCAACTTCTTTTGTTGCAGCCTTACTCATTCTTTGGAAACTTAATGTTTTAATAAATTTTCCAACAAATAAACCACCCGTGTATCTACCAGCACCTTTAGTTGGCAAAATATGATTTGTTCCCGAACATTTATCTCCATAAGCAACAGTTGTTTCTTCACCAATGAATAAAGATCCATAATTTTTTAATCTGTCGTGGTACCATTGTAAATTTTTGGTCTGGACCTCTAAATGTTCTGGAGCGTATTCATCACTAACTTTAGCAATCTCTTCATCAGTATCACAAAGAATTACTTCACCATAATCTCTCCATGCAGCACCTGAATTTTCTCTTGGAAGATCTGGTAAATCTGCAATTAATTCTGGAACTCTTTGCATTACATAGTCTGCAACCTTTTTACTTTTAGTAAACAGCCAAGCTGGAGAATTGTAACCGTGTTCTGCTTGTCCAACTAAATCATATGCAACCATTTCAGGATCTGCGGTGTCGTCAGCAATAACTGCTATTTCTGTAGGTCCTGCGAATAAATCTATACCAACTTTTCCAAATAAAATCCTTTTTGCTTCAGCAACAAATTGGTTTCCAGGCCCAACTAAAATATCCGCAGGTGCATTTCCAAATAAACCATTTGTCATTGCTGCAATAGCTTGCACACCACCCAAATTCATTATCACATCAGCACCACATAAGTCAGCTGTATAAACAATTGAAGGATGCACTCCAATACCAGGTTTAGGTGAACTACAAACTAAAATATTTTTAACCCCAGCAACTTTTGCTGTTGTCACACTCATTACCGCTGATGCTATATGAGCATATCTTCCTGCAGGAACGTAACAACCTGCTGTGTTTACTGGAATAAGTTTTTGTCCAGCAAATAAACCGTCAGATAATTCAACCTCAAAGTCTTGACCATAATTTTTTAATTGTGCTTCAGCAAATTTTCTAACTCTTTCGTGAGAGAACTGAATATCATCTTTAGTTTTTTGATCTAAATTTTTTTTTATTTCTTCAATTTTTTCATTTGAAACAATTACATCACCTTCATATTTATCAAATTTTTTCGAAAGCTCTTTACATCCTTCTTCTTTTGTTTTTTCTATATCTTTAAGAATATTTTCAACAATCTCTCTAGTTTTTGTATCGTCTGTTGATGATGTTTTTGGTGATTTTTTTAAGTATGTAATTGCCATTTCTCTCCTTTAAAATTTTAATTTATCTAAATGAATTTCGTTTGAAATTCAATGAATTATTTAGTCCAATGCAACTACTGCAGCTGCAATAGAGGCTAATCGTGCTTGAGCTTCATCAGATCTACTTGTGATCACGACTGGCACCTTTCCACCGACAACAACTCCTGCAGCACATGCTCCACTAAAATATATCAGCATTTTTACCAACGCATTTCCAGTTTCTACACTTGGCACTAACAACACATCTGCCTCACCAGCAACTAAATTTTTAATCCCTTTTATTGCTGCTGATTTTTTTGAAATACTATTATCAAATGCTAAAGGACCAAAAACATCAGCATTTAAATTTTCTTCTTTAGCTAACTTTGTGATTTCTGCTGCTTCAATTGAACTTGGTACACTTTCTAAAACTTCCTCTGTTGCTGATAAAACAGATATTTTTGGTCTTTCTATTCCTATTCTGTGGGAAAAATTTATTACATTTTTCAAGATATGCATTTTAGTTTTTACATTGGGTAATACATTTAATGCTCCATCAGTGATTATTAGAGGTTTATCATCTTTGCCAATACTCATATGCCAAATATGACTTAGTCTTGTTTTGCCCAACAAATTATATTCACGTTTTAAAACCTCTTTCATAAGAACATCTGTATGAATGTGTCCTTTCACTATTATTTTAACCTTATCTTCACTTGCAAGCTTAGCTGCAATTTTAGCCGTATCATTCTCTACAGGTTCGTGAATTAGTTCGTATTTAGAAATATCCCATTTAATATCTTCAGCACATTTAAGTATTTCAACTTCGTGACCAATAAAAATAGGTTCAAT
>CACKZH010000056.1 GCA_902604575.1 uncultured Pelagibacteraceae bacterium
AACCTATTTCCAGTGGATGAACAATATAGAACCTTGGTGCATTTCTAGACAGCTTTGGTGGGGACATCAAATTCCTGCTTGGTATGGTCCTGATGAAAAAATTTTTGTTTCTGAAAATGAAGATGATGCAAAACAACAAGCTAAAAAACATTATGGTAAAGATATTGAATTAAATCGTGATCCAGATGTTTTAGATACTTGGTTCTCATCAGGCTTATGGCCTTTTGCAACACTTGGTTGGCCTGATGATAATAAATATGTTGATAAATTTTATCCAACATCAGTATTAGTTACAGGTTTTGACATTATATTTTTCTGGGTTGCTAGAATGATTATGTTTGGTACTGAATTTTTAAATAAAGAACCATTTAAAGATATTTATGTTCATGCATTAGTAAGAGATGAGAAGGGACAGAAGATGTCTAAATCGAAAGGAAATGTAATTGATCCTTTAGATTTAATTGAAAAATATAGTGCAGATGCACTTAGATTTACTTTGTTATCAATGGCTTCACCTGGCACAGATGTTAAGCTTTCTGAAGATAGAGTTAAAGGTTATAGAAATTTTTTAAATAAATTATGGAATGCAAATAATTTTTTAATCACTAATGAATGTGATTTTAAGGATATCGATAATGTTCCAAGTCTAAATGTAAATATTAACAAATGGATTTATTCAGAACTTGTTGAGACTAAAAATAAGATAGAAAAAAACCTCGAAGATTATAGATTTGATGAGGCTGCTAAAAATGCTTATAAATTTGCATGGCATTCATATTGTGATTGGTATTTAGAACTATCTAAAACAATACTATTTTCAGAAGATGAAAAAGCTAAAGCAGAGGTAAAAAAAGTATCATCTTTTGTATTCAAACAAATTTTGATTTTGTTACATCCTTTTATTCCGTTTGTTACTGAAGAAATTTGGCTCAAAAATAAATTTGATAATGATGGTAGTGATTATTTAATGCTTAAAAACTGGTTATCTGGCGAAATAAATAGGGATAGTAGCACTGAACAAGTTGAAAATATTATCAACATTATTTCAGAGATCAGATCATTTAAAAATGAGCTAAATGTAAACCCAGGTTCATTTATTGATGTATCAATAAGCAATATTAATAAAAATCAAAAATACTTTATTAATACAAATAAAATAATTCTAAAAAAACTAGGAAGAATAAACAGCATATTAGATAAGGATTTAGATAAACCAGCTGCGACAATGGTTGTTTCTGGTGATTTGTTTAAGATTTATTTTGATAAAGAGGTTGATTTGAAATTAATAAAAGAAAATTTAACAAATAAACAAAGTAGATTAGAGCAAGAGATGAATAAAATATCTCAAAGATTGGAGAATAAGAGTTTTGTAGATCGAGCTCCAAAAGAGATTGTTGAACAAGAAAAAAATAATTATAATAATTTAAAGAATGATATTGAGAAAATATCAGTAACAATAAAGGGTATATAATGGCTAAATTTAACAAAAAGAAACTTCCAAGCAGACATACATCATTAGGAGCAGACAGAGCTCCACATAGATCGTTTTATTATGCTATGGGGGAAACTGAGAAAGATGTAGCAAAACCCTTTGTTGGCGTCGTTTCAACATGGAATGAGGCAGCTCCTTGTAACATTGCACTAATGAGACAGGCTCAATCAGTTAAAAAAGGAGTTAGAGCTAATGGTGGAACTCCAAGAGAATTTTGTACAATTACCGTAACAGACGGTATCGCAATGGGGCATGAAGGAATGAAGTCCTCATTGATATCTAGGGAAGTAATAGCAGATTCTGCTGAACTTACGGTTAGAGGTCATTGTTATGATGCTTTAGTAGGGATTGCGGGATGTGATAAATCTTTACCAGGTCTAATGATGTCTATGGTTAGATTGAATGTACCGAGTGTATTTATATATGGTGGATCAATCCTTCCAGGCAAATATAAAGGAAAAGACGTAACAGTTGTAGATGTATTTGAGGCGGTTGGAAAACATTCAACAGGTCAAATGACTACTGCAGAACTTAGAAAATTAGAATTAGTTGCTTGTCCTAGTGCAGGTGCTTGTGGAGGTCAATTCACTGCAAATACAATGGCATGTGTATCTGAAGCAATTGGATTAGCACTTCCTTATTCAGCAGGAACACCAGCTCCATACGAGGAAAGAGATAAATACGCAAAAGCTAGTGGTAAAACGGTTATGAACCTTTTGAAAAAAGGAATTAAACCAAGAGATATTGTTACCAAAAAAGCTTTAGAAAATGCTGCAACGATTGTTGCTGCAACTGGTGGTTCTACAAATGCAGGTTTACATTTACCAGCTATTGCAAATGAAGCAGGAATTAAATTTGATTTAATGGATGTTG
>CACKZH010000057.1 GCA_902604575.1 uncultured Pelagibacteraceae bacterium
ACCAAGTAAATCAAATCATAAAGAATTTAAGTTTAAAGGGATTATTACTTTCCTAGGCTCAAAGAGAAAAGAAGATCAGTATCCTTTTAATGCTGAAGTAGAATTAGACTTTTATTTGGCTAGTGAATACGAATTAAGAGATGAGTCAGAATATTCAAAAAAATTAGAAGAATTTACATTTGGCGAAACAGGTAGAAGTTATTTTAAAACTTGGCCACAATTAGCTCCCCAACAGACTTATGTAACTGAAAAAGAAAGAGAAATAATAAGAAAAGCAAGAGAGGAAAGAAATAAAAAATCAGGAAAAGACCAACCTGGTTTTGCTAATTCAAAAATACACAATAACAAAAAACCAAAAGATGAGAGTAACGAAAACTCAAGACCAGGTGTAGGTTCTGGTTTTTTTGTTTCAGACACAGGTCTTATTGTTACCAATTTTCATGTAGTTCAAGAATCCAATAATATAAAAGTTCAATATGAGGGGAATGAAATTCAAGCAAAAATTTTAGCTACAGATAGTAGACTTGATTTGGCGCTAATAAAAATTGATAAAAAAAATAAAAATTTTGTTAAGTTTTCTAATAAGTCTCCATTTAAATCGCAGGAAATTTTAGTAGCAGGTTTTCCTTTTGGTAAAGCTATAAGTGATGATTTAAAAATCACGGGAGGTATAATAAATTCTTTAAAAGGTGTAGGTAATGATACTACTAGAATGCAAATAGATGCATCAGTACACCCTGGAAATAGTGGTGGTCCAATTGTTGACAAAACTACAAAAAGTTTAATTGGTGTTGCTGTTGCGTCTTTAGATAAAGATTTTACAAAAGCAGCTTTTGGTGTTGCCAGTGAAAATACTAATTATGCAATTAAAGCTAGTCAGGTTAGAGACTTTTTAGAGTCTAATAATATTGAGGTTAAGAATTCTAAATCAAAAGATAAAATTAGCAGTATAGAAAATTCAACTGTTTTTATAATTAGGTATTAATTTTATTAATTCTTTCTCATAGTTTCTAGTTAGTTTCTAGTTTCATAGCTTAGGCAAGCCAGGAATGATGTACTTCTCGTAAAAGCTAAAATTAAAAAAGTTAGCAATGTCAAGATAAGTATGTGAATAGTCGTAATGTGGGTAGGGGATTCTTAGAATTTCAAGACCGGTGCTTTCAACCGCTCAGCCATCTCTCCGTGAGCTAGGTTTTATAATTATAATTATTTAATTCAACCTTAAAATAGTCTAATAGACTTGTTAATTACAAACATCATGCTTTCCTATGAATAAAGAATTTAACAAAGGCTTATTACTTGCTGGGTTTGGATCTTTTTGGTGGGGATTTTTTGGTGTAATTTATTTTAAATATATCGCTTATATTGGGCATATTGAATTAGTTGTTCATAGATGTTTGTGGACAGCGTTTACTTTAATTCTTACTACTTTTTTTTTCTCTAAATGGAATGTTTTTTTTAAAATTATAAAAAATAAATCAAATTTATTTTATTTATTTATCTCAGGATTTTTAATTTTTATAAATTGGGGTGTATGGATATATGCTATAGCAACAAATAGAATTATAGATGCAAGTTTTGGGTACTTTATAATGCCTATTTTAAGCGTAATGCTTGGTTATCTTTTTTTTAAAGAAAAACTTAATAAAAAAAGAATCTTTTCAATTCTCTTAGTTGTTCTATCAATTCTTTTTTTAATAATAGTAAGCATTAAATCATTGCCTTGGGTTGGTTTAATTGTTGCTTTAAGTTGGGGGTTTTACAATCTTGTTAGAAAAAAAATAAACGTTGATACTGATGTAGGCCTTCTTATCGAGAGTTTATTTATACTACCATTTGCACTGTTAGCTTTTTATTTGATAGCAAGCAAAGGATATAATGATTTTCAATTATCTGATCCATCGATGATGATATTTATTTATCTTGCTGGACCTATGACTGTCATACCTTTATTTTTATATGTTAGGGGAGTTGAACTCTGTGGTTTAGGGCCGACTGGCATGATATTTTATATAACACCCACTTTACAGTTTTTATTAGGGTATTTTTATTACAATGAGCCTTTTTCAATAACAAAATTAGTTAGTTTTATTTTTATTTGGATTGCTGTAATTATATATTTGAAGGATTTACATGAAACTAATTAATTTTTTTATATTTTTTATTTTTATTTCTATTAATTTCTCATTTGCTGATATCAATAAAGAATTTGAAAATTGGAAATTAAATTTTAAAAAAATTGCTTTAGAAAACAATATTTCAGAAAAAACTTTTGATATAGCTATGTCAGATA
>CACKZH010000058.1 GCA_902604575.1 uncultured Pelagibacteraceae bacterium
AATTGTTTTTTGAGAGACTCTTAATCTTACTAAAACAGTATTCGCAATATAAATAGAGGAATAAGTTCCAAAGATGACACCTAATATCATAGCAAGTGAAAATCCTTTAAGTATCTCTCCACCAAAAAAATATATAGCTAATAATGCTAGTAAAGTAGTTGCAGATGTTATTATTGTTCTTGATAAAGTTTCATTAATAGAAATATTTGTTAATTCAAAAATTTTTATATCTGAGTATTTTCTTAGATTTTCTCTGACACGATCGAAAATGACCACTGTATCATTCATAGAGTATCCCACTATTGTTAAAACAGCTGCTATAATTGATAAGTTTATCTCTAAGCTAAATAAAGAAAAAACCCCAAGAGTTACAATAACATCATGAAACAAAGCTAAAATTGCACCTAGACTAAACTGCCATTCAAATCTAATCCAAATGTAAATCAGCATTAATGCTAATGACAAAGATATTGCTATTACCCCTGATTTTAGTAATTCGGCACTAACTTTTGGACCAACATTTTCAACTCTTCTAAAATCATAGTTATTTCCAAAAGATTTATCTAAGTTACCTTTAATTTCTTCAATAATGTTCTTCTTATTGTCTTTATTTTCAAATTTTACTAAAAAATCAGTATCATTACCAAATTTCTTAACTGAAACATCTCCTAAGTTCATTTGATTAAATCTATCTCTTAATGAACTAACATTTATGTTTTGGTCTGAGGCTCTTAATTCGATTAATGTACCACCTTTGAAGTCTATCCCAAAATTAAGCCCTTTAAATATTAACAATAATAATGAAACAATAATCAAAAATGATGATAGTAAATTAAATTGATTATAATATTTATTAAAAGCAATCATTAGATTAATTTTTCCTTATTTTTATTTCTTGATACGTAAATGCTGGTGAATAATCTTGCTATAAAATAAACTGAAAATAGTGTTGTAAATATTCCAACTCCTAAGGTTACAGCAAAACCTTTAACTGGACCTGAACCCATAAAAAATAAAATAATTGCAGCTAATAATGTGGTTATATTAGCATCCAAAATTGCTGTTCTAGATTTAGTATAACCACCATCAAAAGCCAAAATATTATTAGTCTCGTCTTTTAATTCTTCTTTGATCCTCTCAAAAATTAAAACATTTGCGTCAACAGCCATACCTACAGTTAGGATAATTCCTGCAATACCAGGTAATGTTAATGTAGCCTCAAATAAAGTTAAAACACCTAAAAGCATAAACAAATTAACAATCAATGTTACATTTGTTATTAATCCAAAAATTTTATATTTTACAAACATAAAAATTATCACCAACATAAAGCCTATCGCTAAAGCAATCATTCCTGCATTAATTGAGTCTTGTCCAAGATCTGGTCCTACAGTTCTTTCTTCAATTATTTCTAACGGAGCTGGTAATGCTCCTGATCTTAACAACAAAGCTAAATCAGTTGCTGTTTGAAAAGTAAAGCCACCGCTTATCTGACCGGATCCACTAGCAATCGTATCTCTAATTACAGGGGCACTAATAATTTTACCATCTAAAACAATTGCTAATTGCTTACCAATACCAGTTGAAGTTGCTTTACCAAACCTTTTTGCACCTACTCTATCTAAAGTAAATGAAACAATTGTTTGGTTGTTTTGAGTGTCCATTTTTGGTTGAGCATCAAGTAAATTTTCACCACTTATTATAATTCTTTTACTAACTGTGGCTTCTTCTAGACCATTTTCAAATTTTAACTTTTCAACTCCAAAACGATCATTTTCGTCATTTGTTACAAATCTAAAGGTAAGGTTTGCAGTTTTACCAAGCAATGATTTTATTCTCATTGGATCATCTAATCCAGGAAGCTCAACTAAAATTCGGTTATTTCCTCTTTTAAGTATGTTAGGCTCATTAGTTCCAACTTCATCTACCCTTCTTCTAACTATTTCTATAGCTTGATCTTGAGAGGAAGTTTTAAGTTTAATTAAACCCTGTCTTGAGAAATTAACTTTAAAATTTAACCCTGTATCTTCAATTTCTAATTGATGTGATTTAAATCTAGGGTAATAAGG
>CACKZH010000059.1 GCA_902604575.1 uncultured Pelagibacteraceae bacterium
TTCATAAGTTATCTCATCATTTTCTGCTAATAGGTGATAAAACGGTTGATCTTTTCTTGGTCTCACATTTTTTGGAATAGATTGATACCATTCTTCAGAATTATTAAATTCAAAATCAACATCATAAATCACACCTCTAAATTCAAAGTGTTTATGCTTTACGATGTCTCCAATTGAAAATTTAGCTTTTTGGATTGGCATTGGACTTAGTATGGGTATTTAGAAATAAAAATCAATGCTAAAAATATAAATGTTTTGTGATGTGGCAAATATGTTAATATCTTTTTGGTGAATAAATCTTTTTTAAAATTTGTTACTGATTTCGGTCCTTTAGCAATATTTTTTTTCTATTATTACAATAGTGGTAAAAATTTATCAGTAGCAATACCTCCACTGATAGTTGCAACTTTAGTTGCATTAGCAGTAGTTTGGTTTTTTGAAAAAAAAATTCCTCCAATGCCTTTAGTAAGTGGAATTTTAATTACTTTTTTTGGTGGATTAACTATCTACTTTAATGATCCTATATTTATTTATGTAAAACCAACTATTATCAATATCATGTTTGCTTTGGCATTATATTTTGGGAAATACTTTACCAATGAACCTATTTTAAAAAAAATTATGGGAAAAACAATACCGTTAAGTGATATCGGATGGGAAATTCTTAATAGAAGATGGATGTTTTTTTTCTTTGGTCTCGCTTTATTGAATGAATTTGTTTGGAGAACTCAAACAGAAGAGTTTTGGGTTAATTTTAAAGTGTGGGGGATGCTTCCAATAACAATAGTATTCACAGGATTTCAAGTACCATTAATTAATAAACATAAGACTGATGCGTAGTAATTTAAAATTAGTTGTAAATAATCCTCATAATAAAATAGTGGAAAAACATTTTTTTGAAAAGGATGAGCTAAAAATTATATTAGACTTATATGCCAAGATGGTTTCGGAAGGTTCTTGGAAAGATTATGGTTTAAATATATCAAGTAAACAAGTTAGCTTTAGTGTTTTTAAAAATGCAACTGAAAACGCACTTTATAAAATTTGTAAAAACTTTAAGCCTAAGAATAAAAATCTTAAATATTTGATTACTGATACAAGTGGTAAAATACTAAAAAATTCTTACGATCTCAGAATTTTATTAAAAAATACTAACTGGAAGAAACTTCAAAAATAAATTTATCTTCTTTGCCCAAATAATCTTAACAACATTATAAATAGATTGATAAAATCTAGATATAAAGTTAAAGCGCCCATTACAGCTTTCTTGCCCATAAGTTCACCTGTATCAGTCGCTACATACATATTTTTGATTTTTTGAGTGTCATAAGCCGTTAAGCCAACAAAGATTAAAACACCTAAAATTGAAATCACAAAATACATCATCGAAGATTTCATAAAGATATTAACAATTGAAGCTATAATTATTCCAATTAGTCCCATCATCAAAAAAGATCCTAATTTTGTAAGATCTCTTTTTGTTGTGTAACCGTAGATACTCATCGCTCCAAATGTTGCGGATGTAATAAAGAATACTCTAGTTACACTCATTCCAGTGTAAACCAATAATATTGAAGATAAAGATAGACCCATCAAAGCTGCAAATACCCAGAAGGTAGTTTGAGCTTTTGATGCACTCATTTTATTAATTCCAAAACTCATATAAAAAACGATACCTAGGGGCGCTAACATTACTAACCATTTTAGACCTGATAAATAAATCGCATTACCCATCTGAGTAAGACCAACGATCGATCCTGCATCATTGGTAACAACTGACATTTTAAATGTTATTAGTGCTACTATTCCAGTTAGCAGTATTCCAGTTGCCATGTAGTTATAAACTTTTAGCATGTAGGCTCTTAAGCCTTCATCCATTACCGCAGCTGTTTGTTGTGCTGCTTTAGCTCTATTTAGTATTCCGTTTTTATCATATTCCATAATGTCCTATATATAATATTCTTTTACTAATTATTCAAGATACCTTAAAAGATTAACAAAATTTTAACTTAATAT